>JBECKX010000208.1:0-47596 GCA_040235515.1 Candidatus Zixiibacteriota bacterium
CTTCCGAGGCAAGCGTGATATCGAGCTTCGTCGATGCGTCCTTCTGAACCTCCACGCCGGTGATCCGCACCTTCTGGTAACCGACCAGCTCGGCGGTTATCGCATAGGTACCCATCGGAACCTTCAGGATGATGAACTTACCATCAAGGTCTGCCTGGGCGCCCATGCTGGTGCCTTCGATCATTACGACCGCGCCGATGAGTGCCTCACCGGTTTCCTTGTTGGTAATGGTTCCCTGGATGCGTCCCATCTCTGCCGCCTGACTCGCAGAGACGCTGAGGGTTACAAATAGAAACGCCATCGCCAGCATCACACGTACTGCGACAGCGTTCAGGTTGAATCTTACTGTAGGAATGCCCGTTTTCTTTACCTGCATTTCCTGCCATCTCCTCGTTTGATTTACCTTACTTTCCACTTTACTCTAACAACCTCTAGTTTTCGTGAGACTCAGAATAGAATTTCGTTACTTCACTTCTGATTTCTTACGCTCGGACTCCTGCAGCAACTTTATCCGCAGCTGCTGGCACATCTCCTCGAGGAACCCTTGCCAGCTCCCGTACTTCTTGAGGATAGGCCCCTCCAACTGCTTGAGGCAACTCAAGCAGATGTCTGAGCGCGTACGACCTTCAACATTGTCAACTACACATTCGAAGTCATCCAACCCCAGCATTGTCTCAGCAAAGTAGTTGAATGACAGTACGAGTTTCTGACCGTTTTCCCCTGCAGCCAAGCTGTCATCTGGCGTCAAACTGCGGATTCGTGGTTTGCCGTTCTCACTGCATTCAAGAAGGACTAGGACTCCATCCAGCTTCACGTAGTAGTCGATAAAAACGCTAATTTTCTTCGTAGAAGCACACCGCAGCGTGTAACGAGCCAACAGCGACGACTTATCGTTAAATGAGTGAGTCTGGATGTCCTGATCATATTGAGGTTTCAACTCCTTGATAACGTCAAATGAGTCCTCGTACGGACCGAAACGAACTGTTACTACCTCCGCGACCGCAGAGTTGAGTGCCACGAACACCAGCACCGCGATCAGCACTCCAGCAGCTAGTTTTTGCCAAGCCGCCGAATAAGAGAACAAACTAAAGCGCCTGCGCATACCCTACCTCCTCTCGGATACCTTTTCCTTACTTACTTTCCATGTTTGCGCCTAACCTTCCTGCACAACCCGGCTTCCACAAACCGCGTTGTGACCTAATCACGCGGGCGATAATCACGAAATTCTGTTAGAAGATTATTAGAGCAAAAATAAGTTTCTGCTGAGGCGAGGATTTTGTGAAGTCGTTCACGAGCGGATCGCGCGAGGCCATCCGCAAATCGAGGCATCCGACACAAATTAGTGCGGTGATCTAGTGGATCACTTTAAGCCCGGCGATTGTTAGGATATGGTTATTTGTTTGATAAGATCGTGTGTACTGGTTTGTCCGCTCAGGAACGGCCTCAATCCATCTCGGGATCGACATGCACGATCACCCGTGTGACCCCCGGCATCTCGTCGCAGAGCCGAGTCTCGACTGCGGTGGCGATTTCGTGACCCTCCCTTACAGTGAGGTCGGGATCGACGATGATATGGAGTTCGACGAAAATCTCAGAACCGGAATAGCGCGCCCGCAAGTCGTGGACATTCTCGACTCCCTCGATGTCGATCGCTTTGATCACGATTTCGTGGAGCACCTTCTGGTCGGGTGCGGTGTCGATCACCTCGCGCAGACTCCCCCACGTCAGGGAAAGACCCACCTTGAGGATGAACGCCGACACCACAATTGCAGCGATCGAGTCGGCGATCTGCCACGCTGGATTCACGTAGGCCGCCCCCACACCGATCAATACCGCGACTGAACTGAGGGCATCGGAACGATGGTGCCAGGCATTCGCGACGATAGCGAGGCTGCGGATGCGCCTTCCGACCGCCAGCGTGTAGCGGTAGATGACTTCTTTGGCCACCACGCTGATGAAAGCCGCCGCCAGGACGAATTCACCGGGCGCGGAGGACTCATGCTTATAGATCGTGAGGATGGCGGAGTAGATGATACCGATACCTACCGCGATCAGGATGATACCGACAATCAGTGCACTGAGGGTTTCGATGCGACCGTGGCCATAGTGATGGTCGGCGTCCTCGCCTTTGCGGCCCCAGCGCAGCCCGAAAATCACGACGATGTCGGAGAAGAGATCAGAGAGCGAATGGACCGCGTCGGCCACCAGCGCCTGGCTGTTCCCCCACACCCCGGCTCCGAATTTGAGCACCGTCAACATGATGTTGACCGCCATCCCCCACCACGTGACCTTCATTCCGGAGCGCAGTTCTTCCCTGCGGTCCCTCTCCGGGTTGGTTGCTAATTCTCGCTTTAGTTCTCGCATTGGCCAGGACTGTTTCCGTTGCTCGGATAATTTCAAGATAGGATGCCGCCGCTGCACGAGCAAACATTGTTTTTGTCAACGTGCGGCGGTGGCCAGATAGCGCAAATTTAATATGGAGTTATCCCCTTCACACCTTATATTCGGTGGCGGCTATGAATGACGACGACAACCCACACCGATCTGGCTATTCCGGCTATCTGTCGATAACAACTCCGCAGGAGAGAGTTGCTCTGTGGCAGAACTAATCATCACAGTTGCAGCCGTGATTATCATCTCCGGGGTCTGCTCCCTGTTTGAAGCGGTACTCTACTCCGTTTCGTTGAGTCAGGTTGAGGCGATGGCGGAACAGAACAGCGCGTCAGGGCGCATACTGAAGCGCCTGCGGAGAAACGTCGATCGCCCGATCACGGCAATCCTCACGTTGAACACCATCGCCAATACAACGGGGGCCGCGATTGCCGGTGCGATCGCCACGAAGGTGTTGGGAAGCACCTGGGTCGGGATTTTCTCCGGCGCACTAACCTTTGGAATCCTGTTTTTCTCTGAAATCATCCCTAAAACCATCGGAGTGGTGTTCGCCCGCGGGCTGGCGCCCGTGATTGCACGTCCCCTGCTGGTCATGGTCTGGATCTTCATGCCGGTCGTCTGGGCCGCGAGCTTCGTCACCCGCCTGATCGGAAAGAACGACGCCGAGCACGAGGTCTCACCGAGTGAGATTCTGGTGATGGCGAAAATGGGTTTGCGCCGGGGCGTGATCGAGAAGGATGAAATGGAGGTGATCCAGAACATCATCGCGCTGCGAGATACGCGGGTCCGACAGGTGATGACGCCGCGCACTGTTCTGTTTACTCTCAATCATGATATCACGGTGAAAGAGGCAGCCGCCAACGAGCGACTGATCAATTACAGTCGCATCCCGGTCTATTTCAAGGACAACGAAGATATCGGCGGTATCGTCCACCGCCGCGACATCCTGGGTGCGGTGGCGCAGGATCGGAATCAGGTGAAGCTGAGCGAGATTATCAAGCCGGTCCAATTCGTGCTGGACAAATGGCGCTTGAACCGGGTGCTCAAGATGTTCCTGGAGCGGAGGGAGCATATGTTCATCGTAATCGACGAATATGGCGGTCTCTCCGGCGTCGTTACGCTGGAGGATGTCCTCGAGGAAATTCTGGGCCGTGAGATTGTCGATGAGTTCGATCATACCGCCGACTTGCAGACGATCGCACAGAAGCGCCGTGAACAGATTCTGGGGGAACAATCACAGTCGCATCAGGATGAGTTCTGAGTTGAGTTGAGATCGTACGACTATGAGCGATGCTGCTGTACGTTGGTAAAGTAGATCGAAATCGATTGACAACCACTCTCGCATAGCTCAACTTGCTTGGGCGGTAGATGGCACAAAAAGGAGCAACTATGACGGGCAAGAACACCCAAGAGGCAGAAATTGATAAGGAGCGGGCTGAGTTTCTGGAGGAGAGAAAATTACTGATTCAGGGTTCTCTCAGCGCCTTCCAGACTTTCGAGAAATATCTAATCCTTCTAAGCACCGGTGCTCTGGTAATCACTTTTCAAGCCTTTGGTTCCAAATCGGCGGCTCAAGCTGGATTTCTATATGTGCAGTTGGGCTGGGGAGCGCTTGCGCTGTCACTAGTCACAGCACTTATCTCGTTTCTATTGAGTACTTTCGCTTGGAGCAATCAGATTCGTATTGCCTACGAGATCTATGAATGCGGTTCCGAAAGAGCGGCAAAGATCAGGAATCCTTACAATGATTGGGTGCAAGTAATGAACGTATGCGCAACTTGCCTGTTTGTTGTCGGATTGTTCTGCCTCAGTGTGTTCGCGATGACCTAATGTCACGAGGATGTAGATCATGTAGAGCTATCTGCTATTGTGCAACAACGAGAGGATAGAGAAGGGGAGCGTACCACCACCGCCACCTCCCCCAAGACCGAGTTCGTCTCAGCCTTCGAGCGAGCGCTAGGGTAGCTAATCAGAATTAAATGCATTAAACACGATTTGAGATAGTGCGGGAGTGATGAAATGAACTGTCAACAGCCCCAACGCGAAAGAGAGTTGCCAGTACCAAAGCCGGAAAAAGGCGATAAGCACAAAGACTATTCAATCCCACCACCCCCTCCCCCGCCACCACCACCTTCACCAAGGCGAGGGCCCATTCGACCGGACAAGGAGTAGGTGTGTGCTCACCCCAAGGTACTGACCTATATAGTCAGCAAATCAACGAAGAGATGCGATTCTGCGCTCTGAGTTTCGCCTACACGAACGCCTTGACGATATCTTTCTGCAGTCCCTGCAGTTCCCCGTAGGCTTTGTTGATTTCCTCGATCTTTTCCTGAAGCTTGCGCAGGAGCTTGTTGCGCTCAAGGCCGTTGCGGAATACGATCAGCAGGTCATCATTGTCCCACGGCTTCTCCAGATATTGAAACAACCCGACTTCATTGATCGCCTTGATCGCGTTCTCTTTGTCGGCGTAGCCGGTGAGGATTATCCTGGGGACCTGCGGCTTGACATCCCGTACCTTGGCGAGGAAACTGATGCCATCCATCTCCGGCATCAGATAGTCGGAGACCACCAGATCGACATCGTTGTTCTTGATGAATTCCAGGGCGTCGACGGCGGATGTGAACGTCTTGACCCTGTATTCGGTTTCAAGTGTAAGGAAGGAGCGCAGACTGGTGACAACCATCTCCTCGTCATCGACGATTACGATTGTCTCCGGCGCCTTTCCTTCCGGCTTGGCTTCATTGCTGTGCTGCTTGCTCTCAGACATTATCTTGTATCAACTTTCCAGAAAACACCTCACCGAGTCAATCTCGATGTCGGAATGATAGATTACGGTAATCGCTACCGCTCGGTTTCAATTCCGACGATAGTAATATCGTCGGGGCTGTAACTGCGACCCTTGTGAGCGAGGGCTGCGTCATGCAACGCTTCCACGATCTTCTCGACCGGATCATTGATCCGCTCAGTCAGGGTTGGAACGAGGCCGAGATCGCCGAAGAATTCTCCGGCATCATTCTCGATTTCGGAAATGCCGTCACTGAACAGCACCAGGCAGTCGCCGCGACCGAAATCGACCTCCACCGTCTCTCCGGCGCTGTAGCCACCCGGCAGATCGAGTCCGACGAACAGCCCGTTAACCGGAATTCGTTCCACGCTGCCGGAGTTGCGCCGCAGGATAAACGGGTGCGGCAGTCCGGCGTTGACAATAAGCGCTTTGTGGGCATTCGTGTCAAGCACCGCAACCGTCGCCGCGATAAATGTGTTCTCCGGCAATCCCTGAACAAGAATCTCATTCATCCCCTTCAGCATCTCCTCAGGAGTGCGGCATTTGTTGAGATGTGAGGTGAACGCGAATTTCAGCAGCGATGTGCTCAGCGCCGCCTGTATCCCGTGCCCGGTGGCATCGGCGACCAGCACCGCCAAGCATCCGTCCGGCATCTGCTGAACATCGTAGTAATCCCCTCCGATTTCGAGTGCCGGCTTGTATTTCGCGGCAAACCGGTAGCCGTTCTCCCGCGGAAAAGAGGCCGGGAAGAGATTGAGCTGTACCTGCTGCGCAAGCTTCAGCTCCTGCCGGATCAGGTCGTCGCGTTTGGAAAGCGCGTCATGGCGGCGCAGGAGATCGTCAAGCTCGTTCAGCTTATGTTTCAGCCGGAGCTGCAGACTGCGCGATTCGAGCGAGTTTCGCAGCACCATTTTCAAGTTATCATTATCCCACGGCTTCTCGATGTACTGAAAAAGTCCGACATCGTTGATCGCATGAATCGCATTACCCTTGTCGGCGTAGCCGGTCAGCAGGATACGGGGAACGTCGGGATAGAGCTTCTTCAACTGACCGAGGAATTCAAGTCCATTCAGTTCAGGCATGAGGAAGTCGGATATCGCTACATCCACAGGCTTATCCTTGACCGCGTTCAGTGCTGCAGTGGGCGACTCGAAGGTAAAGACCTCGTAATCCCCCTCCAGCGTCAACAGCGACTTGAGGCTGGTCAGGACGATACTATCGTCATCCACCACCAGCACCCTCGGCTTGCGGGCGGAATCACTTTTGGGCGCGTGAGGTTGGTCGTTGGGTCTGTTCGGTTCAGCTGTCGTCATAGCCTCTTCAATTCTGGAGTGCGCCGGTGATCCGGTCAGTGTGATTTGCCGCCTGTGAGTGACACTCGTTCCAGCAGCGTCCGCAGGCGTGAAGCCAGGTTTTTCAGGATTCCCTGCGAGATCTGAACGTGGTCTGCTAATATATCCACGAATCGTTCGCTGTCAATCCGAAGCAGCCTCGCATCGGTTAAAGTTGTGGCGGTCACCACACGCGGTTCATCATCGAAGAGCGCCCAGATTCCGAAAGCCTCGGTGGCTCTGGCGACGGTGATATCCTGCTGACCCTGATGGAGCCTGACCTCCCCCTCGAGCAACAGGTAAAAAGAATCTGCCGCCTCCTGCTCTTTGTAAATGACTTCCCCCTCCTTATACTCCACTTCTTCAGCGATAGCGGCAAGATAGGCAAGCTGTTCGGTCGGCACATCCGTGAAAACATCGACATTCTGGAGCGCCGCGACCTTTTCGACGACGGTCAGCATCCGACTAATCTACAACGAATCACGATTTCGTACAAGTTTCACCTCGATAATGCAAGTTCGGCTGTCTCTTTTACAACCAGGTCGGTATCGGATGCCATCTGTTCGACAAGCGACCGGAGGTGGGCCGGGACCCGACCTGCCAGGTAATAGAGCGCACAGGTTTTCAACCAGACATCCCGTCCCCGCAGCAGGTGTTCCAGCGCTCCGTCGAGACTCTCGATTCGAGTCGTGAAAATCTCATCGCCGCGGGTAATCAACGTTTGTTGCGGTGCTTCATCGAGCAACGGCAGCAGGCACCGCTTGATCTCTCCGCGCAACACGTTCTCGAGGAATTCGAGCGCATTGGCGCGCGAGAGGCGGCTGGTGCTGGTAATGCCGAGGTAGGCGGTGAAGATATCTTTCGGCGGATAAGCAAGACCGAGCAGACGGAAGATCCGCTCCAGGTTGAGGTCGAGTCGCTCCTGCAAAGCCCGCTTCAACAGCCGCGCCGGGTTATCCGAGTCAAACTGCGTATGGAAGCTGAGGATCTTGAGAATCTCAAAATAACTTCTCGTCTCATCCAGCAGGACAGCATCAAGGCGAGCCTCGGGGAACTTCATCCCCCCGCCCTGGTTGCGCAGCCGATTGAGCGCCTTGACGACATAGAACTTCAAGTCGGGTCGTATATTGAGCAGAGCTTCGGTCAGGATGTCGACCGACCGCTGCGATTCGATGCGCGCAATCACGCTCGGTATGTTGCGCCTGATCATGAGGCGCTCAGACTCCGAGAGGAGCAACTCCTGGAGCTGAGGCAGTATCTCGACGCCGTAGCCCGCAAGCGCTTCCTTGGTGTCGTGTCGATAGGTGGAGTTGGGCAGCATCTCCAGCAGGTGGGGGATGAAATCGGGATCACGTTTTCGTCCGGCGCTGGCGATGGCGGCCTTGACTACCCGCGGTGAAGTGTCAGCCATCAACTGGGCGAGAAAGACGCGGTAGTGTTCGCCCTGAAGCAGCCCGAGCAGCTTCGCGACCTCCTCCCTCCCGGTTTCTGCATCCTCGTCGCTGCGCACCAGAAATATCTCCAGGGTATCCTCGGTCAGGAGCGCATGCGCCTCTTCCATCTGGTGTTCAGCCATCGCAGCGATAGCGGCTGTCTGCAACCGGGGATTCTCATGCGACAGAAAACCGCGCAGTATCTCCTCGGCTCTCTCCCTCTGTTTCAGACAGAGGAAGTATATCGCCTCGCGGCGAACGCCAAGGTCCTCATCATTGAGCAGCGCCTCGATCTTACTCAATAATCTCATGATGCGCCTGTAACAATTCGAGTGATTTGCGTCTTACCTCCGCCGACGGGTGGTCCAGCAACGGTGCAATCGGCTCTACGACCCGCTCGTCTTTGACCGATTTGAGCATATCAAGTGCATAACTGACCTGACGATCGTTCGGACTGGCAAGGAGCCCGATCAGGGAGTTGACGGTTGCCGTATCATTGATGTTTACCCGAATCTCGGCGGCATCAATCTCCCGCATTTCCAGTGCCCGGCGGAAGGCGTTGACATATTCTTTTCGCACCATCACCGCCAGGGAGATCCAGACCAGCGCCAGCCCGAGCACCACGATACTCAGATGTTGTGCGCTGAACGCAAAGACCGATGTGAACAGCAGCAGCAATGCGCCGGCAATACCGCGAAACCAGCGATCAACGAAGATATCGATAAAGAGCTTGGTACGTTTCTTCACGGTGAGCGGCAGTGGCAGGAACAGCAACTCCCTTCCGACTTTGTCAATCGAGTACTCAAACGAGGATTCCGATCCCTTCAGCAGGATGGCGCTGAGCAGAACCGGGGCAATCAACATAGTCGTCGAGCCGAGCAGGAGCGCGGACGGCATGATCAGGATCGCGCCGGCGACTCCGATTTTGCGCAGTAATTTGTAAGTAAGGAACACCTGCAGGACCAGTGAAATCAAGCTCACCCGCCCATAAAACTTACCGAAGAACGCCGTCAGCCCCTGCTCACTTGAGCTGTATGCCTCATAGCTGATCTCCTTGAACTGATAGTCGACGAAAGTTGAGATCATTACGGCGGTGGCTATGATGCCCACAATCAACAGCAGGTGCCGTGACTTCTTGATCTCACGCACCAGATCACCGGTGGATTCATGCCGCTCGTGCTTGCGCTTGGTTTCCGCCGCTTCAAGTTCGCCGCTGCGGCTCTTCCGCCAGATCAGATTGACGAGCACTACACAGGTAAGCAGGAAAATCGCACAAAGATAGAGCAGGTTCTCGGTGCGCAGGGAGAATTGATCCACAACGAAACCGGTGAACTCACCTCCGACGAATGCTCCGACGATGCCGGCTGCTCCCAGCAGCGAGAAAACCCGCTTCGCCTGGGCGGCATCGTAGACGGCGTTGGCCAGCAGCCAGAACTGAGCAGTCGCCAGGATACCATATACCCCCACCCAGACATAGAATGCATAGTAAATCCACCCCGCGTCGATCGTGATCAACCAGCGCAGCGTCAGCAGGCAGACGATCATGACAACGGTGGAGACCGAGACCAGTTGATTGAGATGCAACGCGCGGGAGGCACGAGTGTAGACGGCGGTAAATGGCAGAGCGGCAACCGCTGTCAGGATGAAAACAAACGGCAACTCGGCGGGTGATAGTTTGGTCAGAAACAGACTGTCGCGAGCGGGCTTTAACAGGTAAAAGGTGACAAGCAGCAGGAAGTAGTATCCCGCCATCAACAGCGTGAGTCCTCCCTCCCCCGGTCGCAGGTCAACTATGTCAGAGAAAAAACGCTTCACGTTCGTCCGAACTTCGATTCTTATACCTTCCAGCCGCTGGACTAGCTGGCTTTATGAGTGTCGATTACTTCACCAAATTCGGGACGTATTGGAATACTGACGGTGAAGGTTGTGCCTTTGCCCACTTCGCTCTCCACTGCAATCGAGCCGCGATGATCCTGGATGATCTGGTAACAGATAGATAACCCCAGGCCGGTTCCGACGCCAACACCCTTGGTCGTGAAACCGGGGTCGAAGATTTTGTCCAGGTCTGACTCGGCGATGCCCACTCCGGTATCGGAGATAGCGATTGTTACCTTGTTGCCATGAGAGCGCGTGCGGATGGTGATCTTTCCCTTACCCTGGATTGCCTGCTTGGCGTTGATCAGCAGATTGAGGAAGACCTGGTTCAGGCGGCCGGGATAGCACGCGATCGGCGGCAGCGGGTTGAAGTCTCGTATAATTTCGATGTCGTGTTTGATCTCATGATAGATCAGAGTCAGCGTATCCTCAAGGCCCTCGTGGATGTCAACCGTCTTCGACTCGGCCTCATCGAGCCGTGCGAAAGAACGGAGCCGACGCACGATGTTGGTGACGCGATCGGTCCCGGAGACAATCACCTTGTTCGCGTCATCGATCAGCGCCATAGTACTGTTGAGTTGCTCCTGCTGCTGCGGATCTTTACAGAACGAGTCGAGCTGGTCTCGCAGCTTCTTCAGCGCTCGCATCAGCGTATTGTGCATGCTGACGACGGCGCCGGTAGGCGTGTTGATTTCATGGGCGATGCCTGCCACCAACATCCCCAGCGAAGCCATCTTTTCCGATTGGATCAATTGGCCCTGCGTCTGCTTAAGATTCTTGTAGGCTTCCGCCAGTTCGTCGAGCGTCCGTTTCTGTTCCGTGACGTCATGGCTGACACAGACGTACGAGATCAGTTCACCTTCCGCAGTCGTCATCGGCGATATGCTGATCGTATGCCAGCGCCACTGACCATCTTTGTGGCGAACACGATACTCGAGACCGTGCTGACGCTCCAGCGTTTGCAGCATCTCCCGCAGGCAGTCGCGGCATTCGGTCAGATCGGAGGGGTGGACGAAATCAAGCAGCGATTGCCCTATCACTTCGGCGATTGAGTGGCCAAGCTGCGCCGACCAGTTCGGCGAAACATACGAAAGGTCCCCTTCTCGATTAAGGAGGAAGATAATATCGTTGGCGTTCTCGACGATATTGCGGAAGCGCTCCTCGCTAAGCCGTAACGCATCCTCTGCCCGCTTGCGGGCGATTGCCACACCCAACATCTCGCTGGCCGTGCGCAACGCGCGAACATCATCTTCTTTCCAGACGCGCTCGCTGCGACCATCTTCGAAGCCGATAAATCCATACCATTCGTTCTTGACGAAGATCGGAATCACCAGAATCGCTTTGACTCCGTGAGGCTCGAAAAACTGCCGCTCGATTTCGGGCAGCTCGCTCAGGGACGCGCGCACCGCCTCCCCATTGCTTAGCAACTCCCGCCAGCGTGCGAAAGTGCCTTTATAAGGGATTACATCTGAGAGCGAGTCCTTCTCCTCATCGGTGATCGAGCAGTCCGCGAATTCGAAGCGCACGATCCGGCAACAGAGACCGAGCTTGGGGTCCTCGAAATTCTCGAAAATCGAGGCCGTGGTTGCACCGGAAGCGTTTCGCAGGTTCCTCAGAACCTCCGCCGCCGTCACCTTGAAATCGGTCTGTGACATCAACACCTGCGAACAATTCGCCAGCGCGGCTTCATACCGAAGGCGCGAACTCAATTCTTCCTGGGCCAGACGACGCTCACCGATCTCCTCGCGCAGCGCCTTGTTGACGCCGGCCAGTTCGCGGGTTCGCGTTTCCACCCGCTCCTCCAATTCATCGTGGGCATCCTGAAGTGCCTGTTGTGCCTCCACCCTGTCCGTGACATCACGCACGATGGCCATCACTTCGTCGTTACCGTACGGAATCAGCCGGCTCTCCATATGGTGTCGCGTGCCCTCATAGTCGACCGCGTATTCCACTACCCGTATCGCGCCGGACTCTCGCGCCTCCTTGAGCTCCTGCATCAGGTAGCGCGCGGTATCATCATCCAGGAAGTCGCTCGGCTTGTGTCCGATCATCCTCCCGGCATCACCCGCAATCGGTGAACCTTCGGGAGCCTTGATCTCCAGGTACCTGCCTTCGCGATCGAAGCGGAAGATCATATCAGGAATCGCCTCGACCATCGCCCGGTTGAGCGCCTCACTCTCGGCAAGCTGCTCAGTTCGGCGTTTGACTCGTTCCTCCAATTCGGCGTGAGCCATCCGCAGCGCATCTTCGGCTTTGCGTTTCTCGGTGATATCTATGCCGGTTGCGATGATGGCCTCGATTTTCCCATCCTGCTCCAGCAGTTCAGTATTCTGCCACTCGATCAGACGCTTCTCACCCGAACGCGTCACCCAGTGGTTCTCGACCGTTCCACTGAAGGTAGAGGCCTTGATGTCTGCGAACACTTTCTTGACCGGCTCGATCGCTTCCTCCGGCAGAAGGAAATCCCAGACGCAGCGACCGACAACCTCCTGCGCGGAATAGCCACTTACCTCCTCGCAGGCCCGGTTGAACTGGACAATCCTGCCACCCGGATCAAGCACGACTACCAACGCGCCGGCAGTGCGCAGGACCGCCGAGATGAAGTTCCGCTCCTGCCGCAGTTCTTCCTCCATCTCACGTCGCTGGGTAATGTCATAAAGTCCGCCTATGATCACCTTCTCCCCGGCGATCTCGGTGGTGACGAGCGAGAAAATGCACCACACCGCTTCGCCCGAAGGTGACTTGAGGCGAATTTCACGATACGATTTGCCGGTCTGCTCGAGGTCATTGACAACCTGCCTGCGGTCCGCACGATCGAAATAGAAATCGAGCGAGGTCCGTCCGATCAACTCTTCCGAGGTCACACCCATCATCTCGCAGATATGCTGGTTGCCGTAAATGATCTTTCCGTCAGAGAGGCGGGTCAGGATCAGCGGAATCGGTGCGGCATCGACTACCGTGCGGAGTTGTTCATCGGCATGCTTCAGATCGGTGATGTCGGACATCCCCCAGAGACGCGCGCCCGAATCAACATTGTCACTCAGGATGCGCATCGAGAAAACCCCGATGTAGCGAGGGTCGTCGCCACGTGTCTTTATGGCGCGGGAGATGAACTCCTTGTGACCCTGCGAGTCATCGAGGAGTTCATCCGGTTCAAGCCTGAGCCGGTTGATCAGGTCGTCGAAACTCTCCGGGGATTCGAACATCTCGCGCGCAACCCGGAACAGTTCTTCGATCGGTTGGCCGATAAGTTCGGGTCGGCGCACCCCCACGAGATTCTCTACCGCCTTGTTACAAATGATGATTCTCCCCTGCGGATCAACGAAGAGGAGTACGTTGGAAGCGGTATCGATGAAGGAATAGAGATTCTTCTCTTGCTGCGCGAGCTTTTGCTGAAGTTCATCAATCTGTTTCTGCTGGCGGAGACTCACCTGCCGCAGGCGTGCGTAGTCGCTGCGTAGCAACGCCTCCATCGCTCCGATAATATCATTGGGGTCTGTCTTGTCGGTGGAAAGGAAGTTCGATGCTGCGTGGGCTGCCCCATCCGCTGTACTGATCTCAATTGAATTGCCCAGCGCCAGAATCGGTGGAAGTACGGAGAATCCGTTAGAAGCAATCTCTCGCAGCTCTCTCGCGACCTCCGGGAAGTCCTCGGTCCGGCACAATACCAGGTCGATCTCTCCCAGGTCATCTCCGGAGCTGATGATCCCACGGATCGATGCAACCGATTCGGCGTAGCAGCTTTCGAAATCACGCTCCAGGATCACGCTGCCCGGTCCGCGCTGGTAGTTCTCCGTACCGATCTGGAGAATTCGAGGGGTTTTCCCGGTCTGTTCAGAATCTACTGTCACAGGTCTCTCTTTCACAGCTGACAAGTATCGGTCTTACGGCCGCTCCGTCGATCCCGACTCCGAAGGAAGCCGCAGCTACCCCGGCGGGAGCTGCAAAGATAGCATAGCAGCAATGCTAATCAAACTACGCAATAATGCCATTTGAGATTCAATCTTTACTTGCGCTTCAGACGAAATCAATTCGTCTTGACAATAAGTAATAGTCGACCTATTTTCGTGCAAACTTTGGCGGGCCGCAGGTCATTTGTCTTCTATATTCTCCTGGAGAAGATCGGAATTGAGACTCATACGAATCCTCTTCATCACATTCTGCATTTTTCTCCTGACCGATCTTTGCAGGGCCGACCAGGCAAGTCAGAACGACCCAACCACGGCGTCAAGCGATTCCCTCGACACAACACTCCCGCAATATCCCGGCAAGAGCTTTGGCTCATATATGCTGGATGTGCCCGAAGTCATCCTGTCCAGCCCCATCTACGTCGTGAAGGGGATCAGCTGGTTCGCTATCGAAGGTATCTACCGCAATGGCACGCTGCGGCGTATCGTGAATCAGTTCGTGGCATTCGAACCGGTGGAAGGATTCAAACCGGTAATCTCTTATGGCTCGAATAAGGGTCTGCGCTACGGCGCCGGCTGGGAGTTTTTCGATACCTTCAAGCAGGGAGATGATCTCTTCATCAAGGGATCGTACTCGACCAACGAATATCAGAAGCACTCGATCAAGTATTCGGCTCCGAGCATCTTCTCCCGGGACGCGGGTCTGAAACTGTTGCTGCAGTACCAAACCCGCACACGCGAGAGCTTCTACGGGCTTGGCAACGACTCCCGCAATGAGGATAAGGTATCCTACTATCTTGAAGAGAGCGTCGTCTCCGCGACCACCCGATGGCGCACAGCGCGCGGGCTTGCGGTTGAGGTAACCGGTGGATGGATACGGTCAAACACATTCGACGGCAAATCGACTCAGTACGTCAACAGCCTTGACAGCAGCAAAACCCTGCTCGGATTGACCGATCTTGATCTCGCCAACGCCCAGTTCCTGCGGATTGGTGGCACGATCGAACTTGATTGGCGCGACAACAAGGGGCAACCATCGCGCGGTGGTCAGGAAAGCGTGTCGGTGACCTACAGTAAGGGCATTGGCGATAGCGATGATCTCTCCTATATCACTACAAGGGCTGAGGCCGCCCACTATTTCAATCTTTACCACAAGCGCATCATCGCGTTGCGGCTGATCGCTCAGTCGATTGATGTTAAGGGCGACGTTCCTGTGATACCATTTCAGTTCCGCAGCGGGCTGGGGGATGCGAATCTACTGCGCGGCTACACCACGAATAGATTCATCGACAACGACCTGACCGCGGCGGCGATCGAGTATCGCTGGCCGATCTGGGACTTGCTGGATGCCTTCATTTTCGCAGAGGCCGGCCGAGTTTACGGATCGATCACCAAAGAATTCACTTTGAAGAACTGGCATGAGTCGATCGGAACCGGTTTGCGGCTCTGGAATCGCGACGGAGTAATTCTTCTGCTCCAGGGCGCCTTCGGTGAGGATGACACACAGTTCTACCTGGAACTCGGCGGGGAATGGTAATGAAAAATTTTCTCCGTCCGGTTCTTCCGGTACTGTTCATACTCCTGCTTGCACTTCCGTTCGGCTGCTCGAACAACCGTGAAAACCTGCGCCCCGGTCAGCCGCGCTTGGAAGAGCATGACAACCGGAATATCGAACAACCGAAAGTCGCCGAGCCTGTGCTGGCCTGGCAGTCGGCTGATCGCACTTTGTTCATGCAGGCGGAGCAGCTGATCGATTTCGAACGCGATTTTCGCATCCTAACCGGCAATCGCAGGGAAGCCTATAACATCAACAGCTTCGATCAGGCCTACAACAGCAGTTGGTTCACCAACCGTATCGGATTTGTCGAGTTCACGCCGGAGCAGGTGCTTCACGACTTCGGTGAAGTCGAAGGCCCTGACACGAGTGGCGTCTGGACGGCGTTTCGTCCCAAGGTACAGGGGGCGACTCCGGGATTCTGGATCGAGGATGCCCGCGGAGACCAGTACATCATCAAGTTTGATCCGCCGGAATACCCCGAACTCGCCACGGGAGCTTCAGCGATGGGTTCTCGCTACTTCCACGCCTGCGGCTATAATGTGCCGCAGGAAACTATCGTGTTGTGGCGGCCCGAACAGCTCAGGATCAAGGCAGGCGTCATGTTCACCGACAGGTCGGGCGTTTACCGCGAGTTCGTTCAGTCAGACCTCGAGGATGTGCTTGCCCGCATCCACAAACTGCCCGACGGCAGAATTCGCTCGCTGGCCTCCAGGGTCCTGGATGGCAAAATCGTCGGCCCCTTCAGCTACGACGGCAGGCGGAAGGATGATCCCAATGACTGGTGTCCGCATGAACATCGCCGTGAACTGCGCGGGCTCTATGTCGTCGGCTCATTCATCAACCACTACGATCTTAAGGATCAGAACACGCTCGACTCGTATGTCACCGAGGATGGCAGGAGCTTCGTCAAACACTACCTGATCGACTTCGGCTCAACCTTCGGCTCAAACGGCGACCGCCCCAAGAGCGCCAAGCCGGGGTATGCCAATACCTTCGATCTGCGCGATATGCTGGTCTCGTGGTTCACACTCGGTCTCAAGAAGTGGGGCTGGGAGGATGCCAGACCGCAGGATGCACCCTATCCCTCAATCGGTTACTTCGAATCTGAGATTTTTCATCCCGCCAAGTTTGACCCGATCGTGCCAAATCCCGCTTTCGAGAATAAAACCTCCAGGGATTGTTTCTGGGGTGCACGGATCGTGATGGCCTGGCGCGATGAACATCTGAAGGCGTTAATCAAGGCCGCTAGGTTCTCGGATCCGAATGCTGAGCAATATCTGTTAGAGATCCTCAAGGAACGTCGTGACAAGATCGGCCGCTATTGGTTCAATAAGGTAAATCCCCTGGACAATTTCGAACTCGACTCCGACTCCGCTGCCGGTGCGCTGCGGATCAGGTTTTCTGATCTCGCCGTGAAGTATCGACTGGAGGAAGACGGCGCCTCCCGGTATCAATTCGAAGTAAAGCACAAGGGTAAACGCCTGCTGAGAGGTGACGAATCCTCGGAGCAGCAGGTGGTGATTGCGGCGAACGATGTCGAAGAGTTGCGCACCGCTTTCAAAGGAGGAAAGCCATCCGGTACTGCTGCGGACCATCTTTTCGAGGTCTCAATTCGCACCAAACGGAACGGTGGTGGCGCCGGCAAGGCGGTAGGAGTCTGGATCTGGTACTCCCCTGAGTCGGATAGCTTCCAAATCGTCGGGCTGGACTATCAGGATTGAGCCCTTGGCGATTCCAATCTCTCCTTCGAGATTTCAACGAACCCTTTATCCTCTCGCGAGTACGATCCGGTAGAATGTATCACAAACCGCATCAATCCATCCTCATCCTCTGTTTCCTCCTGGTAACTCTGCTGCCGGGACCGGTCACTCCCGAACTTCGAGCCGACCAGCAGCGAAACTATCTGAATGGTGGTCAATTCCTCGCCGTCGGTACCGCATCGGCGGCGGTACTCGGGCTCAACTACCTTGTGTATCATGTTGATTCTACGCGCAGCCCCCTGATCGGCTCGCCACTACCGGGCGATTCCTGGTTTGCACATTCATTGGGTGGGGGCTGGCGTCGCGGCAAGACAAACTGGCTCGATAATTCCACCGGCTCTGTGTTTACCCCGGCAGTCGGGGCAATCGGTATCTTTGCGGTTAATCTGACCTGGCCCGAACAAAACCCGTGGAAGGACGCAGGGCAAGATTTCTTCCTCTATCATTCCGGTCTCTGGACCACGAAAGGGGTGACCGGCCTCTTCAAAGGCATCGTAGCGCGTCCCCGGCCATTCCTCTACTACTTCCCGGACGAGGCGGTCGAAACACCCAACTACGATCCGAGTGATGCCCGCAAATCATTCATCTCGGGTCATGCCTCCTCCGCGTTCTACTCAATGACTTACCTGAACAAGAGAATCCTTGCAGTCATGCGGCAACGACTCGAGTGCGGCGACTATAATAACTGGCGCTGGCTCCCCCCAACCATCGGGTTCAGCTGGGCAACCTATGTTGCCTGGACGAGGATACATGCCTACAAGCATTACTTCTCCGATATCGTTGTCGGAGCCGCGGTCGGCGTCGCGCTGGCGGAATTCTTCTACTGGATCGGCGAGCGCACCGACTATGACAACAACCACACGGCCAATACCCGCACGATCTTCAAACTGAATTTCACTTTTTGATTTTGCCTTTTGAAGCCACCTTCCAGTCGATTACCTTTGTAACAAGATTCGTTTCGTTCCAACCGGTCACCGGAGGCTGACAATCAAGCGATTCTTCGGAAAGTTAAGGCAACCGCAGGGCCTGGCTCTGGCGATCTTCCTCTGCCTCGCCGTGTTCGGGGTCGGTCAGATCTCGTGGTGGATCTACTTCCAGGTCACAACCGCAGAGAGTCAACTCCGGCAATTCGAGGAGCAGGCAGATCAGGCCGCCGCGATCACGGCGTTCTATCTCAATCAGGAATACAATGAACTGAAACCTACCTATTCGGTCTATCTCGCCGGTCAGGAGCGTTTGAGTCAATCGAATCTGAGCGACGGCACATTGCATCGCCCGGTGTTGGGGGCAACTGTGATGAACTCAGCCGGGGAGGTCGTCTGGAATGTCGGCAAAATCGATACCGTCTGGTACCTCGCCGTGAACACCATCGATGGTGGCAGCGCCTACGTCTGGCTCGATCGCGACTACCCGGCTACTGTGCTGAACAGGTTCGCCCCCTCGCTCACGATTGACCCCTCCGCGCTGCAAGGCTCGCTGGAAGCCGACCACTTTGAGAGTGACGATATTCAGATTATCCCCGCCAGGGTCGCGGAGATCGAAAGCGAGGCGCGCCACCGTATCGTGATGTTTGCGTCGGAAGGCTCCTTCTTCGTCTTGCTCACTCTTCTTGGCGCGTTCCTGATTTTCCGGGCACTGCGACAAACCGAACAACTCAAGGCACAGCAGGAGAATTTCATCCAGGCGGTTACGCATGAGCTGAAAATCCCCGTCGCCTCGATCAAGCTCTATCTCGAGACTCTCTCCGGCGGAAAAGTTGCCCCCGAAAAGACAAAGACGTTCATCCCGAAGATGCTGGAGGATTGTCAGCGGCTGGAGGGCCTCGTCGACAACGTGCTCGAGGCGGGCAGACTGAGCCGTCAGTCGCGGCGTATGAAGCGTGTCAGGACGAATCTGAGCGCCGACCTCAAGGAATACCTGGAGGAACTGCAACCGCTGTTCGTGAGATACGATCTGAAGTTGACGACAGAGATCGAACCCGATATATATGCAGGGACAGATTATCATGCGATGCGACGGGTTGTCACCGCGCTGGCTGATAACGCCATCAAGTACTCCCCTCAGGGCCGGCGGGCGCTGCAGGTTTCTCTGAAACCCACGCAACGCGGTTGTGAACTGCGCTTCAGCGACAACGGCGTTGGGGTAGAAAAGCATGAGCAGGAGAAAGTGTTTGAGCGGTTCTACCGCACGGGTGAGGAGAAAACGCGATCAGTGAAAGGTACCGGCATCGGGCTTTTCCTGGTGAAGCAGATCGTCGAGGAACATGGTGGGAGCGTGCGGATCGAGTCCGAGGGACGTGATCGCGGAACGACCTTTGTGATTACCCTGCCACGCGAGAATGGGAAAGAGAAGCAAAGCTGACAGCGAGCAAGAGACTTATGAAAAGAATATTGGTTGTCGAGGATGAAGAGCATATCGCCGAGGGGTTGACGATCAACCTGGAGGCCGAAGGATATGAAGTGGCGGTGGCCGGGGATGGCAACACCGCGCTCAAGATGTATGGCGACGGTCAGTTCGATCTGATCATACTCGATATCATGATTCCCGGTAAAGATGGTCTGGAGGTATGCCGCGACATTCGCAAGGGTGGAGGCAGAATCCCCATCCTCTTTCTCACCGCCCGCGACCGCCAGTCGGATCGGGTAGAGGGCTTTCTCTCGGGTGGCGATGACTACCTGACTAAACCGTTTGATTTACAGGAACTCCTCCTCCGCGTGGCCGCAATCTTTCGGCGGCAGGTCTGGTACAGCACCGTCGAAAAGGACGAGTCGCGCTATATCTTCGATGACAATTGGGTCGACTTCCGCACCTACCAGGCGGTCGGGCCGCATGGCGAGACAGAATTGTCGCAGAAGGAATGCATGACGATGAAATATCTCTCGGAGCACGAAAACGAAGTCGTCACCCGCGACATGATCCTCGACGCCGTCTGGGGGTATCACGTCTACCCATCAACACGAACGATCGACAACTTCATCTTGAGATTGCGCAAAATCTTCGAGCCTGACCCTGCCAATCCCCGCTACATCCTGACAATGCGCGGCGCAGGCTACAAATTCGTGCCGGAAGGCGTAAGCAAGCCGGACGAAGCGGAGTAAAGTCCCCCCCAATTTCACTCCTGCTTTCAATCAAAGCAGCCCCGGCAGACTCCTGAAACCTCCATGCAGTCCACTCACTGCCGGAATAATCCTTGCTAACGTAAACGTGCGATAATCGGGACGAATTACCCCTTGATTCAATGCGCGCGATACAGCGGGCGCTGTTCAGATTTCTTGCGCTTGTGCTTTTCATTCCGGCACAGTTAGAATTCCTCCAACCTTCAGAATCAGAGGTTTAGCTGTCGATACAACTAACATGACAGCTAACAGCAGGAAGGACAACGGCGGCGCTGCGCCTCACAACGATTTTCTCCGAAGAGAACAGAATTCTGCCGCTAAGATCTCGCGGCGGCGTTCCGTGCTTGCCCTCGTTACAGTGTTGGCGGCAATTGGTTTGCTCTACTTTGGCGCAGGCCTACCCCTCACTGAGGCCTCGCTCGAGAGCGAAAATGCGCACGGGCAGATCGATTGCAGCAGATGTCACAAAATGCAGGCGAGCATCCCTCGCGCAGACGGCTCCGGTGAATTGAACTCCGCGCTGCCCAGCAGCAATGATTGCATGCAATGCCATACTGTGGAGCAGATGGGCAGTAACAGCTTTCATAACTCAGGCTACGGCGATTGCTTATCGTGCCATAGCTTTCATCACTCAGAAGAACTCACCATCGCCGGCAGACCAGCTTCATTGAGTACAGCCAAAGCATCCGTGGAACTCTGCGCCGACTGCCACGGCGAATCGACGACTCCCGAAGTGAGTCCGGGTCATCGGCTTGCCGCGCAACTAATTCATGGCGAACAGGAGGGACGCTTCGCAGAACAACCCTCCGAGTTCTGTCTGCTCTGCCATGACCGCGATGCCTCACTTCCGATCGCTGCGCCCGAACTGAGTGAGTTCCCTCGATTTCATGTTCAGGCAAGCCACACCTACGGTACCATCCTGGTACCTGGCTCAGGCCGCCCTGGCTCGCAATTGAAGATTCAACGGGAATTCCCACCCGAGATGCCCCTATTCGAAGGTAAGATCGAATGTCAAACCTGTCATTCGCTGGTGTCGGGTGAGAAGTACCTGCTTACAAAGAGGATTGAGCAAGGACTCTGCAACGATTGTCACGACATGGGTGATCGCACCGCCACCAACCTGCTCACCACCAGTCGTTAGTCGCCGCCACCTTGCCGGCACCCTTTTCGCCTGTAACCGAGTCAAATATCGTCGATTTAGCCGCTTTTCTACCGATCCCTGTAACCTCAATCCCCACAACGCCCAATAAATGCGCATCGAAACGCGGGCTTGAGCCATTTCACCCAAGTAATTGTGGGCGAAGAACTTTATCGGGATATTTTAGTCCTTTTTAAAGCAATCTTCAAAAAAAGATACTAAAAGGTAGTTTTTCTGCTTGCTTTCTTGAGTGATTTGTCTATCATATCGACCGAACATTTGGATACTCGATTTCAAGGTTAGTTCGATGGTCAAAAAGTACCCGCCTCACAAGTTAAGCCATTTCACCATATGTGAAAAAAATCACAACAAGGTAAGTGGTGTTATTTCCAGTTTCCCCTTATTTTTCCTCAATCTTGGTGTGTCGGGTTTTTTTTCGAACTATTCTTGTGAAGTATTTCACGAAGTAGGGAGTTAGAGCAGGTTAATCTGATGCACGTTTCTTGTCAGACAGCTATGGATCATGACGTCATCAAGCAAGTCAATCCGTCGCGAATACACACCACACAGCTTCGCTTCTTCGGCGGCAAAATCTTCCGCCTCATTTCGCTCGTTGCAGTGATCTGTACCCTCCTGGGGGCTGGCGCATTTGCGCAGGATCGTTATGAGCTGGCTGTCGAGTCAGACTTTCTCCGGCAGCTTGACCCGCCCGGTATCGGCAACGGTCTCCTGCGTCCAGAGAGCATCTGTGTTGATCGTCGTGCCGGTGAAGTATTCGTTAGTGATCCCGGCAACAACCGGATAGTCGTGTTTGACACAGCCGGTGTGTATCTCTTTGAGTTTGGCGGGAAGGACGTGTTCCGCAACGTCGGTGAAGTCGTTATCGACTCCAGGGGCTTCATCTATGTGCTCGGCTCGGCGCCGGAAGGCAGATTCATTTACAAATTTGACTATGATGGCCTGCTGCTGGGCAAACTCGAGGTGCGCGGCTTGCCCGAGGGGCTCGACTTCGCGCCGCTGAGCCTCAATATTTCTGAAGAAGACTTAATCTATGTTGTCAATGGACCCGATCCGCAGATGATCGTGATTGACACGAATGGGGAATTCAAATCTGGTTTTGCTGTGCTGGGAGACCTGACCGAAAAGTTAAGGAGGGAATCCGTAATCGGCCAGCCTGAGATTGATGCTGATCGCATTTACCTGCCGGTACCGTCGCTCGGTTCGGTGTTCGTCTATCATCTGGACGGCAGCCTGGAACGAGAGATTGGCATCCGCGGCAACCTTGTGGGTCAGTTGAATTTTCCGTCCGATGTTACGATCATCGATCACAGGATCGTTGCAGTCATCGACAAACATCGTTTTGTAGTAGTTACTTTTACAACCAACGGGCAGTTCCTGGGCGAGTTTGGCGGGATGGGTGTGAGTCCGGGCAAGTTCTACCATCCGGCTTACATCGATCACGATGACCAGCAGCGGCTATACATCTCGCAGCGTTTCATGAATCGCGTGCAGGTCTGTAATCTGCCACAACTCATCACGGAACGGCTGGATTCGTTTGAGACTCACCCGAACGACATCACGACAGGCGAATCCGCGGGCGAATCATCGCAAGAATCATTGCAAAGTTCCCTTCAACCTAGACTGCCAGAAAACCATTTGGAGGAGGTGGTGCTTAAAACCAGTTCAACCCCAGTTTCAGTACGCTCTTTTTTATTCGTGAGTAAATCTCGGAGGTTAATTTAATCATGCGTAAGCTTTTCATTATTGCTATCGCTCTCTCGCTGCCGATCTTCTTCAGCGGCGTAGCGATGGGCTTCCACGATGCCGGTGTGGCACATTGTAACGGCTGTCATACCATGCATAACAGTGAAGATGGTGCGCTCGTAGATGCCACCAATCCGAATGGTAATGCCTACCTGCTTCGGTATGCCTCGGCTTCCGACGTCTGCCTCTCCTGCCACGCTACCGGTCTCGGCGCCGTTTGGGGAACCGACCCGCTTGCTCCCCCGACCGAACGCGGTGGTGGTAACTTCGTGTTCCTCATGGAAGACAACCTGAATGACGCACATGCCGGCGCCAGCAACCCGATTCCGGGTGAGGCCGCTGGACACAGCGTCAACGCTCCCAGCATGGGTTCCGGCACTGACGGAACGCTCTCGATGGCACCGGGCGGAACATTCCCGGCCGCCAACCTTGAATGCTCAAGCTGCCATGACCCGCATGGTAACGCCAACTTCCGTCTCCTGTACGGAGTGGGCGGCATTCAGGCCGGCACTTTCACCTTCACCAACGCCGCCCCCGATGCCGAGGGTTTGAGCCTGTTTGGTGCCGGTGAGAGCCAGACCAACCATACCGCCTACAAGGGCGGCATGAGCGCCTGGTGCGGCAACTGCCATGGCGACTTCCATAACAACAACACCAAACTGATCCACCCGTCAGGTAAGGTCCTGGGCGGCACAATCGCTACCGCTTACAACCTTTACAACGGTACCGTCGATCAGACTGGTGGCGCTCAGGCTACAGCCTACCTTGCTGAAGTTCCGTTCGAGGATCCGGCCAACACGACCTCGTCGACCGCAGGTCCGTCGGCCAGCAGCCAGGTCTCCTGTATCACCTGCCACCGCGCGCATGCGACCTCAGCTCCTGACGCTACTCGTTGGGACATGAGCGTCACATTCCTGCATGAGGATGGTGTGGAATCCGGCGCCTATCAGATTCCGGATCCGTACAACAACCTCAACCAGCGCTCGCTGTGTAACAAGTGCCATGTGAAGGACGCCGGCGACGAGATGCCGTTCTAAGCGCTTGAATTAGCGTTCTCGAAATTCATAGCCCTTCTGACCTTGAAATCGTTTTAGGGCACAAACAGGTACCCGGCCCGCACGGGTCGGGTACCCTGTTAAGTGGAGATGTTAGAGAAGTGAGACGAACCAAACGACAGAAGGTTCTCACAGGGCTGATTACCACACTTGCAGCCGCAGTCGCGGCTCTCCTCTTCCTGACAGATTCAGCCGACGCCAGAGTATCACAGAACCTCGGCGGTAGGTTCAGACTCAGTTTCCTCCAATCTGAGACTGATATCCAGAAAAGAGAAAACCTCGACCAGGAGTACGTTCTCGGCTGGCAGAACCAGTTCACCCGGAATCTCCTCGGGCGTGCCATGGTGCGCTACTTCAATGTGGGCGTTACTCAGAGCGACGGTGCTAACAACTGGCGTTCTGACTTGCAGCCTTCAGTTGAGGCGTACTGGCGTCAACGGGAGTTTTCGCTGATCGGGCTCGCACACTACCGCGAAACCCGCAGTAATGACAGATCAACGGAGCTGGTATCGGAACTGGCTGGAGCAACGTTCAAGTCGCAGCTGCCCGGATACCCTTTCGTCAGAGCCAGATTCGAGATTGAGAAGCGCTACAATCGGGTGGACCGCAGCGATCGCGACACTCGTGATCAGGCATACGAGTTCGAGACAGGTTACACATCTCTCTCCTTCTCATCAAGGTACTCAATGCGGCGCCACGTTACCGACGACTGGTCACGTGATTTGAGGAGTAGTATCACCCACCACTCGCTGCAACTGCAACAAATCGTCAAGTGGGCGGGAAACGGTATCCACACGTCGGTGGGATATCGCGGGGAATACAAAGTGCGTACCGATGAGAATTTCTCGACCAGCGCGCTGCCGCGACGGCTTCCGATCTTTGCTGCGCTCGCAGCCCGCGACCAATCACCGGAAACCGGCGGTCTTGATACGGTTGCGGCGCTGGCGGATGGAAACCTCGACAACCCCACCAATCCCCCCATCAATATCGGTGATGGCAATACCTACTGGAATATCGGCGCCGACCTCGGCCTCGGTCGGGAAGTCAACCTTCTCTACCTCTACACCGACGCGCCGTCTGAGAATGGTGTACGCTGGGAAGTATTCACGTCTGATGATGCAATCTTCTGGCAAAGCCAGGGGGCGACCCAGTCGTTTTTCAGCCCCGGCTTCAGCCGTTACGAGATATCGTTTGATGCCCAAACCACCCGGTATATTAAAGTCGTGAATACCGGTTTCAACCTGAGCGACTCGGTGAACGTCACGGAGTTGCAGGCTCTGATCCTGCTCGATTCGAGCAGCAAACTCTCCCTCGACAATTTCGTGCATGAAGCTGATATCAACAACTCCATCACCCTTTCGGAACAGGTGACCTCAAACGTCAGCGCGGTACTGAGAACCGAGCCGGGCAATGAGCTTGACCCGGGACGCGAGGAAGCTTATTTCAATTCCATGCTCAGGCATCAGCCGTCGAAGAAATTTCACCACCTGGTGAGGGGGGAGCTTGCTCTCCTCGATATCGAGAACGTCGCGAGTGAAGTCACCCGCTCGGTTTCCGGGGGGTACACCGCGGAGTACCTTCCGCTCAAGACACTGGACCTGATCGCCTCCGTCTATGCGCGGCTCAACTATGTCAAGTCGCTGCGTTCGGAGGAGGTTTACAACGGCGTCCTGCGCGCCAGCGCCGACCCCTTCCCGCGACTTCAAATCGTCCAGGAGGGTGGCATCAGCAGGGCAAACCTGAATATCTCCGCTCGACAGATTGACGGCTGGAGCTATCGGGTTGATATGATCGGCAGCCTCACCGAGTGGTTGGAAGGAAGAGGCGGCGTCGGCTATCGTGAAGTCCACTCCAGCGATGGTACAACCATCCGCAAAGAATATCGGCTCGGGTTCACCTATTCGATCACCGACAACATGCAGCTCCGGGGCAACATCAACAGCATCGAAGAGGATCGAGTGCAGAGCCTTTCTCAAGACTTCGTTTTTAGCTGGCGGTTGACACCCAAGGTCACGACGAGTGCTAATGCTTACCTGCTTCGGTTTGATGAAGGTGACAGCACGGAGCGCTATGGTGCGCAGGTGGAATACAACCTGTCGCGACGCACCATTCTTACCGCGAGTGTCCAGGAAAACGATTTGACCGGTACCGGCGGCGAATCGACTTTGTCATACAGATTTGGAATAAGGACGGGATTCTGATGAAATATGGTCCGAGGAACTCAACCAGCGCTGCACCGAATCGGCCACTCTCAAGCGCCGCAGTGATACCAGTGCTGCTGGCAGTGATTTTGATGGCAGCAGGCTGCTCGACAGTCCGCCCCACCGTGTTTATACATGAAGAATACAACTTCGCGTTCGTCGAACGCGTGGCAATCGTGCCATTCGAAAACCTCTCAGACGACCAGGGCGCCGGCGCACGTCTCACACACCTCTTTATGACCGAACTCCTTGCCGCCAAAGTATTCGATGTCGTCGAACCGGGAGAGGTCGTCCAGGCACTGGGCAAGTACCCGCTGCCACGCAAAGACCTGATCACGATGGAACAGGCGAAAGAAATCGGAAAGACCCTGAGGGTGCAGGCGCTGATTATTGGAAGCGTCAACGAATCCAAGAACAACCGGGCCGGCGGTGGACCGGCAACCGTAGTCACACTGCAGGTGCGCATGGTTGAGATTGAGAGTGGCCAGACCGTCTGGTCCGCTACCCATACGGAAGGCAGCCGCACGTTTCTCTCTTCGCTCTTCGGTACGGAAGAGCGGTCCTACAGCGAGGTGGCTCGCCGGTGCGTACGCAGAACCATTGACACCCTGATTGATTGAAACCACGGAATCCAGATGACTCGCGCACTTGACATCAGACGCAGCTGTTACGCCACAATAGTAATGATACCCGCTCTATTTATTCTTGTATTGGCGGGGCAAACCCTTGCGCAAAACAACTGGCGGGTAGCACGGTTTGCGCTTGTGCCGCTTGCCAATCATTCGGAGTTCAACGTTGCGCGCGAACAGGTGGAATCGCTGCTGCTGGAGAATCTCTCCGGACGCTGCTCGCTGGTGCCGTCAGATTCGTTGCGCTCGTTTATGCGCGCCGAGCGACTGCGCCTGGTGGGTAACGTCGACGCGGTCGCTGCGACGAAGTTGCGCGGCGGTGTCGATGTCGATTATGTGATCACCGGGTCGGTGGAGGCCTACGAACCCGGCGCCCTTCCGGAGTTTTCACTCTGCCTGCGGGTTTACAATTGCTGGGACAGCGAGATCGTCTGGATGCAATGCGCGTTTGCTACGGGTGAGGATCTGGCCGGTGCATTCGGGATCGGTGAAACTTCATCACTCGACAAAGTGATGGAATTCGTAATTGAAAATCTGATGGCAGACTTCGACCTCCATCGCGACGGTCTGCTGTTCAAAAAACCGAAAGAGTCGGGCAAAGCGAGCAAACTGCTCAACGGCGGCACGGTTGCGCTCATCCCGTTCGATCACTCCACTCTCTATCACTCTGCCGGTGACGTGGTCAGCGATTTCGCACTGGCGAAAATCTGGCAGGAGGGTTTCAGAGTGGCGGAACCGGGCGATGTAGCGCGCGTACTGATTCGCGCTCGACAACTCTACTTCGGCGCTGCGACCGACCGGGGCATGAAAGTGCTCATGGACAGCCTCGGTGTTGCGGCGGTCGTGAGTGGAACGGTCTTCAGCTTCACGCCGCTGAAAGGACAGCTCACACAGGCAGGCCCCCTCGTTGGCCTCAGCCTGCGGTTGGTGGATCCGGCGAGCGGTGATGTATTGTCGGCTACGGATGGGGAACGTAACGGGGCTCACTCGATGTCAGTCTTCGGTGCAGGCAGGGAATACTCGATGGGCGAGAGCGCCACTGCACTGGCAGGAGACCTCTGGGGCAGGCTCGTCTCCAGTCGCCGAGAACCGGGCGGCAAGCGCGGAAAAAACAGCACTAATAACGATGAAACAGCTCAGAGGTAATCGCATGAATTTGATCAGGCACGCTCTCATACTATTGGCGGGACTACTAGTTTTCACGGTTGCGGCCGCATCCGCACAGGATGCGTTAGTGGTTGTAAACGGTGATTCGATCACCACCAATGATCTGGATCGTCTCTTTGCCGGTATCCACAGCGGCATGAGCCACGACAAGAAAATGAACTTCGATTATCGCAAGCTGGTGGATCGACTGGTGAATGACCGTCTGATGCTCCAGGAAGCGGAGGCAATCGGTCTGGCGGATGATGAAGCCTTCGTTGACTTCATGGCCGACGAGAAGGAAAAGAATATCGTTCGCCGCTTCATCAAGCAGAACTACCGCTTCGACCGGGAAGTATCCGACGACGCTGTTGCGGATTACTTCGACAAGAACTACCACAAGATTCAGGTTCGCACAATCTCCACGCCGACTCGCGCACTGGCTGATACCCTTCGGGAACTGATAGAGTCGGGTGCGGCGATGGACAGCCTGGCGAAGCTGCATTCGATCGACGTACACCGCTATCAGGGCGGTGCTCATAGCCTGAAGTACTACGCTGAGATTGAGAATGATGTGCGCGCCTACCTCGATGATCCGAAAGTCGGACAGTTGACAGGGCCGGTACCCTACCGGGAGGCGTATATCCTTATCCGGGTTGAGGAGATCAAACCCGCCGACAGAGAAGAATTGCCGGCCTTGAGCGGATACATCAACGGCGTTCTCACCACCGAACTGCGCAAGACCGACTGGCAGGAATTCGTGGACTCTCTCATCGGCACCCTCGATTTGACCAGGAATCAAGCCCTGATCGACGTGATGGCCAATTCGAATACGACGGTACTCGATTCCAGCTTTATGTCGGGCAGCGAGACTGTCGTGGCCTCACTCGCCGGACGGGAAAACCTAACCGACGCTGATCTGAGATACCGCACGGCGAAGATCGCGATGAACGCCGCCACCGCCCCGCCAGATTCCCTGGTCAATGCCGCTTTCCAGGAGTGGCTCAGGGATAAAGCACTGGTGCTCGCAGGCGAGGCCGCCGGATTGGCTGACGATCCCATGATCGCGAAGACACTTGAGAACACACGCGACAGCGCACTGGTGGAGATCTACCTGAAAGAAACGATCGTGTCGCAGATCGTCTTCAATCGAGAAGAATTCACGGCCTACTACAACGATCATCAGGAGGAATTCCGTGAACCGGGCAAATTTTACCTGCGCAGGATGATCGTCAGCGACGCACTCAAGGCGGACAGCGCCTACCAGATGCTGCAGGATGGTGGGGATTTTGACTACGTGATGGACCGCTTCATCACCGAAGATCGCAGGCTGGTAGAAAAATCGGAATGGGTCTCGATGAATGCATTTCCGGAGGAAATCCGCAAGGAATTGGAGTCGCTCCCGGTTGGCGCGGCCAGCAAGCCCTATCAGACCCCGGATGGCAGCATAATCTTCAAGGTGCTCGAGAAGAAGGAAGGGCGTCTCAAAGAGCAGGACGAAGTCGAGATGCAAATCAGAGAGGTGATGTTCCAGCGCCAGTTCAACAAGTTGCTGGACGAGACATTGGCGCTCCTCAAGGAACATTCAGAGATAACCTATAACGACGAGGCAATTGACCGCTACCTCGGCGGCAGTAAATAGATGAGAATTTATGTGAGCAGTGGGAAAGGAATGACATATGTGGTCTGATGAGCGCAGACACAATGGTATTTCAAAGCTGGGCTTGCCACTCGGTGTGCTGGCGCTGACTGCGATGATATTGGTGTCACTCGGTGACAGTTTGAATGGCCAGATCAAACGCGGGAAGCGCTTCTCCTCGAAAGGCAACTGCACGGAATGCCATGATGTCAAGGACTTCGAGGGCAATCAGAAGCACAAACCGTTCGCGGACAAGGATTGCGAATCATGCCACAAACCGCACGGTTTGGTGGGGATGTTGCGCCTCAAGGAAAGTGGTGCGCAGCTCTGCTACCAGTGCCACGACAAAGCGGAACTGGGAATGGAAGCCAGCGTGATACATTCACCGGCCAGGGAGGGGCGCTGTGAAAGCTGCCACAACCCTCACGCCACCAACAATGCAGCCCTTCTGACCAAGGACGCAACCACGCTTTGTTTTGACTGCCATGACCGCGCAGAGTTCGAGGCACAATTCGTGCACAGCCCGATGAAAGACAATTGCTTTTCTTGCCACGAAGTTCATGGCAGCGAGCACGCCGGGCTACTCAAGAAGTCAGCTACGGAACTCTGCATGGATTGTCACAAACCCTCTGATTACAAGAGCGCGCATGGCAATTATGCCCTGGCCGATCAGGATTGCGGAAACTGCCATTCCCCGCACTCGGCCGGCACCTCTGCACTGCTGACCAGATCGATCCACGCGCCGGTTGAGTCCGGTGATTGTGAGAGCTGTCATAACGCGCCGGACGATTCCGAACCGTTCGGGCTGGTAGAGGATGCCGACGAGGTCTGCCTGGTGTGCCATGATCAATCGGAGGTGGCGCCTGCGGGAAGCCATGCACCGGTCGAGGCGGGCAACTGCACGGCCTGCCATAACCCGCACGGTTCCAGGCAGAATGCCCTGCTGCTTCAGAACGAAAAACAACTTTGCCTCGAATGTCATACTGACGTGCAGGCGGAACTGGTAACGGCCTCGCGCCACGCCCCTGCCCAGGATGATTGCGGCACCTGCCACAGCGGCCATGGCATGGCAAAGCAGAGCCTGCTGGTGGCCGAACCGAATGAGCTGTGCCTCTCCTGCCATGACGATATGGCTGAAGCGATGAGCTATGCGAGCACGCACTCGCCCTTTACCGACGGAGAGTGCGTCGATTGTCACCGGCCGCACGGATCGGCGTTTGCCAGCCTGAACAAGAAACCGCAGGCTGATCTCTGCGACGACTGCCATGACCAGGGCATGGACTGGCTCGCCGAGAAGAGCGTCCACCTGCCGATCAAGCTGGGGCAGTGTGCGGAATGTCACAACCCGCACGCGTCACAGCATGCAACTCTATTGCGTGCGGAGAGCAACAAGATCTGTGAGAATTGTCATTCGGAGTTGTACGCCGATAGCCTGGCGATCATCCAGCACGCACCGTTCGAAGAGAGAAACTGCGAGATGTGTCACGTTCCGCATGCGGGTAAGGTACCGGGCCTGCTCACTTCCGAGAGCAAGGAACTGTGCGGCACCTGTCATGATGACGTGCTCGAACCCTCTGCGATGGCCAGCATGCATGCACCGGTTGCGGATGGTGAATGCGCAAAATGCCACACGCCGCACTCAGGTAAACTGGCACACCTGCTGCTGGACAAGGAACCGCGACTCTGTTTGAACTGTCACGACGACATCAATGTGATGATGAAGAAGTTCACTTCGCACCCGCCCGCAGAAGAGGAATGCAGCGGCTGTCACCAGTCACATTCGAGTCAATTCGCCTCACTGTTGGTGCAGGATATACCGGATGGCTGCCTGGAATGTCACGACGGCAACGACTCCGGCTTCAAGAGCAAGCACCTCGGCCTGGCTGGATCCCAGATCGACTGCCGCAAGTGTCATGATCCGCATGCCTCCGAGGATCGCGATCTGATGCTGGGCAACGACCACAGCCCATTCGCCGAAAGGATGTGCGACGCCTGCCACTCTGAACCGTCGCGGGAAGGAGGTGATCAGTGATGCAGAAGTTACTCATCAATCTGGTCTTGTTCGGCTCAATCGCCCTTTCATTGCTGATCTCTAACCGGGCATCAGCGCAATCCGTCGTGGTTGATCAACCCGCGGTATGCTACACCTGCCATGACGACATCGAAGAGCAGCAGGACCTCAAGAACGTGCACGGCGCATTCGCGTCGGGTGAGTGTTCCAGTTGTCACAACCCGCACGCTTCTCGCCATGCTGCGCTGTTGAACGAAGATGTGGCACAGACCTGTTTCGAATGCCACGATGAAATCGCGACCGAGATCGCGATGAGCAACCCGCATCAGCCGGCACTCAACGGCGAATGTCTCTCGTGCCACGATCCGCACGCCTCGAACTTCAGAGGTGTGCTGAAGGAGTCGGCCGGAAAACTCTGCCTCTCCTGTCATGAGAACGCGGAACAGTGGCTGGCGCGAGCGAACGTGCATGCTCCGGTGGCTTCCCGGGATTGCGCCACGTGCCACGCGGCACACGGCTCTGCCAATCAGGACCTGCTCACCGAAGCGATGCCACAAGTTTGCTTTGATTGTCACGATAACGACGCAGCTTTCAAGCGCGTGCACAAGGGGTACGACCTGGCCTCGGCCGATTGCGCCGCCTGCCACGACCCGCACTCCTCCTCCTCGAAGGGGCTGCTGATGGCCAACCAACATGCTCCGTTCGCTGCGGGTGAGTGCAGCAGTTGTCACTCGGGTGGTGCTTCCGCAGGTAGTTCATTTGCCATGAGCGGAGCGATCGATAAGGTGTGCTTCGAGTGTCATGACGACATCAAAGCGAACAAGCGACTGCGCTACTCCTACCACCTCGAGGCAGAAGGCTCTTGCACGAACTGTCACAATCCACACGCCTCAAATGCTTCGACTCTGCTGAGTTCCGATCAAAGCAACCTTTGCATGAAGTGCCACTTTACTGAGGTGCCGTCGAAGGATAGACCGAAATTCATCACGCATGAGGGGCAGGACTGTTCAATCTGTCATGCGCCCCACGGTGCTGACAACGAGCGCTACCTCACCAATGACAATGTGATGGAGCTGTGCAATGGCTGTCACGCGGATGCACACAAGAACTCGCATCCGATGGGTGATGAAGCTATCGATCCGCGCACGGAGCTCCCGATGGATTGTCTGAGTTGTCACACGATGCACGGATCGGGACAGGACTTCTATCTCGCCTTCGACCCTGACATGGACCTCTGCATCCAGTGTCATAAACGTTAGCAGCGCAGAGATTTCTGCAGAACAAGAAAAGAGCCGCTGCAGCGAGTGCAGCGGCTCTCTCTATTATCAATAGTCTCTTTGAGAGTTGCTACTAAGACTGGGGAAGGAACGAGTTGATCATCTCTTCTACCTCAACCCCGATCGTCTTCATCGAATGCTTGCTGAATGTGCTGTTGAAGGTGTAACCTGACTTCCCGACGATCAGGAAGTAGGAGCGGTGGAAGAGCGCCCTCTCATCCGTTGGATTAGTCTTGTAGACCCACTCGTACACCGGCAAACCGCTCGCGAGCGATTTTCTACCCTCCTTCAGTGTTACCGCATCCGGCATCGCATCCTTCATCATCTGGACACGCTGTTCGGCGAACGAGTCCAGTGTGTGATCCCCGATATTATCCTCGATCGCCAGGTTGAGCATATGCTGCACGCCATGGGCCTCCGGACCCATGAATGTGTGAATCGATCGGTCCTCCCACCCATCAGGGAGACTCAGCTTAAAACTGTGATTCGTCTTTGCCATATTTCACTTCCCATCTTGCCGGGGATAATTGCTCCACCTCATTCATCATTTCGTCTTCTATCTCCCGAGCGCCTGGCCCAGCAGCGAGCGGAGCTTTTCAACCCGGCCCTGGTTCTCATACGGTCTCTCAAAACTGAAGTCTATCAGCGTTACTCCATTTACCGTAACGGATAGGGCGTCGCTTCCACCGGCGGTCTCAGCCGTCTCAGCGGCGGAAGTCGGCGCGTATTCAGCACCCAGCAGCCTGAGCTGCAGAAGGCTCTTCCACAGCGGCGCAAAATGCGCCACATCAAGTTGTCTTGCCTGATCGTTCAGCGTCACGGTGCAGCTTCCGCCGGAGAAATTCCATCTCCAGCTCTCGTTGTCAGCTGCGCCATTCGTCGACAGCAGCAGGCTGAAGTCATTCGGCAGGACCGGATTGGCGCGCCGTTGTTCGGCAATCTCCGCGATAGCCCGATCGATCGCCTCCAGCGGCCCGCGTAGGTGCTCGACAAGTTTGTGATAACTCTTGATCCAGTCGACGATTGTGTCGCCACCGATTCTCACGAAGAGCCGCTCGCGATACTGCATCCCCGGCGGAGTCGGCTCGAAGTCGGAGTCGGTCAGATTCTGATATTGACTCCAGTCGATAGCGCCGATCAACTTCTCGAGCTGATTGCAATCACCCTGCGAGATCAGCAGGAGGTAGGGCGCCTCGTCGAAGTCCGCCGGCGGCGGTACCTGCGAGTCGGTCCACAGATCACGTTGTCCGATCGAGCAATATGCCGCCTGCTTGACGACGTTGTACTCCAACCCAAAACTGTATTCGAAATGTTCCACGTCTCGCCTAACCTCTTGAGTTTCACCTTCCTGCTTGCAGGAACAATTCACCGCCAGCACCGACACCAGAATCAGAATTCCGGCGAGTCGCCGCTCAAACAAATGCATACACCATTCCTTTTCCGGCGACATAAAGCTGACCGGCGGCATCAACGACCGGCGGAGAGGATAACGGCTCCTGAAACTTCAGGTCGAACTCGACCAGCCCGTCACCGTCGAGTTTGATCAGCCTGTCGATCCCGCAAAGATAAATGGTGTCATCGGCTACCGCAGTCGCAAAAGTCAGTGATGTGTGGATCGATTCATACTTCCAGACCAGCTTATGTTGCTTGAATGCGTAGACTCCATCACTCGTCACCAACCAGACCAGTTCCTTCCCGATCAGCGGCGGAGCGACGGCTCTGCCGGCCAGGCCGTGCGGGTGACGCCACTCAAGCTTGCCGTCGAAATCGGAAACTCCGATAGCAGCGCCCTCTTCACCCGTGCCGCACCAGTAAAGCTTTCCATCAGGCGCGGCGCTCACCCAATGCGTGGCGTCGTGCAACGGAAAGGAGAACCGGGTTACCGGTGCCGGTTCAGCGACCATCGATTCGGTATCGAGGATCACGACCTCCGTCCGCGTGGTTGTCAGTAGCTTTTTCTGCTCGCGATGCAAGAACGGGATGATCGGACTCCCCTCACACTCGAGGTCAACAGCCCAACGGATCCCCGGGTTCTCCCGGTCGTCGCGGTAGCACATCATCAACGGCCTGGCGTTGTGCGGGTCGTGGATGAACTGAATCTGGTAGAAACTCTCAGACGTACCCGGTTCGAACAACGTCAGGTAGGCGTTCTTGATCATCCCCCAGACGCGGCTATCGGAATACCTTATTTCATTGTTACGATCCACCGCCTGGATAAAATCGTTTCTCTCCGGATCGGTGAAAAAGAGGAGGTCATCCTCCAGCGCTATCTGACACGAGTACCAGCACGGCCTGCGCCAGGCGATCTCGCCGCTGCGCTTAACACAAACTTGCTCGCGAATGTTATCGGCAATGATGTAATCCTCACCTGAGAGGAGCAGGCGCAGGTGGGCAGAATCGCTTTCGAAGTCACCTATCTTGCGCGACCACGCCAGTTCGCCGACGACCGCTGATTTGACATCAACGTACCCGTTTCGCAACGGGTTGGCGAAGAAACGACTATAGTAGTGTGTCATCTAACTCTGCAACTCTCTCATCAGGGAGACGATTTATCGGTTCACTCACAGGTTCTTCATATCAAAAGTACCGTTGGCCACGTCATCGCGCCCGATCCATTCCTCGAGCGGCCCGAAATCATCTTTCGTAAGATTAGCGGTTCCCGACGTCTTACCGAAGCAATAGCGGATTATCCGCGCTGTATTCGTGTCGCGCTTGACTTCAAGATCGTTGTCGTCAAAGTCGAAGTTGCCACCGGTAGCATACTCTACTTCAATATTGATATTCGAGTCACCCGGCGTGCCGCCCGTGTATTCCTTGAACACAGGAGCGAACCAGACGTACACATGCTTGAATGAATTGCTGCCGCTGGCTTCCAGCCGAAACTTGCCGCTGCTGCCGTTTAACATATTCAGATAATCATTGTTGAGCGCCTGCACCCAGGAACGCTTTCGCTGCCTCGTCCACTGATTCGCTGCCCCGCTGCCATTAATGAACTTGATGGCAAACTTGGTTTTCACTGCCAGGATCCCGTTGAACGTTATCCCCGGCTTGATCAGGCGCGCGTATTCTTCGTCGCCGAGTCGATAGAGCATCAAGTCGGCGGCCGAATCTGCGCCGGTCTCGATATCTGTCCCCTTAAACGCCGGGAGGATCACATTGCGATGCGCCTCCGGAAGTTTGTAATCGTGCGGTGTCCCGCTCGTTGTCGGCAGGGTGATCTTGAATCGGGTCCCGCTGAAGTAGGAATTCAGGGGGCCGCCGCTGGCGGAACGATCGTGCAACCAGCAGACGAATTTCCAGATATGCCGCATCCGCCAGGCACGGTTCCGGGTCATCAGCGCGAGGTCGTCACCCGAATAGGGTCCCCCCTCGGCGGTGTTCGGCTGTGCGTAGTCCGGAACTCCACCCCAGTTGTTTCCCGCGGCGTCACTGGCATCGTAAAGGTACTCATCGCCATTACCCTGCGCGTGCCCCATCTCGTGACAGTTGGCAAGGGGCTCGTTGGTTTGACCGTCGGTATCCTGCTTCGTGTTGTTCGGGTCGTTGGTCTGAAAACGATTCGGCTCGGTTTGGTACGACGCCTTGCGGAAATGCGCAGTCGTTGGAAGCATCCAGCTGCCGCTTGTCACCACTGTAATCATCGCCTTGTGTCGCCCGCCGTTGGTATTGTTCTTGAATTCCATGAACCAGACGGGGCGGATTATGATATCGTGCGTCCCGGAGTCTTTCACGAACAGGTAATTCTTCTTGTTCATCCGCTCATTGGCATTGGCAAAGCCGGGATGACTGTGATTGGCCACGTCATTTGCGGTAATAGTTGATCCCGAACTGGTATCTGCCTGTACCCTCGCCGACCAATGGACGAGCACGTAGTTAAGCGGTTTGCCATCCAGCTCACCGCAATTATGGAAATAGTGCAGGTCGTAGTTACCACCGACAGGATTACCGGGCGCGATACAGAACCCGGCGGTGATGTGGGCCGCGTTGGTGGCGATCAGATTCTCCGAATGGTGTATGGTAGCATCGTTCAGCATCGCCATACGTGCGCCGGCAACGTGCCCGGAGGCGAAATTGAAGCCGGTGTCATCCGGTTTGGTACGCTTGTCGAAGACATCATAGAACCCATTGCAGAAGTAGACGACGCGCGTATTGCCCGGCACATCGGTGATATGGTTGCGCGTGAACTGCACATTCGTCGTGTGGGGCATATTCGGGTCGGGGTTGTGGACCTTCATCTTCCGCAAGTTCTTGTTCTCACTCCCGTAGCTCTCGGTCGTCGTATAGTCGAGATAGAAGAGTGAGTAACGCGAGTTGTTATCGAGCGGATTATTCGCGGGGAACGACGCTCCCCCCGCGTTCTGATCACGGACATCCTGTGAACGGTTGTTGGTGCAAAGGACGATGTCATCCAGCGAAAAAATCAACGGCGCATCCGAACTGGTGACGTTGCCTCCAAACGGCTTGTATTGCTTGGTTGTCTCCATGACTTCGCGGAAGATGCCGCCGGTATTCATATTGCCGTCATAGCGCGCCCAATAGTTCTTCGCCGACCATTTGCTCGGTAAATCGTAGTACTTGATCCGCTCGCTGAACGCCATCGCGGCGATCTCCTGAGGTGTCTTTGTCACGATTACCGGCTCGGTCGAGGAGTCGGCTGAGTATATCCACTTGTTCGTGGTCTCGAACTCGAAGTGGAGATCGGTGCGGGAATCGTCCTCCTGCACTTTGACAAGATAGACTCCACCGCTGTAGCTGATTCTCGCGTTGATCTCCGTTGCGCCGTTCTCGAAGACTTTGATCGGCAACCCATCCGGAACCGGCTTCAACGCCTGGTGTACACGATCGAAGTAGGAAAACTTGAGGTGGTAGCCCACGGCGTTGAGGTCATTTGGATCGACATAAACCGGAATGAAATGCAGATTGTGCCAGATCGGGCATTCCGCCGCCGTATGAACCGAATCGCGATGTCCCGGGCAGTTGATGACGGGTGGCGCTTCCCCCTCGTCAAAAAACAACAACTCAACCCGGCGATTTTGTTGCGAGCGATAATTGTCCTTCTCGGCGTCATCTATCGGAAACGATTCGCCGCACGAGACGATCTTCTTCTCATCATTTGCCCACTTCAGCTTGCTGCGGTATTGCCCGTTGAGTCCGTCGCGGTTTACACGCAGAATCGCCGCGAGTTCATCATTGTAGACATCGAAGACCGCCTGCCACATCTCCATCGGCCAGCGGTGCTGTCCATCATTGCTGATGCGCGTGATCATGTCGGGGGCGATCTTGACTGCGACATCCGGAGCGTCTCCGCTGTCAACCCAGGTATTGTAGGCGGCGATAAAACGTTCGGTGGCGCCGCGTGTCAGCGATCCCCAGATATTGTCGATGTCACCGGGATCAGTATCCCAACCCCAGCGGGTGTTGAACTTGATCCACTTCATGATCTGCTGATAATCTTCGATACGATGTCGTTCTGCGGCGCAGAGCGCCCAATCGCGGCGGTTACCCTCCATCAGAAGCAGCACGTTGAGCGCGCGCAACTCGGAGAGCTCGAAGTTCATTCTCTCGCCGCCTGAGGTGTCAGTATGCCCCGCGATCAGCAGGCTCTTTCCGGCATCAAACTCAAACTGCTTGAAGGCTAGACCGATCGCCGCCAGACCGGTCGCCTGGTTCTGATTTTCATTGGTGGCGTTATCTTCGGTGTCGGTATCATCATCCTCATCACCCTGGGTCGAGGACTCACCCGCCGGTCGAGCCGGCATCATGACGGCGCTGTTGAGGTGGAAGAGCACATCCTCCATCTCGATGAAGTGCAGGTTGATCAACCGGTGCCAGATATTCGAGATGCATCCGGTTGTCGCCGACACGCGATTCATCAAGCTGCTGAATGTCGCCTGGATATCCTGGGATCCGTTTCCTGTATTTCCACCTGGGCTCATCTGCCTGACTTACCTTCCATTAGCCGCTGAAACTTTCATCCTTGATATCCACCGAGACCTGTACCCTACCGGCGGGGACATCCGTTTCCTTAGCATGTCCATTGCCATCGAGCCTTCCCTCCCGAATCTCGCCGGTACAGGTGTAGAGTCGATACTTCTTATCTGCGAGCGGGTTGCCATCCTTATCCTTCAGATTGATCTCGATATCATCGAGTATGATCAACAATCCTGAGCGTGACTCGCAATCACCGACTCGTACCTTGAAGAAGAAGTACGGGGCCGAATATTTTCCGCTGTTCGCTTTTTCATCCTGAATCTGCAGATAACTCTGATCTACTTCGACTATCCAATTATGCTCAACTTTTCCACCACTGACGTTGACCGGAATCGACTTGATCACGCGCGTTGCGTAGTTGGGATCAAAGACACAGAGTTCAAGCGCCGCAACCGTTCCATCCTCGATACCGACCGCCTCGGCACTCATCTTCACAGAGTCACCGACCTTCGCTCGCTCGGTCGACCACTCGGCGTTGATAATCCCCATCAGTTCGATATCGTAATTGCCGGTCTCCGTGACGATCTGTTTGACCAAGCCGGTCATCGGCCCCGAACTTTCGAAGCCGCCCGGACCTTTCATCTTGTAGTTCATCCCGGTAATCGGATACCCCCCCTTGTCGACGAAAGCGACTTCGAGGAAGTGCTCCTCGCCACTACCGTCGCCACCCCCGCCGCTGCCGACTTCAGCGGCAGCATCTCCTCCGCCACCCGACGACTCCTGGGCCGCGACTCCGCCGCCGCTGCCACCGGCGCCACCGGCGCCGCCACCGGCACCCGCCTCACCTATCAGCACGGTCGGACAACCGGCGACTATCGAATCGGGCGGACCAACACAGGTAGCCATATCACCCATCCTCGCGGCCGGCATACCACCGATCATTACCCCTGATGAACCAAGCGTGATTGGACCACCGCCGTGGGGCTTGGGACCGTCACACATCGGGCATACATGCATGTCGCCCAATCGTGCGGCCGGCATCCCACCGATCATTACAGTGGGGCACCCGACAGTTATTACTCCGCCGTGTGCGGTCGAATCGCCTAATCTTGCTGCTGGCTTACCCATAAGTCGTTGTTACCTATCGTGATTATGCTTCTGCTAATCAGCTTATCTCTAACTGCTTCAATACTCTTGTCGGTTGATTCTGCAGATGGTTCGTAGGGATATCTCGCGCTTCTGCCAATTTCGGCGAGAATCTGCTCTCAATCTCTGTCTCGCTCGGGACAGGTCACCAAAAAGAACACTCCCGCCGGGAATTTACTCGGCGGGAGCGCTGAGGTCAATGTTGAATTGTTTGGATGACGCTTTAACTGCGTCAGCCGAATGCTACCAATTCGGGTATCGCGTCAAGCTTACTTATCCTGAGCGGCGGCCAGAGCGGCACCGTTACAGATCGGACAGCCTTCACCCTCAGCATTGACATACTGATGCCCACGGTTGCAGGTATGGGCGCGTGAGGCCATATCTGAATACTTACGGCTCCAGTCAGACAGGATCATAAAAGTCAGGATATCACTGTTCTGCCGGAAGGCAAAAGTCAGCGATTCGACTTTATGAATGGCGTCGCCAAACTGGTTGACCGGCAATTTGCTGTCTGATTGGCTGATCGTGCGGAGAACCTTGCCGGCTTCCGTACGCTCGATAACCTTCGACTCAACGATAATCGAGTCGCCCTGCGCTTTGCCCTTGTAGGTCAAAATGTACTCGGTGGCGATTCCGTCCAGTCCGAGACTCCACTTGGCCAGGATCGAGTTGGGTTGCTCAACTGTGAACTGCTTTCCGCCCTGAAAATCGCGGCGGATAGTGATGCTTTCGTCTGCCTGCGCATCCATTGTGGCAATCATGACTAATGCGAAAATTGCGACCGCAACGGTGAGCAGATGGTGTGGCTTTAGTAGTGTTTTTAACATGTTACACCTCCTTGTTCTCGTTATCGTCGCGGCGATCATAAGAACTTTGGAGGTGACTCGATTCGTTACACGATGTGCAGTTCATGAACTCCTCTGCGCACGAAATGAACGATACTACGGCTCTTGCGCTGCCTGCCCTTACATTATCTTTCGACACTAACGGCAAGTTCATTAAGTGCGCAATGAAACATATCCGATGATAGCTACAGGGGATGGCGATGGTTACGATCCCGGTCATCGAATCCTATGCTGTCACTCCAGGAAGTACCCGGGAAACGGGACTTGGCACGACAGTGGGCCACCTGCCGATCGCAGGCTGATAGGAGTTACCGATTATCGGTTCAAATTGCAACAGTTTTTGGGAGCTTTGTTACCGCAACAGCTTATTGCGAGTCAAATAGTTGGTTTCCATATTAGAGCATGGCAACATACCCGAGGAGTAAATGATACCGAAACAGGCCCGCCGAAGAAATGCTGCACTTTCGACCTCGATCGTCGTCGCAGCACTAGTAATGCTCTCCCTGCTGAGTGGCTGCTCGTCGCTTTCTGTCAGCCATGACTTCGACCCGCTCTCGAACTTCCTGGCATACCGTAGCTTCGCTCTGTTAGAACGCCCGACCGCTAACCCGAATAACCTCTTGCACAGAAACCCGCTGGCGATCAGACGTCTGGAGGAAGCCATTGTCGAACGGATGACCCTGAACGGCTTCAACCATTCGGGCAACGGTACAGCGGATCTGTTGGTGGCCTATCATGGCGGAATCTCGGAACGGGTTAACGTCCAGCGCTGGGGATATAGCTACGGCCCGCGCCCCTGGGAAGGATCGGAAAGAATCGCCGACAGGGTCTATCCGCAGGATTATCTGATTATTGATGTCATCGATTCCCGCTCGATGCAGCTAGTTTGGAGAGGATGGGCCTCCGGGGTAATCTCTACGCCAGAGTCTACGCGCGAAAAAATCGCCAGGGCCGCCGACCGAATCCTCCAGGGTTTCCCGCCCGAAAAGAAGTAACGCCGGCAGCCGATCGCTCCAAAAACAAGACGGGCAGCCCGTCCGACTGCCCGCTGCGAATGCTATCCTTTCCTATGGCCCGCGCTAACTCGAAAACAGACCGATCACGTTACCGTCAGGATCAGCGAACATAGCGCATGATCCTACTCCGGGGATAGGGGTCGGAGGCAGCACCGTCTTCGCGCCCATTCCTTCGGCCTTTTCGAGATAGGCCTGCAAATTATCGACCCTCACATAGAAGGTAACCATCGGTTTCGCGCCCGGCGGTACCGGCCCGATTCCACCGCCGATTGAGCCCTCACCTGCCGGTGAAAAAAGAGTGTAATCGAACCCTTCGGCCTTCTTGCCCTCCCAGCCGAACAGTTTGCTGTAGAACTCAACACTCCTGCCATGGTCAGTTACCGAGATTTCCCAATGTACTACTGGACTTGCCATTGATCATTTCTCCTGTTAGAAGCTCTCTATTGATTGATTAGTCTAAACTCATTTAGCGCGCTGCCTCGGAGAGTTGCTGCCTCTCGGGGCGCTTACCATACCGCTGTGTCGCATAGCCCAGAATCAGCCCGACAAGTGAGCCTGGAATCATGATTTCGAGCCAGTAATGTGTGCCCTGCTCATCCGCCGGCATCGCTGCCACGGCAAAAGCCAGTGCGAACCCGACCGCCAACCCGACCAGCAGCCCGATCGCCAGGGAATTGGTTTTCCGGGCGACGAACCCGATAATCACGCCGGCAATCATCCCCTTGATCGTGGACCCGATCACGATACTGAGCAACATTGGCTGCGACTCTGGCGCCGAGACGAGGCTCGAAAGTCCGTCTATGGCTCCCAGCAAGGCACCCAGAATCAGTCCCAGCAGCGGTTTCGAGATGTTGGACATAGATTTCTCCTTCAAGTTATCAGGATGCTTAATCTCTTTCGGGGTTCTATTACCCGGCCGATGCCGGTTCTTTAGTGGCCCAGTAGAATCAGGATCAGAAATCTTACCAGGATATATGCCACTATCAGAATCATGATAAACTGGTTGCGCGCGATCCAGCGGTTCGAGCGTTCGAACAAGTTCTCTCTATACGCCGATACCGGACTGCCGTCCAGGTAGCTGGTTACATCAGCGCTAAGCTCTGTCGAAGTCTGATACCGTGCGTCTGGCTCAACCGCCATCGCCTTGAGGCAGACAGCCTCAATCTGCTTCTGAATCGACCTGTCAACCTCTCTGGGGGGAATCAGCTCACCCGCCGCTGCACGCTCGGCAATTTCCTGCGCGCTCGTCCCCTGAAATGGTGGCCTGCCGGTCAGGAGAAAATAGAGCACCGCACCCAGCGAATAGATATCGGAACGCTGGCCAATCATCTCCGACTCCCCGCGCGCCTGCTCCGGAGACATAAACGCCGGCGTGCCAAGCAGGGTACCATGCGCAGTGTCGATCTCCTCGCCCTCTTGTTTAGATGTCTGCTCCAGCACAAAATCTACGACTTTTCGAATTGGCGAGCGAGACTTTGACTCGAGTTGCGCCGCAATCCCCCAATCCATGACAAGGACTTCCCCGTAAGCCCCCACCATGATATTGGCCGGTTTCAGGTCGCGGTGAATGATCTGGCGCGAGTGCGCAAAACTTACTGCTTCCACCACCTTTTGAAACACACGCAGCCGTGCCGTCAGACTCGGTTCGCTCTCGACAAAGCTCTCCAGAGTTTTCCCTTCGACGTATTTCATGACGTAAAACACTCTGCCATCCGGTAGCCTGCCAAAGTCATGAATCGGGACAATACCGGGGTGTTCGAGGCTCGCTATCACCTTCGCCTCCTGTGACATGCGAGCAATAAACTCATCGGTGCAATTGGTGCTACTGAGGACTTTGACCGCTACAGTGCGATTAAGTCGGGTATCCTCTGCCTTATAGATGGTCGCCATTCCGCCGGAGGCGATTCGTTCACCCAGCCGGTAGTGGGTTTGCGAAAGATCTGGCAGGTCCACTACCGAGCGCAGGTGTTTCATGCTGTCATCTGATAACCAATTCACTCCGGGTCAACCCCCAGCACTACGCGTGCCTCAGCGCGAAACTCTTCATCGGATGCCGTCATCTCCCTGAGCCGGGTGAGCACGATCGCGCGGAGGCTCCGACGCATCGCGGCGAGGTAGTTTGTAACGGTTTCAACCCGCAGGTTGTGTTCATCCGCGAGAGCCCGGTATGATGGCCGTTCTCTGCTCTCTTCCTGTACCAGGTCATACTGCTCGAAGATGCGAAACTGAAGTTGCTTGCCGCTCTCTTTGGTCTGCTCCCGAAGTTGCTCAAGCGACGTTGAGAGCAATGTTCTGATCCATTCCCGTTCAAAAAACTCCTCCGGAGACGTGCTACCGCCTGCGTCACGACTCACCTCGGCCTCAATCCCTTCGAAGTCGAGTGAGAGATGTTCAGAGCCACCGCCGCGCTTCAGGCGGGATGCGTCACGATCAGCTTTGGCAACGTAGCGGTCAAGGCAAAGCCTGATGAAGGTGCGAAACCGAGCTTTCTCCGGCTCGTAGCTGCTGAAGTAGTCCTTCTCCAGCGCAATGAGGAAAAACGATTGCGTTAGGTCGGCAGCCGACTCCGCGTCGCGGTTCCAGCGCAGCCGCAGGTACTTGTAGACGGCGGGCCAGTAGGCTGTCATCAACAGCTCGAGTGCCACCCGTCGCTCCTCACCGCTGCCTCCCTTCAGTGCCCGCAGTGCCGAATGCCTGGTCTCAGGAAAGCCTGAGCTTCGGTATCTGTTATCGTTGTCGCTTTTCATTGTTGAGAGAGGATCGTGATTTGGTCGGGCGATGTCAAGTTTCCCCCGGTGCGCGTTGTTTCAATCAAGACCCGCTACTGAAACTCACCCTGCCCTTGCAACAGATTATTGATGCGGTCAAGCTGACTCGGGTCGTCGAGCGCCCGGTAAACGAATGCCAATTGCTGCAACGTATTCTGCGTGTTGGTATCCTCGAGGCCCCGGCGTTTCATGAAGGTCGTCAGCGCCCGCTCGAGCATCTCATCAGCGTCCCGGTAACGCGTCTGTCCCGCAAGTGACACTCCCAGCTCATACTCGACTTCCGCGACGTTGACATGATCCTCCGGCAAATTGGCGATCCTGATTTCCAATGCACGTTTCAGATAGTCCTCCGCTTCGATATACTCTTGCCGTGCGTTGTATATCTTGCCGATCGCGAGAAGCGGGTATGAGTTGCGGAGACTTCCTTCCGGGAAAAGCCTGGTGTGTTGATCGAGTGCCCGCGTCGCCCAGTAGAGCGCCGAATCAAGCGCGCCGACGTCGAGGAGGGCCATCGCGTAGGAACTCATCGAGCTGACGGTGTATGGATGCTCCGGACCCACCACGTCCAGAAACCCGGAGAGGCACTTGCCGTAGTAGACGCGCGCGGAATCGGCCTCATGCTGCTTGCTGAACAGGCCCGCAACCGCGCCGTAGCTTGCCAGCGTAGACGGAGCACGCTCCCCGGATACGGTTCTGCGTATCGCCAGCGACTCAAGCGCGTACGGCTTTGCCCGTTCATACTCTCCCATGTTGTAGTAGAGACGACCGAGGTGATTCAGGCTGTGCGCAACGTCTTCATTCATATCACCAAGTTGAGCCCTGCGCACCTCCAACCCCTGCAGGTAAAGAGACTCTGCCGCTGCATACTCGCCCCGGTGGCGATAGATCACCGCCATATCGGTCTTTGCGCCCGCAATAGCCAGTTCAACCTCCAGCGAGGGTTCGAGCAGGCGATAAGTCGAGAGGGACTTGGCAAACAGTACGAGGGCGGAGTCACTTTCCCCCACCGCGTCGATCGAGTTGGCCATCGAATGATACGAATTGCCCTCAGCCAGTGAATGGGCTCCCATGCTGTCGGCGAGCAGAACGCAGCGCTCGAGCAATCGCGCCGATTCGTCATACAAACCCAGGTTGTAGTAAACATTTCCGATCGTATTCAGCAGTTCCCCACGGACTTCCGGTTGTGCCCCCAAATCCTCATCGATCCGGGTCGCTGCCTGTTCCAGCAGCTCGCGGGCGGTCACGGTCTCTCCCGGTGTCACGCTCGGGTCAGCAATCGTGAATATCTCTACCAGAAAGTTGGAGACCGCTGTGGCTTTGGCGCTCTGCTGTCTGGCCAGGTCGCGTTCCCCGGTGAGACGCACGGTGTAGTATACAACCAGGAATGCCACGACCGCGGCAGCGACAACGCCGATCGAAACGGCAACCCTGTTGCGCTTCAGGAATTTCTGGAAACGATAGCCCAACGTAGAGGCACGCGCGCGAATCGGTAGCCCCTCCAGATGCCTCTGAATATCGGAAATCAGTTCCGTCGCATTCTGGTAGCGACGCTCCGGCTCTTTGCGTAGCGCCATCAGGCAGATATTATCGAGATCGCCCCTGAGTCGTTTGCTTCGCCGGTGCAACCGGGGCAGATTGAGGGTGTTCTCATCCGACTCTTCCGCTGCTTCCTCGCGTCGTGCCAGTATGTTCTGGGTATCCGTCACAACTGCAACGCTCGGCTTGACCGGGTTGGTCGAACAGATCGCCTGCTCAAGTTCATGTTGTGATCCTGCGGGAACGCTATAAGGACGCTGATCGGTGAGCAGCTCATACAAGATTACGCCGAGGGAATAAACGTCGGTCGCAGCGGAGATTGCCTCACCGCGAATCTGTTCCGGCGCTGCGTAGGCCGGCGTCATCACGCGCATACCTGTGCGGGTCAGCTCGGTCATCGCATGGGTTGCATCTTCCGCGATTAACTTGGCGATACCGAAGTCGAGCAGTTTGACCTCGCGCTGGGCTGTCACGAGGATATTCGTCGGTTTGAGGTCACGGTGTATCACCGCTTTGTTTTGAGCGTACTCAACCGCGGCGCAAACCTGAAGGAAGAGCGCGAGTCGCTCCTCGATTGAAAGGTCGTTCTTGCGGCAGTATTCATCGATGCGGACGCCGTCGACATACTCCATGGTGAAGAACGGATAACCGGTGTCGGAGAACCCCCCGTCAAACAATCGCGCAATGTTCGGATGGTCGAGGCGTGCCAGAATCTGGCGCTCGCTCTCAAAGCGGCGCTTGATTTCATCGGTGAGGCTGCCGTCGCGGATCAGCTTGAGCGCGACACTGCGCTTGAACTGGCCATCCGCCCGGGTCGCGAGAAATACCAGCCCCATCCCGCCGCTGCCGATCAGCCGCTCCAGCGAGTAGGGTCCGATGTTTCGGCCCTCATACTCGACCGTGTCCACCGGGGAGACATAGTCGACTGCAAGGCCATCAAGGAGAGAATGTTTCTCCTCGTCCGCCTCCAGCAACGATCTGACTTCCTGTTCAAGCTCCCGATCACCGGCACACTTCTCGCTCAGGAACTGATCGCGTTCCCCGGGAGCGAGGTCGCTGGCGGCATCAAAGATCGCCTGAACTTTATTCCATTTCTCTGAATCCATAGACCGAGACTAGCGCTTGAGGATTAGCTTGTGAGAGCACGGTGGCGCCAATGGCTCCTCCACACCCTGTCTGTCTTTGAACCGCATTACTCCGGGAATTGCGCCTTCAGCTCGCGGCTCAGCCAGGCGCGCGCCAGTCGCCAATCGCGACGGATAGTCGGTGCCGAAACATCAAGAACCGTGGCGATCTCTTCCTGGGTCAGGCCGCCGAAGAAGCGGTACTCTACGACTTTG
>JBECKX010000215.1:0-4161 GCA_040235515.1 Candidatus Zixiibacteriota bacterium
TGCTGGCGGTGAGAGCGGAGGCGGTGGCAGTGGTGGTGGCGGACTGGAAGACCCCACGACCGCCAAGCAGGTTGAAGATACGCTCGTAGATGTGATCCGCAACAAGCCGGAGATGCTGCTCCACCTGATCGTTAAGGGAAAGGGTTGGGGGCATGGCTTCGGATTTGGCGGCGGGGGCAAGGGCACCGGTGGTGGGACAGGCGGAGGTGTGGGCTCCGGTACAGGAAGCGGCAGCGGTGAAGCATCCGGCAGTGGCAGCGGAGTGCCTGGCCAGGGTAGTGGTAGTACTGGAGGTGGCGCCGGATTCGCCGGAGGCAGTGAGGGAATTGGTGGTCCCGGCGGTGCAGCTGGCGTGGGCTCCGGATATGGCGAAGGAACGGGCGGCTTGGCTGCGGGTGGAACCGGCAGCGGTGGCGGCGATGGTATTGCAGGCGGCAGCGGCGGGGGAAGCGGCGGTGACGCCAACTATGGCCTTGGTTTCGGTATACGAGGGGGCGCCGGTCCCGGTACGATGACACCGGAGGACTACGACCGACTCAAATCCGCGTTTTCTGAGATAGATGATGAAGAGTTGCTGGGGTTGCTGGTCACGGCGCTCCGTCTCAGCATGGAGGACCAGAAGGATGTCAAGCGTAGCGAGATAGGTCGCACGCTGCTTGGGTTCAAAGACCTGCTGGTAGACCGCAATTCACCAGACTTGCTGCCGCAATTGCAGGAGAAGCTCGAATCGTTAGGCATACTGGACAACGAGTATCTGCGTGAGCTTCTGGCTGCGGATGCATCACCGAAGAAAATCGCCCATCTGGAAATCGAGAGTTTCAAGAATCATTTCTTCGGGGGAGCGCCGAATCCGGATGAGGTAGAGGATTTGATCGGCTGGCTCGAGACGATCGGGGATATGCAATACACCGAGGACTTCGTGAAGAAGTTCTTCGAGGCGATGCGCACTCAGGGTTACGAACTGACCGACACGCAGCATGACGCGCTTTTGCATTTCGCGTCGCTCTGCGCGAACGACAACGACATGCCGGTAGCGAACCAGCAGATCGCGCAGGTTCGTGACCGCCTGTCGGAGCCGGATGTGGAGCTAAAGGAGTTCCAGGTGCTGACATCGATCCTCGAGCGGTTTTATAATCGTTACATAGAGCTTGATTTGTTCAGTGACGCGAATGAACTGCTCGATCTGATCGTGCAACGCGTTGATTCGGAATCGGTGATCTACCCGGAGGGGATTCCGGCGGCGGCCGAGCGGATTCATGAGAAGCTGACTTCGGCTCAGCTTGCGGAATCACTGGTGAAGAAGTTGAGCATCAAGTTCGAGTTGGTGGCGAAACCGATGATCCCGCTGCTGGAGAAGTTCTACACGCTCGAAGCGATCATGGTATTCGCCGGGCACCTGAACAACCCGCAACGTGAAGTACGTATACCGATTATTCGCATATTGAGTAACTTCGGCGAGCGTACGATTAACGCTTTCAAGATCGTGCTTTCGGATCGCACGCTGCTGGCCCGCGCAAAGGATAGTCCTGAGTTGCCACAGAAGAGCTGGTACAAGCTGCGCAACCTGATCTTCGTGCTGGGCAACATACGACACCCGGAATCGGTTGAGATCGTAAGCGAGTTCGCCAACGACCCGGACGAGCGGGTGGTTCTCGAGTCGCTGATAGCGCTCGAAAAGCTTGGTGGATCGCAATCCGCCAGAGTGGTAGCGCGCTTGCTGCAGCACCCGCTGCGGGAGATTTACCTTAAGGCGCTCAACGCGGTGGCGCAGATCGGCACGCCGGCCGAGTACCCGTTCGTGGAAGAATTCTTCATCCGGCACCGGGGAGAGCGCAAGCAGGCCCTGCCGGTCTTGATCAAGCTTGACAAGCAAAGAGCCCTCAGTTTTCTTGCCGATGTGCTGGTCGGTGAGTCGGAAGCCTTCAAAAAAGTTCACGGAAAAGCTGAAGAAGAGTTGAACGAGTTGATTGTCAAGACGTTAACATTAGTGAGATCGGTGATCTTTGATGACGTCCTTCGCAAATACGTAAAGAAAGCGACGCGTTCTCTTTTCGGGCAATTCAAGAAGGCCGATTCCGTAAAGATGGCAGAACGCTATCTCAAAACTGTCGCTCGTACATGATCAAATTTACACGTCTTATTTTCATCGCCGCTGCGCTCGTGTTCTCGAGTGGAATCGCGCAGGCCCAGTTCTATTTTGGCAAGAACAAGATCCAGTACACTCCATTTGAGTGGAAGGTGCTGACGACGGATCATTTCCGTATCTTCTTCTATGACAAAGAGGATGATCTGGCCAAGATAGCCGCGGCCGCGGCCGAGGACGCCTACGTTGACCTGTCGTCCAAATTTAACCACCATATTTTCCACAAGATTCCGCTGATTATTTACAGCACGCCGACCTTCTTTACCGAGACGAATGTTACGCCGTCACTGTTACCGGAGAACGTGGCAGGTTTCACAGAGTTCTTCAAGGGTCGCATGGTCGTGCCGTTCGCCGGTTCGATCGCGGATTTCCAGCGGGTGATCAAGCATGAGCTGGTCCACACATTCCAGTTCGACAAGATTCCGGCGGTGATGTCGGAGCACCGCAAGACGACGCAGTATGGTCCGCCGCTCTGGTTCGTGGAGGGCACGGCGGAATTCTGGTCGCGTGAGTGGGATTCCGAGGCGGAAATGGTGATGGCGGATATGACGCTGGAGGGGAACATCAGGCCGATCTCAGAGCTGTATGGGCTTTCAGGGACGTTTTTCATGTACAAATTCGGGGAGTCATTCTGTCACTTCGTCGCAGACAATTACGGCGAGGACAAGATACAGATGATCTACGAGAACTGGTGGAAGGCGAAGACTTTCTCCGAGTTGTTCCGGCTTGTCGTCGGCAAGAGCCTCGATGAGGTGGGGAAGGAATGGGTCTATTACCTCAAGAAAAGACATTTTCCGAAGCTGGAGGATAAGGATCTTCCGGCGAAGGTGACCACGCCGCTGACCAGCGACGTGTTTGCGGTTCATCCCGTGCCGCTGCGCCATGAATACAAGGGAGCGGATGACTGGATCATTTACAAAGCGAACAAGCTGGGGTATACGGGAATCTATATGCGCTCACCAGCGACGGGTCAGGAGGTGACTCTCCTGAAGGGTGAACGCTCGCCTGACTACGAGTCGTTGCACCTGCTGCGTTCGGGGATCAGCGTGAGCAATGATGGCAGGATCGTGTTTGTCGGAAAGCGGCACGAACGGGATGTGCTCTACGTGTATGATCTCGAGGCGGGGGATGTCATCAAGCACTTCGAATTTCCCAGCCTATACCATTTACAGTCACCCTCCTGGTCGGCGGACGGCAAGAGCATCGCCTTCACAGGAGCGAACTACGCAGGCTACCATGATTTGTTCTTATTCCAGGTGGCGGATTCCAACCTGATACGGCTGACCAACGATGTCTATCATGAGACCGATGCCGCCTTCGATTCGAACGGCAATATCATCTTCGCATCGGACCGCGGCAGCTATGGTTTTGAGGCGTATACGAATCTGTTTCGATATGATCTGAAGAGCAACGCAATCGAGCCGTTGACCTTTGGCAGATACAATGATCGCTCACCGCAGCAGACCGAGGATGGCATCCTGTTCAGTTCAGACCGCAGCGGGACCTCCAACATTCATCTGATGAAGCCGGATGGGTCGATTTACCGGATTACCGATTTTGCTACCGGAGCGTTCACGCCGCAGTTGGTGGATGACCGGTTGATTTTCTCAGGTTATCAGAGTTTCACATTCAGCATTTACGAGACGCCGCTGGACACGACCGCGCTGGTGCCGGTGGAGGCGCAACCGCCCTTGTACACGGCGTGGAATCCACGACGGCTTGACGGCACGATGGAGCATGGCGTGGTTGACTACAGCAACGAATACTCGCTCGATATCGCGCAGTCCGCCGTGTCGTATGATGCAGTGTTCGGCACGATGGGTGGATTGCAGGTGGTGCTGTCTGACATGCTCGGCAATCACACCTGGTACTTCCTGCTCTCCAACACGGCATCACAACGCAATGAGTTGCTCGAGTCTTTCAACGTCGGCGCGACTTTCTTCAATCAAGAACATCGCGTCAACTATGGGATAGGGGCGTATCATCTTTTCAATGAGTATCAGGACAGGGTGGAGGGC
>JBECKX010000135.1:0-2651 GCA_040235515.1 Candidatus Zixiibacteriota bacterium
TTGATCACCCGACTTGCTCAGATGGCGCGCGCGGTTGGTATTCACTTGATTCTGGCGACGCAGCGTCCATCGGTTGATGTGATCACCGGATTGATCAAGGCTAATTTCTCATCTCGTATAGCGTTCCAGGTAGCGTCCAAGGTTGACTCGCGCACGATACTGGACTGCAACGGGGCCGAAAAGCTGCTTGGTTCCGGGGATATGCTGCTGTTGCTTTCCGGCGCGCCGGAGCCGATCCGACTGCATGGCGCGTGGATATCCTCGCAGGAGAGTGAAGATATCGTCAGCTTCCTCAAGGAGAATGCAGCCGAGGCGAGTCCACTGCAGTCATTCAGCGAAGAGCGTGAGAAGTTGGTGGTCGAGCGCTCGAACAACGACGTGTTGCTTCCGGAGGCGACGGAGCTTGTTGTTCGCCACAAGCAGGGTTCGGTTTCGCTGTTGCAGCGCAGGCTTGGCATTGGTTATCAGCGTGCAGCCCGCATCATGGATCAACTTGAGGCGTGTGGCGTGGTTGGACCGTACGACGGTTCGCGCGCACGCGAGGTTCTGGTTGATAAGTCTTATCTTGATCAGCTAAAAAAAGACAAACCCTCTGCGTAGTATTAGGTATAAGAGAGCATGTTACGAGCGAGTGTCATAGTGGCTCTCGCCGCGATTGCGTTGTGCCTGGCTGGCGAGCGTCTGGCGGCGGATGGAGGTAAAGCCTCTGGTATTGATGAGGTTATCTCTAAATCGGAGAAAATCTATGCTGAAGCGGGTCACTTTTCTGCAAAATTCAGGCAGAGTTTGTCGGGGGGAGGTTTTTTCGAGGATGAGACGACCTCGGGGGTAATGATAATCGGCTATCCTGATCGATTCCGTATCGAAAGCCCGGAACAGACCTTAGTCTCCGACGGCGACTCGCTCTGGTCGTATTCTGTTGAGAACAAGCAGGTTACGATTGAAGCAATGAATGATCTCAATGCGCTGGTGACGCCTGCCGATTACTTATTTCGATTCAAGGAGCACTACGAGGTTCGATCTGACACTTTGGTCAGTTTGGAGGGGAAGAAGGCATACAAATTGCATCTACTAGCTCTTGCGAAGGATGAAATCGTGAAAGAGCTGGATTTATACATCGATTCGAGCAGCTACCTGATCGTTCGGGCGGCGTATCGCGATCCGAATGACAACCTCGTTACTCTTGACTTTTCCGACTGGAAGCTCAAAATTAAGACTCAGCCAGACGATTTTCGCTTCCAAACCCCATCCGGTGTAGAGGAGATCCGCGTACCCTGATATCTGGGTACCATCATGCAAAAAAGCTATTTCTTCAAGAGCCTCGGCTGTCCCAAGAATGAGGTCGATGGCGACATTATCGTTGGATACCTGCGTGAACGCGGCCTTGTGGAGGCGAGCGATCCTGAGCAGGCGGACTACCTGATAGTCAATACGTGCGCCTTTATCCAGTCGGCCAAAGAGGAGTCGATCGAGGAAATCTTGAAACTGGCGGCGGTGAAGAATTCCAACGGCAGGCAGCAGCGGCTGCTGGTTTCCGGGTGTCTCTCGCAGCGTTATCCGAATGAGTTGCTGACGGAGATCCCGGAGGTTGACGGGATGATCGGGATCGATCAGTATGACAAGATCGAGTCGCTGCTGGACGCTGATATGGCGTATGTCAGCCGCCCTCCGAGTTCCTACAAGGAGGCTCACTCGCATCAGATCATTCGGGAGCGGCCCTTTGCTTACCTGAAGATCGCTGATGGTTGTGATTGTCGCTGTTCCTATTGTGCGATCCCTGCGATGCGGGGTGATTTTCGCTCGCGTTCGCTTGAGGCGATCTCGGCGGATGTCGACCGCATGCTGGCAGCAGGGGTGGTGGAGTTGAATCTGATCGCACAGGATGTTGCCTATTTCGGATATGATATCGGGAAGCATCCGCTCGATTTGTTGAGAATGCTGGATGAGAAGCAGGGTGAATTCTGGGTGCGGCCATTTTACCTGCATCCCCTGCATATGGATGATGAGATTCTCGATTACCTGGCGACATCGCCCAAGTATTGCCAATATCTGGAGAGCCCGATTCAGCATATTTCCCCGAAATTGTTGAAACGGATGAACCGTGGTTACGACGATGAGCATGTCTATGCGATGATCGAGCGGTTGAGGAGGAAGCTTCCGGAGACGATGTGGCGGACGACGTTCATTGTTGGTTTCCCGGGAGAGACCAAGCGTGACTTCGATCAGCTTTGCGACTTCGTCGTTGAACAAAAGATTGCGCGCGCAGGAGTGTTTGAATACAGTCATGAGGATGGAACTCCGGCGTACAAGTACAAAGGTACTCTTTCGGAACAGGAAATCAGGGAGCGACAGGAGGAGTTGGAACGTTTGATCAACGAGAATGCGGAGGATTACAACCGCACGCTGCTCGGTAAGGAGCGGCTGATGATTGTTGAGGAGTATGACCGCGAGGCGGGAGTAATGCGGGGCCGGTTATCGTGCGATGCCCCGGAGATAGATTTTACGGTTCGCGTGCCGGTACTGGCACCGAGCAAAATCGGCTTTCAGCGTGTGAGGTTGCTTGACCTGGCTGATGAAGGCTTCCTCGGAGAATTTACTGGAGGAGAAGATGGAACCAGATTTGACGTTTGAGCGCAAGCTTGGCATCGTCC
>JBECKX010000148.1:0-22001 GCA_040235515.1 Candidatus Zixiibacteriota bacterium
GTTGTAGACGTCCCCCTCGTCGAACTTCATCTTATCCTTGAGGAATTCGCTGTCGTAGACTTCGTTTCCAGAGAAATTTACACTGCCAAAATAGTAGCGCTCGCCTTCGTTCACCCAGATCTTGATGACCATGTGTTTGCCATCGGGGTCGATGACCACGCTGTCTCGCACGATCGAAGCGTCGATGAAGCCGTTGTTCTTATAGAAGTCGATGATATCGATTTTATCCTGATCGTACTGCTCTTGCTTGAAGGCACCGGAGCGCAGGAAACCTGAGGGCGCCGCATCCATCTTGCCACGCAGTTTGTCGTCGCTGAAGACCTCATTTCCAAAGAACTCGATGGCCCTGATCTTGACCTTCTTCTGTTCTTTGATCTTGAAACTCAAGGCAAGCTGCTTACCACCGTCGACTTCTTCGCGCTCGGTATTGATCTCGACCTGGTGATAGCCTTTTTCCTGGTATGCCTTGCGGATGGCTTCCTCTGCCTGCTTGACCTGATTGGGACTGACGGTTTGACGCTCAAAGATATTGATTACTTTCTTCAGGTCGTCGTCGTCGATTTTGTCATTGCCGTCGAATTTGACCGACTTGAGCTTGGGATATTCTTTTACGACAATCTTGAGGTTCACCTGTCCGCCGGAATACTCGGCATCCACATGGACATCATAGAAGAGGCCGAGCGCAAAGATGCGCCTGATCGCTTCCTGGACAGAGGTGGAGGAGAGCCGCATACCGCGATGGAGCCCCGACACCGACAGTATCAGCGATTGCTCGACAGCATCATTCCCCTCGATTGTAATTGTGCCTACTTGATAATTAGCCTGCCCGTACAGAGGGATTGAGATAATCAGGGCAAGTAGCAGCGCACCAAGAATAGCCGTGGTCGCTGGAGTTTTTCTCATGCGTTATAGCCGATTAACTGACGGAGATTTTACCGATTTTAAGATCAGTAAAGTCTTGACGATGACCGCGCATGCGGCGATACTTGGTGCGGCGTTTCTTCTTGAATACCAGCACCTTATCGTCGCGTCCCTGGTCGAGAACCTCGGCTTCCACTCTGGCGCCGGCTACGGTCGGATTACCCACCTGTGTGTTATCGCCGTCAGCAACGAGCAGCACCTGCTCGAACGCCTGAGTTTCACCCGGTTTCGCAACATGCATAGGAACGCGGATCACGTCGCCCTCAGCTACCCGGTATTGGAGGCCGCCAGCCTCAATGATAGCGTACATTGACTTGTTTTCTCCTTCCAATACTACTCACAAAATAGTCTGTTATGATAGCGTTGGAGCGACTTTTGTCAAGCAGATTCTGATCTCTACAGGTTCTGCCTAATAGTTCTGACGGATCTCTTGCTTGATCCGGTAGTTTTATAGCGGCGTGCCGCCAAAGTTCCTAAAAAGATTCGTACAAGTTATTGACGTCCAATGCGCCATAACGTTTCATAGTAAGATGGCACAGTTCAAACTCGTATCAAAATACAAACCACGCGGAGATCAGCCTGAAGCGATCAAACGGCTTACGGAAGGCGTTATCGCCGGCGAGAGATACCAGACGCTCCTCGGCGTAACCGGTTCAGGCAAGACCTTTACGATGGCGAATGTCATCGCGGCGGTCAACAAGCCGACGCTGATCATATCGCACAACAAGACCCTGGCGGCTCAGCTCTATGGCGAATTCAAGGGCTATTTCCCCGATAATGCCGTGGAGTTTTTCATAAGCTACTATGACTACTACCAGCCGGAAGCCTACGTCGCCGCCACCGATACCTACATCGAAAAAGACACTTCGGTAAATGAGAATATCGATCGCCTGCGACTGCGTGCCACCAGTTCGCTGCTGGAGCGGCGAGATGTCGTCGTGGTGGCATCGGTTTCCTGCATCTACGGAATCGGCTCACCTTCTGAGTACAAGAATCTGCTCATTTTCCTGGAGACCGGCGCAGAGATGGAGCGTGATGCCATCCTGCGCAAGTTGATCGACATCCAGTACAACCGCAACGATGTCGATTTTTCGCGTGGAAATTTCCGGGTGCGCGGCGACGTGATCGAACTGTTTCCGGCGTACGAAATCAATGGCGTTCGCATCGAAATGTTCGGCGACCAGATCGAACGGATCCGCGCGTTCGACCCCGTCTCTGGTGAGATCAAGCAGGAGCTGGAGCGTATCGCCATCTACCCGGCACGCCACTTCGTCAGTTCTTCGGAGACGCTGAACAAAGCCGTCGTCGGCATCAAAGAGGAGTTGGGAGAACGGCTGAAGGAGTTACGCGCCGAGGATAAGCTGCTTGAAGCTCAGCGACTCGAGAGCCGGACGCTGTATGACCTGGAAATGCTGCGCGAAATCGGCTTCTGCTCCGGTATCGAGAATTACTCTCGTTATTTTTCCAACCGTGCTCCCGGCGAACGGCCCTACACCCTGATCGACTTCTTCCCCGAAGATTTTCTTTTGATCATTGATGAATCGCATCAGACGATTCCGCAGATCAAGGGAATGTATGCGGGTGACCGGTCGCGGAAAGAGATTCTGGTCCATCACGGTTTTCGTCTACCTTCGGCGCTCGACAATCGGCCCCTGATGTATGACGAGTTCGTCAAATTGATCCCGCAGACCGTCTACGTCTCGGCCACCCCGGCAGATCTGGAGATAACCAATTCCGAGGGTGTGGTTGTGGAGCAGATTATCAGACCGACCGGACTGATCGATCCGAAGATAACGATTCGCCCGGTGGATGGTCAGATTGATGATTTGATCAAAGAGATCCGCGTGCGGGCTGAAAAGCAGGAGCGTGTGCTGGTCACCACCCTTACCAAGCGGATGGCGGAAGACCTCAGCGACTATCTGGGGCGATTGAACATCCGGGTGCGCTACCTCCACTCCGAGATCGATGCGATCGATCGCACAGAGTTGCTGCGCGACTTGAGGCTGCATGAATTCGATGTCCTCGTGGGAATCAACCTGCTGCGAGAGGGACTCGATTTGCCCGAAGTCTCCCTGGTGGCTGTTCTTGATGCCGACAAGGAGGGTTTCCTGCGTTCGGAGACTTCGTTGATGCAGACCGCCGGGCGTGCGGCAAGGAATGTCGAGGGTGAAGTGATCCTCTATGCCGACAAGATCACTGACTCGATGAAGAAGATGATCTCCGAAACCAATCGGCGCCGTAAGATCCAGATTGAGTATAACGAGAAGCACAACATCACGCCTGAGACCATCTACAAGACGCGGGAGGAGATCCTCGCGGCTACTCGTTTTGCCGACTCGCGGCAGGAGGAGATTCCCGGTGTTATCCTACCCGATTTCTTTGGTGAGCTGCCGCTGGAAGAGAAGATCAATTTTCTCAACCAACAGATGGAAACCGCTGCCGAGCAGCTCGAATTTGAGCGTGCCGCGGAAATCAGGGATCAGATCAAGCAGATGAAGGAAGAACATAAACGAAAAAGGTCGCGACAAAAGTCGATTAAACGTTAGATTTCAGAGCGCGTCTAACCTGTGGGTCATCAGGATCAAGCTCATCGGTCTGGCTACCCTGAGGTTCGATCCACCGGGACGATAGCCTGGCAATTTTCGAAAGGTAGAACTTTGTATCAGCCATACTCCGCAGGCAGCTTCTGTTCGCGTGCAGCCGTTGTCGCAGCCGTCGCAGCGGCTGTCATCGTTACATTGATAAGTTGCAGCGAAGATCGGGTAACCGATCCGAATCTCACCAAAGTCTCCAGGATTGCATCCTACATCTCGGAAGACCCGGTCGGCAAACACGCGCTTCCCGTCATCTGGTTTGACACAACGAGCAAGGCGGACATCTATGGCAAACGTATTGCAAAGCCGATTGCCGAGGCACAGACGCCGATCAACCCGCTCGACTACTGGATTGGCGTCTCGCGTGTCGGTCGCGGCATCACGCTACGTGATCCTGATACCTGCCAGCTCGAAATCACGATCAACGAGATGATCGGAGATTCTGTGATTGACGCCGACACGGTGGTAAACTGCGATCGGATCTTGTTGAGCAACGGCTCGCGAGCGGACTCGGAGATTGCACTGCTCAATGATACCGTTGTCTGCACCTACTACATCGTCGATCGCAGCGATTCGACGGTTTATACCAAGGATATCACATACAGAGAATCTAAGACCGCTCTGATCTCCCGCCTGGACAGCGGGATTTCCTCCTACGACGGTTGGCGACTCTATGCGATCGGGAGACAGCGATTCCAGACTGGCGTTGTGCCAAACCGCTTTCCTGCGATTGACTCCATAATGGTACAATCACTCGATCGCCCCAGCAGGATTTTCGTTGCCTACCCGGACAAGAGCATCCGGTACGACTGGACGGGCGATCTGCTGAAACTGCAACCGGGCGAACTGCTCGCCGTGACCGTATTCAGTCGCGCACGCTTCGGCAATCCACCCATTCGCGATGCCTACGTACATTACAAGAAAAACGGCGAATTCGTCCATGAGTGGATGGGTAATGATGTCAGCGTTAACCCGGACGTTCAGAAACATACCTGGCAGATCATCGAGGCATCGGGCGGATTATCTAACGAATTCAGCCAGATTACATTAGAGCTGTTTCAGGGGGATGCTTTGCGGGATTCATCACCGAGCGAGTTCAAAGCCCTGCTCTGGGCGATATCGTACCAGTTAGAGTGACCGACTCATAACGATCTATCAATTTCAGCGCCAGCTAAAGCCAGGTTCGGGCAGCACCCGAATCAGGCGAGTACCGTATCTGCGAGTTCAGAAATCCGTTTTATTCCGATCAGGTTGACACCCTCAGGTAACTTCACACCACGCAGATTCCGTTTCGGGACAACGAGGTGGGTGAACCCAAGCTTGAGGCACTCGTTGATCCGGCGCTCGATATAGCTGATCGCCCTCACCTCCCCCGACAGACCAACCTCTCCCATAATCGCAGTCCCGGACTTGATGGGGGCATCTTCAACCGAAGAGATGATTGCAGCGATCAAACCAAGATCAAGCGATGGATCATCGACCCGCAGACCACCCGCGAGATTGACGAATACATCGCGCTGTCCGAATGGAATCTTCTCCCGCTTCTCGAGGATCGCCAGCATCAACGCCAGTCTCCGTGAGTCATATCCCGAAGCCACTCGTTGCGGAAACCCGAAATTGGTCTGTGCCGCGAGCGCCTGAATCTCCAGCAGCAGCGGGCGTTGCCCCTCCACTACCGTGACAATTGCCCTGCCAGGAACGGAGTCTGTGTGCTCGTCGAGGAAGTGTTCGGATGGATTGGCCACACCCTTGAGGCCATCCTGCTTGATCTCGAAAATCCCAATTTCGGAAGCGGGTCCGAAGCGGTTTTTGCGTACCCTCAACACGCGGAAGAGGTTTTGATTTTCGCCTTCGAAGTAGAGCACGACATCGACGAGGTGTTCGAGGATCTTCGGGCCGGCGATCGCTCCCTCCTTGGTGATGTGCCCGATCAGGATCAATATCTTGCCACTCCGCTTGCAGAAATCGGCGATTTCAGAACAGCAGGAGCGAATCTGACTGACGGTTCCGGGAGCTGATTCTAGATCGGGATCGTAGAGGGTCTGCACCGAATCGATGACCACGACCGCGGGGTTGTTGTTGTTTATCAGGCTGTATATCTGCGGCAACTCGCGCGCGGCGGCAACCTTGAGCGCCTCAGAACCAACGCCGATACGCCGTCCACGCAATGCAATCTGTTGGACCGATTCCTCACCAGATAGATAGAGAGAGGCCACCCCTCGATCGCATAGCAGGCCGCATGCCTGCAAGATCAACGTTGATTTCCCTACGCCGGGCTCGCCACCGATCAGGATCGACGAATCTGTTACCAGTCCCCCACCGAGCAGTTCGTCGAACTCCTTGAGGCCGGTCACAATCGACTCTTCAGAATCAAACGACTGGCTGGCCAGCGAGACAGCTTCCGTGCTCTCGGTAGTGCGGCGTTTCTCACCGGCGGGACGAGTAACGATCTTCTCCTCGGTGATCGTATTCCACTCTTCGCACTCGGCGCACTTGCCCATCCAGTGGGCGTAGGATCGCCCGCAGGAGGAGCAAACATAGATGGTCTTTTCTTTCGATTTCCCCCGTGTACTCATCAGGCACTACTCATTGGGAAATGGTTCATCGCCGGGCGGCGGGGGTGGTCCACCATGCGCAGCGTGGAAGGTCTCACGGTTTTCGAACCTGATGAACTCACTCACGAAGGTCAACTTCACGGTTCCCGTAGGGCCGTTACGTTGCTTCGCAATGATGATTTCTGCCAGGTTCTCTTCATCCGAACCGCGTATCTCCTCCCGCTCCTCGGCCGACAACTTATAGGCGGCGGGACGGTAGACAAACATCACGACATCAGCATCCTGTTCGATCGCTCCCGATTCACGCAGATCTGCGAGGATCGGCCGTTTCTCGCCGCCACGCGTCTCCACCATACGCGACAACTGACTGCAGGCAATCACCGGGATTTCCAGCTCCTTGGCCAGGCCCTTGAGCGATCTTGAAATCAGGGAGATTTCCTGCTGCCGGTTCTCGACGCGATCGCCCGCGTGCATCAACTGCAGGTAATCAACGACAATCAACTGGATATCAAACTGGCTCTTGAGCAACCGGGCTTTGGTGCGAAGATCCCAGATCGACATCGTCGCGGTATCGTCAAGATAAATCGGAGCTTCCGCCAGCGGTCCCGCAGCCAGGTTAAGATTGGTCCACTCATGATCGCGCAGTCGTCCTGTCCGGAGGCGATGCGAGCCGACCCGCGCACGTGAGCTGAGGAGACGTTGCACAATCTGCTCCGACGACATTTCGAGCGAGAAGATTACGGCTCCCTTATTCAAATCAACCGCGCAATGCTCCATGATCTTGAGCGTGAAGGCGGTCTTGCCCATACCGGGACGGCCGGCGACAACGATTAACTCGCCGGGATGCATTCCCGCGGTCAGGTTGTCGAGATCATCGAAACCGGTGGCCAGCCCGGTAACCTGCCCACGCATCTGCTCGAGCATTTCCATCTTGGAGAACGCGACCGGAATCAGGGACTTGATGGTCTGATAGCCTTTGTCGGTGCGATCGGTTGCGATGTCGAAAACTTCCTTCTCGGCATACGAGAGCAATTCGCGCACTTCACCCTGCATATTCTGAGCACGACTATAGATCTGGCTCGACATCGCCATCAGTCTGCGCAGAATCGCTTTCTCTTTGATGATCTCAGCATAGCGTTCGCAGTTGGCAGCGGTGTAGACATCGGCAGTCAGCTCGACCAGGAACGCTCTGCCTCCGATCGAATCGAGTTTGCCCTGCGTGATCAACCGATCGGTCAGTGTGACAAGATCGGCCGGCTTGTTGTCCTGGTAGAGCGAGACAATCGCCTCGAACACGATCTGGTGGCGCTTCTCGTAGAAGTCATCACTGTTCAGGAGGGTACAGACATTGGCGATGTAGGCATTGTCAAGCAGCAGACCACCAAGGAGCGAAGCTTCCGCCTGTCGATCCTGTGGCGGTATCCGATCGGTCGTGCCTGTGTCAAAGTGTTGTACCATTCGCTGCGACGTCCTGTCTTACCCGAGGTTTGTCGTGATGGGGATCTATAGAGAACAAAAAGGAGCGGGAGTATTAACCAGCGCTTCCGTTACAATTTCAGACGGCAGTATGATAAAGGCTATCGGATTCTGCAGCCAGCGGAATCGAGCGTGGTTCCCCACAAATTATCTACACTCACATGTGGAAAAGTTTATCAACATGCAGGATCGATATTCGCCAAGACAGGCCTTGGCAATCGCAATTTGTGGAAAAGTTGTAGATTGCGGTGGAAATCTCCCGCACGACTACTTCCGGGCCGCAACCCACTCGTCGTAAGCTTTGCGCAGCATCTGGACATCCTCCCAGGTCGGACGCTTGTACTGCTGGAATCTCAGCAGCGCGGCGGGATGATAGGTGACCATCAACTTGCGACCATTGAAGTCGTGAAACTTCTCGCGTAGCTTGCCGAGGGGTGTGGTCACACCCAGGAGCGCCTGGGCGGAGATTCTACCGAGACAGCAGATAAACTGCGGGTTGATCAGCTCGATCTGCCTGAGCAGATAAGGCATACATTCTGCCATCTCATCGGGCTGGGGATCGCGATTGTTCGGCGGACGACACTTAACAATATTGGCGATATAAACCTGCGTGCGGTCGAAGTTGATCGCTGCGAGGATCTTGTCGAGCAACTTGCCGGCGCGCCCGACAAATGGTTCGCCCTGCAAATCCTCGTCGCGACCCGGCCCCTCACCAACGAACATCACATCGGCGTTCGGATTCCCGACTCCGAAGACAAACTTGGTGCGTCCCTGGGCCAACCGGCATTTGGTGCAATCTTTGATCTGCGCGTTGAATTCCGTCAGTGAAACAGCCCCGGCTGCTGCGCCGGTTGGGGTGGTGCGTTCTGTCGCCGGTCGGGCGACTTCAGGTTTCTTTGCCATCGTGGTCATCACCTCCTGCAGGAGTTGAGGCGAGACGCGAACCTCCCCCATTCCCAGTTCTTCCTGTTGTTGTAATGCTATCCTTAACTTGTCGAAGTCGCTTAGGTCGTTCATCGATTGATCAATAAGTTTGTCATGCTTTGGCGGATGTTTGCGAGCGCTGCTGCAGCAGCCCGGCGGCCTTATCGAGGATCACTCCGGCGAGTGTCCGCTTCGCCATTCTTCCAGGTTCCTCGATCTCCCCATCTGCGGAAATCAACGTCGCGATATTATCGTCACTCCCGAATTCCACTCCCTCGATCGTGGGATTGTTCATCACGATCAAATCGAAGTTCTTCCGGCGCAGCTTCGAGAGTGCTCGCTCGCGATTGGAATCGGTCTCCAGCGCAAACCCGATGGTAAACTGCCTCCCAGACTTCAGCGAGCCGAGTTCAGCCGCGATATCGGGGTTGGCTGTGAGTTTCAACGAGTCAGGCACAGGATGCGGAATCTTCTCCGCCGCGTACTCTGCGGGCCGAAAATCGGCGACCGCGGCACACAGGATGGCGCCATCCGCCGACTTAAAATTCTCCCTCGTCGCTTTCAGCATCTGTTCAGCCGATTCGACGTCGATGCGGGCAACACCCGCCGGCGTTGGGAGTGACGTGGGACCGCTGATCAGGATGACCTCCGCCCCCCGGAATGCCGCCTCCGCCGCGATAGCGTAGCCCATCTTACCCGAGGAGAAGTTCGAAAGGAAACGTACGGGATCGAGTCGCTCAACCGTCGGACCGGCGGTGACAACCAGCTTCTTGCCGGTTAGCGCCTTTCCGGCACTGAAGTATTGCTCAATCCGCCCGAAGATTTCCTCAGGCTCGGCCAATCTGCCAACACCGATTGTTTTGCAGGCCAATTCCCCCGACTCCGGCATAATGAAGAGATACCTAAGCTCCTGCAACTTCTCGATATTCTGCTGAACGATCGGATTGAGAAACATCTCGGTATTCATCGCTGTGGCGATGAGAAGATCAGACTGCTTGGCCATCACGATGGTAGTGAGCAGATCATCCGCGATTCCACCGGCGACTTTGCCGATGAAGTTCCCGGTTGCCGGCGCCACGACTATCAGATCCGCCCATTCGGCATAAGAGATATGATGCGTGGAGGCAAAGCGGTCGTGAGGAAACATCTCCGTCGCCACTGGATTATCGGAAAGCGTCTCGAGGGTTGTCTTAGTCACGAACTGTTCCCCCGATTTGGTGAGGACAACCTTGACCTCGGCGCCCGCTTTCTTTAACAGCCTGATGAGATAGCAGGCCTTGTAGGCTGCGATACAACCGGTGATCCCAAGTAGTATTTTCTTTCCGGCGACTGACATAGGAGTACTCCGCTTATAGTCGTGGCAGTTGCCACTTCGGTGAGTTCAACTGAGACGAATCAAACAAAGCCGACCAACCGTGGCGGGCTAGTTTACGGTTTCATCACCATCGATATTGAAAAGATTCAAGTCGACAGCGGCACCTGAAGAGAATACGTAGCGGGAGGCGATGACTTTCATCACCGGAAGATCTATTTTTTCATTGCCGATCAAAAACGCCTTATCAACGATTCGCTCGAACTGGGCAGGACTGATCAGGCTGAAGCGCAGTAATTGAATCAGGAAACCGGCGGCTTCGGGGGTGAATTGCTCCATCTCAGCGCTACTCAGAACTCGTACCGCCTGGCGGGCGTCGCGCCCCACGTGGAATTTGCTGCCTTCCTTCTGGAGTTCATCGAGGAACCAGCCGTAGGCGGATGATATCTCTGAGTCGGTGAAGCCACGGCTCTTGAGGTCACGCGAGATATTCCGAAATGGGCCGATCTCGCCGTTGTGAGCCCGGATATGCTCTACGAGGTAGAATACTATTTCTAAGATTCTTTCTTCCATTTCGATGCCTTCCAGTGGAGCCAAGGTAGCTCTGATGTACTAAATCGGCATAATGCGCTCGGTTTACAGCGTAACCGGTAAATTGCTCAAAACTGTGGTACTGCAACTGCCGTGCCTGCAAATGTACAGCAAAGGTACGCTGCTAAATCGGGGCGCGCAACAACAAAACCTCTCAAATGCAGTAAGAATTTGATGCGGTTATTCTTAGGGCTATTGTGCCGGTTTGCGAAGTATTTATCGGATATGAGCTTACTCAAACCGGCTTAATGCCGGAAGTGGCGGGTGCCGGTTGTGACCATCGCGATTCCAGCTTTGTCAGCAGCAGCAATCGCGTCCTGATCCCGTTTCGAGCCGCCCGGCTGAATGATTGCCTTCACGCCCGCTGCAGCGGCTGCCTCGATTCCATCCGGCATCGGGAAGAACGCATCGGAAGCCAGCGTCGCTCCCTGCGCCCGCGAGCCGGCCTTCTTAACGGCATTCTCGACGGCATCGACACGGGAGGTCTGCCCGCAACCGGTGCCGACCAAAGCTGTATCGTTCATGATCACAATGGCGTTGGATTTGACATGCTTGATCAACCGGAAGCCGAAGAGCATGGACTTGATCTGCTCCGCCGTTGGTGCAACCCTGGTCACGACAGTGAGGTCTTCAGCCTGCACTTGTTTATCATCGCTGCCCTGGTAGAGATATCCCCCATGAATTGCCTTCAACCAGAATTTCTGCGGCAGTTTCTTGCCGATCTGCGGGAGTCGCAGCAAGCGTCGCTGCTTCTTCTTGCGCAGCAGTGCCAGGGCATCCTCCTCGAAATCAGGCGCGAGAATACACTCGATAAACTGGGTTTCATGCAGGAGCTGGGCGGTTTCCAGGTCGACGATGCGGTTGAGGCCGATGATTGACCCAAATGCTGACAGCGGATCGGCTGCAAGCGCCTGCCTGTAAGCATCCGCCAGCGTTGTCGCTACGGCTGCACCGCAGGGATTGGTATGCTTGATCACAGCCGCGAACGGTTCGTCAAAGTCCAGTACCATCCCGAGACAGGCATCAAGGTCGACATAGTTGTTGTACGACAACTCCTTGCCCGCAAGCTGCTCTGCCTCAGCCAGGGAGAGTTCGCTGTTGCCCACGATATCGTAGAGCGCGGCTGCTTGATGCGGATTCTCCCCGTAGCGCAGCTCGGCTCGCTGTTTGAGTGCAAGGTTGATACCCCCCGGCAACTGACCGGCTGTGGCGGACTCAGCCGCCGACGGTTTGGCTGCCGGACGGGCAAACTGCTCGAAGTAGTCGCTAATCGCTTTGTCATAGTCGTGAATCATCGAATAGGCTTCAGCCGCATAGCGTCGACGCAGCTCGAGCGGCAGGATACCCTCCTCCGCCTCGAACGAAGCCTTAAAACTGGCATACTGCGACGGGTCAACGAGAACTGTCACAGAGCTGAAATTTTTCGCAGCCGCGCGGATCAAGGTCGGACCACCGATATCGATATTCTCGATAATCTCCTCTTCGCCGGCTCCGCTGGCAACCGTCTCCACGAAGGGGTAGAGATTCACTATCACCAGGTCGATCGCCTTGAAATCGAGGCTGTCGAGTTGCTGTTGATCTTCTGCGACTTCACGGCGAAACAGGATGCCGGCGGCAATCTTCGGATGAAGCGTCTTGACGCGCCCCTCCAGAATCTCAGGTGCGCCGGTGAAGGATGAGACCGGCACAACCCGGATGCCCGCCTCCTTCAATACCTGCTTGGTGCCCCCGGTTGATATGATCTCCACGCCGTTACTATTGAGAAAGCGCGCCATTTCGACGATTCCGGTCTTGTCGGAAACGCTGATAATCGCACGCCTGATTCGCAAATCCTTGCGTTCGCTGTTCATCCAAACCCTCCCGAGGTCTTGCTCAAATTCGACTAGCTGAGCAGAAGTTTCTCGACCTGCTCATACTTCTCCCGCGTCTTATCGATCACATCCTGCGGGAGGTGCGGTGGCTCGGAATTCTTATCCCAGCCGGTCTGCGAGAGATAGTCACGAACGAACTGTTTGTCAAATGACTCTTGCGATTTTCCGAGCTGGTATTTTTCTGCCGGCCAGAAACGGGAGGAGTCCGGGGATAGAACTTCATCAATCAGGATTATCTGATTGTCATGAAAACCGAATTCGAATTTGGTATCGGCCAGGATAATGCCGCGACTGCGGCAATAGTCAGCCGCCTTGGTGTAGATATTCTTCGAGAGTTTGCGCAACTCCGCCGCGACATCAACTCCAACCATCCCCGCCATCTCTTCGAACGAGATATTGATGTCATGGCCGTCATCCTCCTTGGTCGCGGGCGTGAAAATCGGCTCGTCGAACTTCTGCGATTCCTGCAGATTGTTGGGGAAGGTAAAGCCCAGTAGCTTGGCGCCACCGCCGGCCGCGACCTGTTGCTTGTACTCCTTCCAGAGCGAACCGACGATGTAGCCGCGCACGACACATTCGATGTCGATCCGTTCAGCTTTGTGGACCAACATCGAACGACCCTCAAGCTGGTCACGATATTTCGGTAGCGGATCGGGGTATTCATCCACATTGGCCGTGATGAAGTGGCTGGGGACTACGTCCTTGAGGAACTCAAACCAGAACAGAGACATGCGGGTGAGTACCGCCCCCTTCCCCGGTATCGGATCAGGAATAACGTAGTCAAATGCCGATATGCGATCCGTTGCGACGATCAGCAGCTTGTCATCGAGATCGTACACATCCCGCACTTTGCCGCGAGAAAAGAGTTTGACGCCGGGCAATTCAGTCTGCAATACACTTTCCATAACTCGATCCATTACTCTACTCCAATGAAAGCTCACCCGCTGCAATCCTCGCGACCACCTCGGGATAAAGTTTGTGTTCCAGTTTCAATACACGCTGCTGCAGCGAATCGGCGTCGTCATCGGGCAACACCGGGACGCTCTCCTGAGCGAGGATTTTGCCTCGATCATACACTTCATCGATCAAGTGAACGGTTACGCCTGTGACAGCCTCGCCTGCTGCGATGACAGCCTCATGCACATGCTTGCCATACATCCCTTTGCCGCCAAACTTCGGAAGCAGTGCGGGATGAATATTCAATATACGGCGCGGATAGGCATCGAGCAGCATTTTCGGTATCTTTTTCATATATCCGGCAAGACAGATCAAATCAACCGACTTTGCCCTGAGATGGGAAAGCAACTCCGAGGCGAACGCGTCCTCTGTTTCGAAGTTCCGGTCAGAGATCACAAGTGATTCAATGCCATGGTGTTGAGCGCGCTCTATTGCGTACGCCTTCCGGTTGTTCGAGACCACCAAAACGATCCGGGCAGTCATCGCGCCAGCCTCGGCAGCATCAATCAATGACTGTAAATTCGACCCGCCATGTGAGGCGAAGACCGCAACGTTAAGTTTGGCTCCCATCGTTACTCCGCCAGCTTCCGGTTGAACAATTCGGTGGCCAACTTGGGGTCTGCTTTCCCCTCTGTCGCCTTCATGGCGCTACCGACGAAGAAGCCCATCAGCTTCTTATGTCCACCCTTGAATCGCTTTACCTCGTCAGGGCTCTCTTCAATAATCTTGTCGATGATCCGCTCCAGCTCACTCGTGTCGGTTATCGGTGCCAGGCCGCGCGCGGCGACGATGTCCTCGGGAGCTGCCGGATCGGTCAGCATCGCTTCGAATACCTCCTTGGCAATCGGACCGGTGATCTGATTTGACAGTGTCATTTTGATTAAGGAGCCAAGGCGATCCGGTGTGATTGCGAAGGCGCTGATGTTGTCGCTTGGCTGATCCTTGATCCGGGCGAGGACTTCAGTCATGATCCAGTTTGAAGCCGCCTTCGGGTTGTTGGTAACCCGGACAGTCGCTTCGAAATAATCTGCCAACGTTCGTGAAGTTGACAGCACTTCGGCATCATACTCCGGAATGTGATACTGCTCGACAAAGCGTGCTCTGCGTTTGAGTGGCAACTCCGGCAGGGCAGCTTTCACCCCGGCAATCCAGTCGGGAGCGACCTCCAGCGTCACCAGGTCTGGGTCGGGGAAGTAGCGATAGTCATGCGATTCTTCCTTCGAGCGCATCGGATAGCATTTGCCGTCTGAATCGTTGTAGAGCAGAGTTTGCTGTTGGATTTCGCCTCCCGATTCCAGTATTGCGATCTGCCTGTCGATCTCGAAAGCAATCGCACGCTGTACCCCGCGAATCGAGTTCATGTTCTTGACCTCGGTCTTGGTACCGAATTCTTTCTGCCCCTTAGGACGTACGCTGACATTCGCGTCACAGCGCAAACTTCCCTGTTCCATATTGCCGTCACAAATTCCGAGGTACTCCACGAGCTGTTTCAACGCGTGAAGGTAAGCGAACGCCTCCTCGGCGGAACGAATATCGGGCTCGCTCACTATCTCGATCAGCGGTGTGCCGCAGCGGTTCAGATCAACCCGGGAATAATCATCGCCGCTGCCCTCCGGATGAAGCGACTTGCCTGCATCCTCCTCCAGATGTATGCGGTTGAGCTGCACGCTGTTCTGCTGACCATCAAGGATGAATGTGATCGAACCACCAACGCCGATCGGCCTGTCATACTGTGAGATCTGATAGCCTTTCGGAAGATCGGGGTAAAAGTAGTTCTTACGCGCGAACACCGATTCAGTCGCCACCTCGCCACCAGTTGCTATGATCATTCTCATCGCAAAATCGACGGCTCTCTGATTCAGCACCGGGAGGCTCCCGGGCATCCCGAGACAAACCGGGCAGGTCGAACTGTTGGGTGATTGACCGAAGCGAGTGCTGCAGCCACAAAAGATCTTACTATCGGTAAGCAACTGCGCGTGGACCTCAAGTCCGATGACTGGTTCCCACTCACGCATCGTTCAACTGCTCCACCTGAGAGGCTACCTCAAGTAACTGATACTCGGAAAAGCGCGGTCCGATGAACTGAACCCCGATTGGGAGACCTTCACCGTCCCGGCCATACGGCACCGAGATAGCCGGAATGCCGGCGAGGTTCACACTCACCGTAAAGATGTCGGAGAGATACATCGCCAACGGATCGTCAACCTTCTCCCCGAGCTTAAACGCGGTTGTCGGCGTAGAGGGTGAGAGCAGCAAGTCTGTCTGTTGAAATGCCCTTTCAAAGTCTTGAGAGATCAGGCGACGCACCTGCTGTGCCTTCCGGTAGTAGGCGTCATAATAGCCCGATGACAGCACGTACGTGCCCAGCATGATCCGGCGCTTAACCTCCGCGCCGAAACCCTCGGACCGGGTCGTTGTGTACATCTCGGCGAGGTTGGAAGCTCCGGCGGTGCGATGGCCGAACTTCACTCCATCAAAGCGAGCCAGGTTGGATGAGGCTTCCGCATCCGCAATCGTATAGTAAGTCGCTATCGCATGCCTGGCATTCGGCAGGCTCACTTCGATGATCCGACACCCTGAGTCAGCGAGCCTCTCCTTGAGATCAGCGATAGCTGCAGCTATCTCAGGCTGGATATCATTCTCGAAGTACTCACGCGGGATTCCGATTCTCAACCCCTTGAATTCTTTCAGGTCAGTTCGCGAGGGATACGATTCTTGCGGGATGGAAGTGGTATCTTTGGGGTCGTGTCCGGAGATGATATCAAACACCAGCCGCGCCGTGTCGGCATCGGCTGCAAGAGGTCCGATCTGGTCAAGCGAGGATGCGAACGCTACGAGTCCATAACGACTCACCGTGCCATAGGTCGGCTTGAGGCCAACCACTCCGCAGAATGCCGAGGGCTGTCTGATCGAGCCGCCGGTGTCTGAGCCGAGTGCGATCGGGACGACCCCGGTGGCCACTGCGGCTGCGGACCCGCCGGAAGATCCACCCGGCGCCCTGGCGGGATCACGTGGATTGCGGACAGCGCCCTGAGCCGAGTTTTCGTTGGAGGAGCCCATTCCGAATTCATCCATGTTGCTCTTGGCCACGATGACGGCATCCTCGGCGAGGAGTTTCGTGATCACAGTCGCGTCGTACGGAGGGGTAAAGTTTTGCAGAATTCTCGATGAGCATGTCGTGGGGTGGCCCGAAACGCAGATGTTGTCTTTGACAACTACTGGTACCCCAAACAGCTTGCCTCCGGGTTGGCCGGAGGCAGCTTTTTTCTCGAGTCGTTCTATTGTCTGGTGCGCCAATCCAATCGTGATAGAAGTGAAGCAATTGAGGTCGCGTTGAATACGCTCAAGTTCAGGCAGCAACCTGTCGTAGTAGCTGCCAAGTCCTGCTTCACCCTCTTCAAACCGGCGGCGCAACTTTGCAGCAGCACCCATGATATCAGCCGAAGCGCGAGTCGAGTCGAACTACAGCGTCCGATAGTACGAATCGATCTCGTAATCGGTCACTTGAATTCTATACTGATCCCATTCTTTCTGCTTGTTGGCGATCAGGCTGTTGAAGATATGCTCACCGAGAATCTCACGCATCAGCGTCGATTTCTTGAATTCCGCCAGCGCAGCTTCCAGTGTGCCGGGGAGCGATTCGATCTTGCGTTTCTTGCGCTCCTTCTCCGACATGTGGAAGATGTTATCCTCGGTCGGCTTCTCAAGCTGGTAGCCCTTCTCGATACCCTCCAGCCCTGCGCCCAGCATCACTGCAAAGGCGAGGTACGGATTGCAGGCCGGATCGGGGGAGCGCAACTCAACGCGCGTCGCCTTTTCCTTGCCGTAGCGGTACATCGGAATGCGAATCATCGATGAACGATTGCGCTGTCCCCAGGAGATGTAACACGGTGCTTCATAGCCGGGAACGAGACGCTTATACGAATTCACCCACTGATTCGTGATCATGGTGAACTCTTTGACATGCTTCATCAGGCCGGCGATGTAGGAACGGCCAGTGTCGGAGAGATGGTAGTCGGCGTCCTTGGAAAAGAAGGCATTGCTCTTCCCCTTGAACAGCGACTGGTGGCAGTGCATCCCGCTGCCATTCTGCCCGAAGATCGGCTTCGGCATGAAAGTGGCATAGATTCCATTCTCGAGCGCAACTTCCTTCACGATCATGCGATAGATCATCGCGAAGTCAGCCATCTTCAGCGCATTCTCGTACTTCAGGTCGATTTCCTGTTGCGACGGCGCCACCTCATGGTGCGAGCACTCAACCTGCACGCCGATCGATTCGAGCGCCACAACCGTTTTTTTGCGTACCCTCGTGCCGAGATCGATGGTGCCATAGTCGAAGTATCCCGCTTCATCGATTATCTCCGGCTCGCCGTTTTCACCGTTGCGGAAGTAGAAATACTCCAGCTCGGGGCCGACATAGAAGGTGTAACCGAGCTGACTTGCCTTTTCCAGCATGCGGCGGAGTACGTAGCGCGGATCGCCCTCGTAAGGCTCACCCTTGGGGTTCTCGACATCGCAGAACATCATGGCGACTTTCTCGCCGGCAATTTCCCACGGGAAGATCCGGAAGGTTTGCAGGTCGGGACGCGCCGTCAGATCAGATTCTTCGATTCGTACAAAGCCTTCGATAGATGAGCCATCGAATCCCTGGCCGTTTTCCAGGACCTCATCCAGCTCTGAACGAGTAATTGACATCCCCTTCAAACGTCCCAGAATGTCGGTAAAGTAGCAGCGTAGATAGCCAACGCCCTCTTTATCCATTAGTTCGCGAATTTCGTCGGCTGTGTACGACATCGACCTAGACTCCTTCTATGCACCTGGTTTTCGAGTTTTCTTTCTGTAAAATACGCGCTTATTGTTTGCCTGTGGGCGTAAAGTTTCTGCCCGGAAAGGTTGTAATGATAGCATTGCGAAACTTTTTGACAAGGGTAATTTTCAAAAGGTGCCTGATAGGCAAAAAAAAAGAGGGCCGATCTCGCTTGATCGACCCTTCGGAGTAACTTCAATCAGTTCGACTACGTTCTGGGGGTGTCATCGATCTGCCGATTGATGTCGTGACGCACTTTCTCGATAAATGGAGTAAAGAGATCGATCGGCACCGGGAACACGAGTGTGGAATTCTTCTCCGCAGCGACCTCTGTAAGCGTCTGCAGGAAACGAAGTTGCAGGGTAAAGCCGGACTTCTCCATCACCTGGGCGGCTTCGGCGAGTCGCTCGGCCGCCTGATACTCACCCTCGGCGTGAATAATCTTCGACCGGCGTTCACGCTCGGCCTCCGCCTGACGGGCTATGGCGCGGGTCATCTCGGTCGGCAGGTCGACATTCTTCACCTCAACCACCGATACTTTCACACCCCAGGGCTCGGTCTGTTCGTCGATGATTTTTTGCAGGCGGTGGTTGATCTCATCGCGGTTGGAAAGCAGGTCATCGAGTTCGACCTGACCCAGCACCGATCGCAGCGTCGTCTGCGCAATCATCGAGGTTGCGTAGAAGTAATCTTCCACATTGATGATCGCATTCGCCGGGTCCATCACCTGAAAGTAAATCACGGCATTGACCTTCACCGTAACGTTGTCCTTGGTGATGATGTCCTGCGGTGGCACATCCATCGTGAATGTCCGCAGCGACACCTTTACCATGCGGTCGATGAACGGAATCAGCAGTATCAAGCCCGGTCCCTTCACACCGACCATACGGCCCAGTCGAAAGATCACGCCACGCTCATATTCCGCCAGAATGCGTATTGCATTGAGCAGGACGAAGAGAAAAAAGACAATTACAACTACTAAGGCAGCAAGTCCACTAGGCATTTAGGCCTCCTTCTGCGCAGCCAGTTTTTCAACTACAAGAGTCTGATTTTCGCCGGAGATGACTCTGACCTTCTCGCCCTTCTCGATGGGAGACTCAGAGATTGCTTTCCATAGCGCACCGGCGACATAAACCATTCCTTCCTGATCGATCCGTTCCGCGACACGTCCGATCTTGCCAACCATCCCCTCGAATCCGGTCGCGACCTGTTTGCGGTGGGATCGGACTATCAAACCGACCACCAGCAGGAGAAACACCGCGCTGCAGATTGCGACGGTGATGATTACCGAGAGCGAGACTTTCAGCGCGGGCTCAGGGCTATCAATCAACATAAGCCCTCCCAGGACGATTGCAATGATCCCCCCTACACTCAACATGCCGTAACTGGTGATCTTGATCTCGAGCAGGAACAATACGATTGCCAGCACGATCAGGGCCAGCCCGGCGACATTTATCGGTAAAGTCTGCATGCCAAACAGCGCCACGATGATACAGATCGCCCCGACGACACCCGGAAAGATCGCGCCGGGGTTATACAGTTCGATCGCCAATCCCAGTGATCCGAGTGAGAAGAGAATGAAGATTATGTTGGGATTGGTGATGATCGCCAGTATCGCTTCGGAGAAGGTTTGTTCCACTTCCTCCGGAATCGCCCCCACTACGTGCAGGGTATCCTCTCCATCAGGCATCGTGACAACGCGACCATCCGCCCTGGCGAGTAGTTCAGACAAATCCTCCGCAAGAAACTCAACGACATTGGAGTCAACCGCCTCGTTGTAAGGCAGGCTCGCACCATCTCGGACCGCTCTTTCGGCCCAGGTCTTGTTGCGGTGGCGCTTTTCTGCAGCCGCCTTGAGGTTGGCAACGGCATCGTTGATGATCTTCTTGGACATCGAACTGTCGATGTCGCCTCCCCCCATCGACACCGGTGTGGCGGAACCGATGTTTGTCGAGGATGCCATCGCGGCCACGTGCGCGGCATAGGTGATGTAGACGCCGGCGGAAGCCGCCCTGCCACCGGATGGCGCCACCCACACGATCACCGGGACCTTGGCATTCATGATACCGGTCGTGATGCGCAGCGTGGTCTCCATCACTCCACCGGGCGTGTTCATCTTAATAATGAGTGCTGCCGCACCCTCTTCCTCGGCTTCGCTCAGCGCTCGTTCGAAATGCTTGAGCGTGATGGCGCCAATCGGCCCGTCGATCGTCATTATCTTGACACTGCTACCGGCCGCGGGCGACGCGAGAATGAGTGACAACGCCAGCGCGATAGTGGTTACTGATATCAATTTGATTCGTGAAATCATCTGGGCTCCTCCCTGGAGAGCTACGGTCGAACCGCCGGTCGCCGACCGGCAGAGGTTCGGGCCAACACGGATGCAGGCTGATACTTCACCCTGCCACCTCAATAATTGCCGAAACCGGAGCGTCGGGTCAACAAAAATCGGGATGACGCGCGCCGCGCAAGCTCGACTCGCAGGTCCAGTTATTTTACGTAGACAGGAGGAATGGCGTTGCGAAAGTTGAGTCGGACGCCGGCGATTTTCACCGGGTTGGCGGGTTAGTCAAGCTCTGCGACGCCGAAAAGATCAGGCTGGGGTGCACCTCCGGGGGCGACCGTCGGCAGAACGAACCCCAATGCCTTGCGCGCTTCGAGATCATCGGGATTGTCGGCGTCGACCAACTCGATACCAAGACCAATCCGCTTCAGGTCCTTGACGAACCACTTTCCGAAAGCCACCAATGGCAGTCGCAGTTCGAAATTGTAGCCATCGACGCTTCGCGAACTCGCGATTTCATACGGCGCCTGCATCGTGGTTTTCAGACGCGCCTTGGGGTGGTTTGACGTCGGCGCCAGAATGGAAAACTCATAGCACCCCGGTTCGCACTCATCGCTGCGCAGAAAGTAGCTACCGCCGGTCGGTCGCAGATCGACAAAGACCCGCACCATGTCGCCGATTCCGTCGGCGTTGCTGACAAGCATGTCGTCGAAGATCATGCCGGCGAAATAGATATCACTCTCATTGTAGGCTACCTGCATCACACCAGCCAGGTCGGTTGCGCCGGACCAGCCGGCATTGCCGTAGAACCAGCCGCCCGCAGCCGACATCTGGATCGGCTTGATATCCTTCCAGTCAGAGAGATCGCCATCGAGCGTCGGTCCGTTTTTCATCTTCTTGATTTTATAGTAGGCCGAATTGTCACCGGTGGCGAGTGCGAGGCGAGCGGAGAGGTCCCGCACGGTTACCGGGTCGTTGATTGCATTGAGCTGATTCCGAACCTCACCGAAACACTTACGCGCGTTGCCCTCCTCGTTGATCCGATAGAGCTGGTAGCCCATGTCATAATAGAGCGTTGCCAGTACAGGGTGCTGCAGGGAGAGATCGAAAAACTCCCTGGCAACACTCTTGAGATAGTCTTTCCCGAACTGCTCAGACAACGCAGCGAGTCGCTGGATCGTCAGCTCAAGGTCACTCATCGGAGGAATGCGCGGTTCCAGAGTCGCGGCCAGATAAGCCTTGAATGTCTTCATCGCCGCCACACCGTACTCTGCCGACTGCACGAAGAAATTGTCGTTATAGGAGAACTTCGACATCTCAAGCCCTGCCTCGATCGCCGCATAACTGGTCGGGTAGCTCTCGATGATCTTCTTATAGGTCGACACCACCTCGTTGTTGTTTCCTGCCGTCTTCTGGAGGTAGGCCAACTCAAGCAGAGTCTCGGGCATCAAATCAGCCGTCGCCTGATCGGTCAATTCGGCGTTCAGGCTGGCGATGCGACTCTGCACGTCTACCATCACAAGCGCAACTGCTTGAGGCATGACCCCTTCAAGAAATTCAGGCAGCGCCTGGATAGAGTCCGATTCCAGGCTTATCTCGATCAGTCCCAGCCTGGCATCGCAGGCAAGCCACGTTCCATTGCTCGAAACCAAAATGCCATTGTGCGGATGCTCTCCCAGCAGGTAATAGGACTCTCCGGTTGTGGAAAG
>JBECKX010000216.1:0-12995 GCA_040235515.1 Candidatus Zixiibacteriota bacterium
GCATGGAACAAGGCAATATCGAGACGATGGCCAAGCTCTACGAGGGAATGGACGCTCAGGAGCTTGTTCCGATTCTTTCGAATCTTGAGGACGCGCAGGTCAGCGTACTTATCAGCAAAATGAAGAAGCAGAAGGCGTCTGAAGTGCTTGGCCAGATGGACCCGGCACGCGCCGCGAAGATCACCAAGTACATTATTTCAATGAATAACTAGTGTTGATGACGCAATGATGAACCCGATTCTTGACATACTATCGTTTGGGACGCTCCCGAATCCGATTGCCGGAGCTTCCGGAAAGGCCGCATCAGGTGGTCTCGGTGGTGCATTTGCCGCACCCGGAGTGACCGATGCCGGCCGCGTTCCCTTCGGTGGTCCCGGGATCGGGATCGCGCAAAGTGGAAGCTCATCCTTCGCTAAAGTGCTTGCCAACTTCTCTGATGAAGATGCCGGCATTTGCGCTGGAAGCGCTCTGCTGACAGACCTGCCGGACGGGTTAGCTGAACTCGTCGGTGGAGAGGGTGCGTCGAATCAGTTGATCGAACAACTCGAGAATCTCGGTGTTCAACCTGTTCGCCTGACCGATCATTTCGGCAGCGGGCGCGGAATGAGCCATGAACAACTGGCTGATCTCGTCGATCGACTCCCGGAAGAGTCACTGAAAAGCATTTACGCAATGCTCTTCGGGCATGAGTGGAATGCGGAACTTGCCGGGACGGCAGTGGGAAACGACAATTCAACGCAACCAACGGAAGTCGGTAACAAGTCGGCGGGCGAGCTTCAAATCGCCTCCAGTTCCGACATCAAGGCCAGCCTCAGCGCGGCGGGAACCCAGACGACTGCGAATCTGAATTCGGATCAAGCTATCGCCGTACTGAGTCAGGATGACTCGACTCCGGTTGTCGCAGCCAGGGTGGAGTTAGCTGCTGAAGCGTCCGCCAAACCAGCCGAAGCGACTGATCTGTTGAGCCCAGCCCAGCCTCAGAAAGAAAATGATGCGGCGATTGCTCAAGCAATCAAGTCGCAGATCTATACACTAGCAGATGAGTCCCCGCGCGCGATGCACAAGTTGGTTGATCACCTGAGCAAGTTGTTCCCGGAGCTCAAGATTGCATCTGCTGAACTCACCGCAACGGTTAGCGCAGAAGATACGGTCGAAACTAAAGACAACCCGCTCCAGAGTCGTGCTGCACTCAGCCGGCAGACCGCGGAGGTTGAGGATTTCGACGCATTAACGCGGTTCCAGAGAACCGGCACGCAGGAGTCGACACCAACGGTTTCGCGCGGCGAGGAACGCAAAGCGCAGATCATCGATCTCAGAGCCCTGCAAAACCAAAATGTTCAGGCCGAGGCGATGTCGAATCAGAAGCCGGAAGCGGGAGCTACCGCTTCCGCCACCCCGGAGGCCGCAGCGCTTAACCAGGGTGCCACCGCTTCAGCCACACCGAAAGATTTCAAGAGCCTGGAGTTCAGCAATCGCAATGAAAAGCAATCTGATACGCATGCGATCGACCCCGGCTCTCGCAACGACTCCAGAGTTAAATTGGAGAATCCGCAACCGGCGCGTGCGGTGAGTTCCACACCCGATGTCGAGAACTTTCGCATCGTAATGCGTCGTGCACACATCGACGCACTGCTTCAACGCGGTGAAGTGAAGATGCAGCTCCAGCCGGAACACCTCGGATCACTCAAAATCGAACTGCACACTCACAATTCGCAGATGTCGGCTCGGCTCGAGACCTCTTCGCATGAGGCCCGCCAACTGGTGGAAAACAACCTGCCGCAATTGCGCGAGAGTTTCGAGAAGCTCGGCATCAAGCTGGGTGAAATCAATGTCAGCGTGAGTGATGGACGAATGTCAAACCAGCAAGGTCGATTCGAACAAATGCACAGAGGAAATCTTAAACGATCTGTCGGCATAGCGCAGAGCGAGCAGGTGGAGGTGTCACCTGCGGCCTCACTTAGCTCCGCTCCGCTTTATGCCGGTGGGCTAAACATCCTGGCATAGCCGAGGCAGGCAAGAATATGAATGCTCAATCAATAAGCGAAATACTCGCTCCGCAGTCGACTGAACCGGCGACTGCCAACAACAAACTCGGGAAAGAGGAATTTCTGAAGATGCTGGTAGCGCAGATGCAATACCAGAATCCGCTTGATCCGCTCAAGGATCAGGAATTCATCGCTCAGATGACCAGTTTCTCATCCCTGGAACAGTTGCAGAACATGAACGACACGCTGTCGCAGGATGTCCAATGGAACATGCTGCTGTCGCAAACGATCAGCAACACGATGGCGACCAGCCTGATCGGGCGTGAAGTAACCGCCGGCGCGAATGTGACCACTATCACCAGCAATGGTGTCACTCCGATCAAGTTCGCCTCCGCAGCCTACGCCAAAGATGGAACAATCACCATTCGCAATGCTGAAGGCGAGATCGTGCGAACCATTCCGGTGGCGCAGCTTCAACCCGGCAAGAACAGCATCGAATGGAATGGCAAAGACAGCGACGGAGTCGAACTTCCGCAGGGCAGTTATAGCTATGAAGTTGACCTGCGCGATACCAACGGCGGTCGGGTCGATACGGAGTCGTTTACATCCGGCGTCGTGCAGGGTGTGCGCTACTTCGATGGTCAAGCCTACCTGATGATCGATGGTGGCTACATCCCACTGACCGACGTGCAGAACGTTGAGATGCAGGAGGTGGATGGTGGCTGATCAATTGATCCAGACACTCACACGCATCCAGCCGGTTGGAACCACGCCAACTGACCCTGTCGGTCAACAGGCGGGCAGAGCGGCGTCGGTTACGAAACAGGACGCCGAGGGACTGACGTTCTCCCGGCACCTGAATGACAGAATCAACCGCCGCAGTATTGAACTTGACGGCGACAAGATATCGCGCCTCTCCAGCGCAGTTGATCGCGCTGCGGGTAAAGGCGCCCGCGACTCGGTAGTCCTCCTCGACGACCTGGCCGTGCTGGTGAACGTTTCCAACCGCACAGTCTTGACGGCGATCGAGACCGGCAAGATGCGGGATGGTGTCTTTACGAACATCGATTCAGTAGTTGTGGGATAGATGACTTATCAAATAAACGCAGGCCGGACCTCCATTGAGGAAGCCTGTTGTATGGAGGTAAACAAACAATGTTAGCATCTCTCTTCGCCGGCGTCGCCGGACTGAGAAACCACCAGGTGAGGATGAACGTGATCGGAAACAACGTTTCAAACATCAACACGATCGGCTTCAAGTCGGGTCGTTCGATTTTCCAGGAAGCGCTCGTGCAGAGCCTTCGTGGCGCCGGACGTCCGTCGGCCATATCGGGTGGTACCAATCCGGTTCAGCTTGGATTGGGCATGAACGTTGCCTCGATCGACAACCTCTTCACCCAGGGCGGTCTTGAATTGACCGGTCAAATCACCGACCTCGCCATTCAGGGTAATGGATTCTTCATCCTCTCAGATGGAAGCCAGAAGTATTACACCCGCGCGGGCGCTTTCGGATTTGACGCCAACAGCTACCTGGTGAATCCGTCAAACGGTCTTTATGTACAGGGCAAGATGGCGGACGCCAATGGTGTGATCCCGGCGACCGCGACGGTTGGAAATATCATCCTTCCGTTTGGACAGCAGGATCCCGCCAACGCCACAACCGAGGTTGCCTATGGCAATAACCTCGACGCTTCGGCCACTCGCTCCGCCGCATCGATCAGAGGCGGAACCGTACCGAGTAACGGCGTTGCCCAGGTATCCGGAACTGCGCTGAATGGTGCCGGTGGTACGCACGTTGTGACGATTACCGGTAACCAGGCTACCCGGGCGATTCAGTCGGGTGCCAACGCGGGCGCTCCCGGTGCTCTCACCGGAAATGAGACGCTGACCAGTCTCGGTGTGACCAACGCGACCAACCTCACTGTTTCAATCGACGGTGACAGCGATATCAATATCGAAGGCTTGACGATCAACTCGACCGTGAACGAATTAGTGTCGTTGCTCGACCTCGTGGATGGTATCGATGTCGATATCGTCGGAGGCGAGATCCAGATCGTCCGCACCAAGGCAGGCGCCGGGTATACGATGGCTACCAACACTGCGACCGCAGGTGACATCGCGAATATCATCTTCGGCGCGGCGGTTGGTGCACAGTTCCAGGCTAACAACGGTACAGATCATACTTTCGTAGCTACCGACGAATTCACTCCCTCGGTGGGAGGCTCGCCGGTCACGAGTACACTCGGAATCTCCGTCAATCAGAATACCGGCCTCGCCACCGGCGTTACCGGACTGGGTGGCGGTGGTGTCACGATTACATCGTCCGACACCGGTTTGACCGCCGGCGTCGCGCAGATTGTCACCCAGGATACCGAGAAGTCGACCTCGATCACCATCTACGACTCGCTCGGCGGTACACACACGATGCTGACGAACTTCGTCAAGTCGCATGAGCCGAACAAGTGGTACTGGAAAGTGACGATGGGTTCCGGCGAGACAATCCAGTCCGGCGGAAGCGGCACGGTGACCTTCAACAACAACGGATCGCTGTTGCGCTGGGAATATGACGGTGGCGCCGATCAACTCACCTACGATCCGAACAACGGCGCCGGTCAGAGTCAGATCGACCTGTTTGCCGGCAACTCGGGCGAGTTCAATGGGCTGACCGGATTCTCAGGTGTCGAGACTGTCGCGGCCGTCAACCAGGATGGTTACGGCATGGGTATCCTCGATAAAATCTCGATCGATCCGACCGGATTGATCATTGGTATTTTCACCAATGGCGTATCGCGTAACCTCGCACAGATTACGCTGGCAGACTTCAACAACGAACAGGGATTGCTCAAGTCCGGTGAGTCACTCTACCAGACCTCGGCGAACTCTGGTGAGGGTATCGAGGGAGTGGCGGGTGAAACCGTTTCCGCAACGATCTCCTCAGGATCGCTGGAATCGGCCAACGTCGATCTGGCGCAGGAATTCACGAATATGATTATCGCACAGCGCGGATTTCAATCGAACGCGCGTGTGATCACAACCTCTGATAACATGCTCGACGAGCTGGTAAACCTCAAGAGGTAACAGGTAAGCAATGATTAAGGTCACTCGATTAAATGGACAATCCCTCGTGGTAAACGCCGACCTGATTGAGTTCGTGGAGGAAATCCCCGATACAATCGTCAGCCTGACCACCGGGAAGAAGATAATGGTCAAGGAAGACTCGGACCAAATCATCGACAAGGTTGCGGCATATCGACGCTTAAGTGGAGCGGTCGGTAACATGCCACAAGTCGAGACTTCTTAGGTGCGAGGAAACGCAAACTAAGAAAGAGCGAAAGCAATGCCGGATACTCAGGAACAAACAGAGGTCAACGAACCGACTCCAGTTGCGAAGAAGAGTCTGATTCCCGCGAACTCAGCTCAGCTTCTCACCAGAGTTGCAATCTTTGGAGTGATTTCGCTGGTGGCGATTTTCGCGGCCTACCTCCTGACGGTGAAGGTGCTGCGCCCGATGATGGCGCAAACCGTGACCCCGCAGGAGCAGGCGGCGGAGCAGGCCGCCAAAGCAGCGGAGGAGGAAGCTAAAGCAGTTGCAGAGGACGAGGGCGGACACGGCTCGGGCGAAGGCAGTGAGTTTTACACGATCGAAAGCATCATCGTGAACCCTGCCGGCACCGCCGGTACCCGCTATCTCTCCTGTAGCGTCAGCTTCGAATTGCCGGGCAAGGAGGATATGAAAGCCTTCGAGTCGAAGTCGGTCAAGATCAAGGATATTCTCATCACCGTCCTTTCATCCAAAACGGTGGAAGAACTGTCGGATGTCAAGAAGCGCAACGCGATGCGCAGGCAAATCCTGGCTGTGGTCAACAAATACGTCAACCCCGCCAGGGCTACCGCCGTGTACCTGACAGACTTCGTGCTGCAGTAGAGGAGCCGGCAAGATGAGAATAACCTATGGCATTAACATCCAGTCGGCACCAGCTGTGAGGTAGCAGGAATTGGCTAAGATCTTATCACAAGACGAGATTGATGCGCTACTATCGACAGTGTCATCAAGCGATGAGCCTGAAGCGCATTCGGGTGGACAGGAAGAGTCGCTACGCTCGGTCGTAGCCTACGACTTCAAACACCCAAACCGCGTCAGCAAAGACCAGATCAGGACGCTGGAGAACCTCCACGACAACTTCGGAGGACATCTGGCATCCACTCTCTCCGCGATTCAGCGCGCGATGGTGGATATCGAACTGGTCAGCGTGGATCAGATCACCTACTCCGAACTGGTGATGTCGCTGGTCAATCCTTCGAACGTCTTCACGGTTTCCTGCGAGCCGCTCGAGGGTCGATGCCTCGTGGACTTCAATCCGACCCTGGCGTTCCTCTTTATCGACCGCATGTTCGGCGGAAACGGACGCATCCTCGAATCGGAGCGCGAGTTGACCGGTATCGAGCGTACGGTGCTGTCGAAGATTGCTCGCAACGTCTTCAAGGAACTCGAGAAGATCTGGGCGTCGGTGATCAAACTTGATATCCGTCAGCAGTCGTTCGAGACCAACCCGCAGTTCGTGCAAATCGTGCCGCCCGGTGAAACCGTAATCGTAATCGGCTTCCAGGTGAAGATGATGGGTAACTCGGGTCTGTTGACGATCTGCTATCCCTACGTCACGCTCGAGCCGATCATGAAGGACCTGATCGGTAACACCTGGGTGGAGCAGTCGAAGAAGGGTGACATCGAGCAAAGCTGGTCACAGAATCTCGACAATATCCAGGATGTCTCCGCAGAGATGACAGCGCGCCTCGGCACCGCTCAATTGACGGTAAAGGATTTCCTGAACCTGCAGCTGGGGGATGTCATCGAACTCGAGCAGCGTGTCGGAACACCGCTGGAAGTGTTCGTGCGGGGTCGCCGGAAATTCTCCGCGCAGCCCGGAATAGTCGGCAAGAAGATGGGGATGAAGATAACGAGAGTACATGAAGAGGAAGCGATCCGCTGAGGACGCGGCTCAGGGAGTGAGCGGGCGGACCAGCGCGATCTTCACTACGGATGTGATAGTACGGATTTGAACGTACGGTTTTGAAAAAAGAGAATGAAGCGTAGGAGTCAAGTATGCCGGATAAGCTGAGCCCTGAAGAATCAGAGAACCAGAAGAGCGATTCTCAGGACGAACTACAGCAATCGAATCCTGCGCCGGAGATGGATCAAGAATCCGGTGCGGAGGAGAGCGCTAATCAACCGGAGTCGATCCCGGCCGAAGAGCTGGAGTCTGCGGGTGGCATCGACGAAGATGTCGAACGGCAGATGCTTGAAGAACTGGCCGAAGCTGAAGCCAGCGGCCTGCTGAAAGGCGGTGGCCAGGGCGGGCCGGCAAAGTCACTCCAGGCCCTCGGCGATCATGAAGAACTGGCGGACATCGCCGACGACCAGCCGACGGTTCAGTCGGTAGAGTTCGATCGCTATGAACGTACTGAAGCACCAGGTCAGCCTCGGAATATCGATCTTCTGCTGGATGTCCGGCTGCCGGTGGCAATCGAACTGGGTCGAACCGAGATGACAATCCACGATATCCTCGACCTCACCGCCGGCTCGGTGGTTGAACTAACCAAACTCGCCGGTGAACCGGTCGACCTGTTGGTCAACAACAAAGTGGTCGCGCGGGGCGAAGTCGTGGTGGTCGATGAGAATTTCGGATTGCGTGTAACCAGCCTCGTTTCACCGGAGGAAAGACTCAAGAGCCTTTAGGCTTAGCAGATAGTCTACATAATAGAGCTCAGGTAGCTCTGGAACTGAAGAGTTTATGAGATGAATAAACGAATAGGAATCGTGATTTCGCTTGTGAACGTAATCGGTACCGGCGCGCTGAGAGCACAACAGGAAGAAGTACCGGAAATCGGTGGCGACATCGGTCCCACGCTCCTGCAACTGCTCGGCGCACTGCTGCTGATCGTCGCGTTCATATACGTCTCCGTCTGGTTGATGAAACGCTACACCAACGGACGGGTGACCGGTGGTGGTGGAATGGTCACCATCGTGGAACGCAAACACCTCACCCCCAAGCAAGCACTCTACATCCTGAAGGTTGGCGACGAGCATCTTCTTGTCGGAGCAACCGAGAACGGTATCAACAAAATCTGCGACGTGAAAATCGAAGCGCCGACGCAGCCACAGGGCACTGCCCGTTCCACCGCGCAGGAATCCAAGTTCAGCCAACTGCTGAACCAGGCAAAGAACTCGCTGATGCCGCTGATCTCCGCCAGGCATAAAGAGGTCGACGCATGAGCCGCCGCACACTGATTATCCTGGCTGTACTCGGATTGGTGCTGCTGAGTGGCGCAGCCCTCCACGCGCAATCGATACCATCGATCTCGATCAATGTCGGCAATGGGGAGGATAGCGGCAACTTCTCGACGACGCTGCAGATCGTTCTGCTGATGACCGTGCTGGCGTTGGCGCCATCGATCCTCGTGATGACAACCTCGTTCATCCGAATTGTCATCGTGCTTTCCTTCATGCGACAGGCGCTTGGGACAAACCAGATGCCACCTTCGCAGCTGATTCTGGGAATCTCACTGGTGATGACGATATTCGTAATGTCACCGGTAGCCGAACAGGTCAATACACAGGCGCTGCAACCGTATCTCAATGGTGAGATCACGCAGCAGGAAGCGTTCGATATCGGCACCAAACCAATCAGGCATTTCATGCTGAGTCAGACTCGTGAGAAAGACCTGGCGTTGTTCGTCAGCTTCGCCGGACTCGAAAAGCCGGAGACTCCGGAAGACCTGCCGACTCATGTCGTCGTGCCGGGGTTCATTCTCTCGGAACTGCGAACCTCGTTTCAGATGTCGTTTATCATATTCGTGCCGTTCCTGATCATCGATATGGTGGTCGCATCGGTGCTGATGTCAATGGGTATGATGATGCTGCCGCCCGTATTGGTGGCGCTGCCGTTCAAAATCCTGCTCTTCGTGCTGGTGGATGGCTGGCACCTGATCGTGAAATCGCTGCTGCAATCATTCGCTGCAGCCGGCGGGGGCTAGGCGGGGGATATGGCAGGGGACTCAAGAAGAAATGAAAGACAGAGGATAGATCAACAATGAGTACACAGTTTGTTCTGGCGTTGGGGAAGGAAGCAATCATTCTGACCCTCACCGCGGCGGCCCCGATGCTGCTGCTTGGCCTGATCGTCGGTTTCATCATCGCAATCTTCCAGGCGGTCACGCAGATTCACGAGATGACATTGACCTTCGTTCCAAAGATCATCGCCGTGGGAGTTGCGCTGTTGCTCTTCTTTCCCTGGATCGTGAATCTGCTGGTGGGATTCACCCAGCGGGTGTTCGAACAGATTCCGAACATGGTCGGATAGGGGAGGGCGCTCTGTCGCTCTCGTGTAACCCGCTGCCAATCTGCCTCTTAGCTTCAGCGGAAGATCGGGAGTAATTTCACCCCCGGCAGGGAAATATCTTCCCAAACCCGATTTCAATCAATCCATCGAAGTTTGCTTAACTTGTTGTAAGTAAAAGGGATAGGCGCTCCGTTTCGAACTGGCACAAAGGTTGCAATTACAGTTCTCCGAAGAGGAGAATTGTAGTTGGGACACAGTGAATTGATACTTGGATTGACACTCGATAACATCGTCGCCTACCTGCTGACCACATTCCGGGTAGGTGGATTGCTGATCGCCGCTCCCATCTTCGGACAGCGCTCCGTTCCCGCACAGTTGAAGATCATGCTGGCCCTGGTCCTGGGTTACTTCCTGTTTCCGCTGATCGGCAGCCAGGAACTGGCCATCGACCCCGGCCTTTTCCCGATCGCCCTGGTAGCGGCGCGCGAGCTGCTTTTCGGCCTGATCATCGGGTTCTTCTTCCAGATCATCTTCATCGCCGTCGAATTCGGCGGTGGCATCCTCGGTTACCAGATCGGTTTTGCGCTGGTCAACATCGTCGACCCGAGCACTTCCAACAGTGTGCCGATTATCGGACAGTTCAAGCTGATAGTCGCGACACTGATCTTTTTCGGGATCGACGGACATCATGTGGTCCTGCAGGCACTCTTTGAGTCGTTCAAGTTCGTGCCGCTCGGTCACGTGACGTTCCACGCCGAGATACTCGATCATATCGTCACCTTCGCCGGTGCAGTTTTCATCATCGGCGTCAAGATAGCCGCGCCGATTCTTGTCACGCTCTTCATCACTGATGTGTGTCTTGGAATCGTTTCGCGCACGATGCCGCAGATGAACATGTTCATCGTCGGCTTCCAGGTAAAGATCGGTGCGGGTCTGCTGATGATCGCGCTCGCGCTGCCATTCTTCCAGTACATGTTCACCAAAGTATTCAACCAGATGAGTATCGATGCCTTCGATCTCACCAGAGGCTTCGCGAGTTAGGCTATGGCGGAAGAATCCTTCCAGGAAAAAACGGAACAACCAACCCCGAAACGGATTCGGGACGCCCGCGAGAAGGGGCAGGTTGCCAAGTCGATGGAAGTCTCCTCGGTGGTGATCATGCTGGCCGGTATCGGCTCGCTGGTCGTGATGGGATCATACACGACCGGACAGTTGAAGGGCATGTTTTCGTGGCTGTTCCAGAGCAACAGCTACCAGATGATTCAGCCCGAGTCGATCAGTCATTTCATGAACCAGGTCGGATTCATCTTTGCCAGATCAATCGCGCCGATCGTAATCGTGCTCGTTGTCGCGGCGGCCGGCGTCTCATTCCTGCAGGTTGGCCCGCTGGTCTCCACGCAGGCGATTGAGCCGAAGGCGGAGAAGCTCGACATCGTGAAGGGGATGAAGCGGCTCTTCAGCCCGCGGGCACTCTTCACGGCCGGGCGTGATGTCATCAAACTTGGAATCATCGCAACGATCTGCTGGTTCGCCATCCAGGCCGAAGTGCCGACGATGCTCAGCTTTCCGGACATGGGTGTGCAGGAGATCGCCGGCTCGATGACCGGAATCGCAATCAAGATATCGCTGAAGATCCTTGCCGCCCTGATAGTCATCGCGGCCCTCGACTACGCCTACCAGAAGTATGACTACATCAAGGGACTCAAGATGACCAAGCAGGAGCTGAAGGAAGAAATGAAGCATACGGAGGGTAACCCGCAGGTCAAGAGCCGGGTCAGGTCGATTCAACGCGAGATGTCACGCAAGCGCATGATGGCGGATGTCCCCAAGGCGGATGTCGTCGTCACCAACCCGACTCATATCGCGGTAGCTCTCAAGTATGACACAGACAAGATGGATGCGCCGATCGTGCTCGCCAAGGGTGAACGACTGATCGCAGAGGCGATTAAGAGGATCGCCGCCGAAGCGGGTGTTCCGATAGTCGAGAATAAACCACTCGCCCGTGCACTGTTCAAGACGGTTGAAATCGGCATGCAGATCCCGGCTGATCTCTACAAGGGTGTCGCCGAAGTGCTGGCATACGTCTACAGCCTCAAAGATAAAGGCAGGAAGACTAACTGATGAACCGCTTCAAGGGACAGACAGACGTATTCCTCGCCATCGCAGTGGTTGGCGTGATCGCGGTGCTGATTATTCCGGTACCGCCATCAATGCTCGATCTGTTGCTGGCGGCGAATATCTCACTCTCCCTGATCATTCTGCTGGGGACACTCTACCTGAAGCGCCCCCTCGATTTCTCGGTGTTTCCCGGACTGCTGCTCGTGATTACCCTCTTCAGGTTGTCACTCAACGTGGCGTCAACGCGGCTGATCCTCGGTGAGGGTTATGCCGGTGCGGTGATCAACTCCTTCGGCAACTTTGTCGTCAAAGGCAACTACGTCGTAGGTTTCATCATCTTCATCATCCTGGTCGTGATCCAGTTCGTGGTGATCACGAAGGGTGCGGGACGAATCTCGGAAGTCGCGGCACGCTTCACCCTCGACGCGATGCCCGGTAAACAGATGGCAATCGATGCCGATCTGAACGCCGGTCTGATCAGCGAAGATGAGGCGCGCACGCGTCGTCGTGAAATCACCCAGGAAGCGGATTTCTACGGTGCGATGGACGGTGCCTCCAAGTTCGTACGCGGTGACGCCATCGCCGGTATCCTGATCACCCTCACCAACGTGATCGGCGGATTGGTTATCGGTATGGCGCAGCAGGGAATGCCGATCGGCGAGGCCCTGCGCACCTATACACTCCTTTCGGTGGGTGATGGTCTGGTTACCCAGATCCCGGCGCTGATCGTTGCCACCTCCGCAGGTATTCTCGTAACCCGCGCCGCAGGCGAGTCGAATCTCGGCGATGAAATCACCAAGCAGATGACGCTGCAGCCGAAGGCGCTGGCGATTGCCGCCGGGCTCGTGTTCCTCCTGGGGATCGTACCCGGATTGCCCTTCATTCCGTTCTCGGTATTCAGCGTGGTGGTGGGTGTTGCAGCGGTACTGACCATGCAGGCGGCAAAGCGGCGGGAGGAAGAAGCTCGGCAGAAGCAAGTCACTCTCAAGCCGAAAGAAGAAAAGACACCGACGCAACAAGCCGAGGAAGCACTCCACCTCGATACACTCGAAGTCGAGATCGGTTATGGGCTGATCCCGCTGGTTGATGTCGAACAGGGGGGCGACCTGCTCGAGCGAATTGCGACGATGCGCAAACAGCTCGCTCAGGATCTCGGAATCGTCGTGCCGCCGGTGCGCATCCGCGACAATATGCAACTCAAGCCCAACCTCTATGAAGTCAAGCTGAAGGGGATCTCCATCGCTGAGTATGAGCTGATGGTCGATCACTTCCTCGCCATCGATCCGGGGCACATCGAAGACGACATCGAGGGCTTCAAAACACAGGAACCCGCCTTCGGCATGCGTGCCAAGTGGATCATCCAAAACTACAAAGAACTCGCCGAGATGAAAGGCTACACCGTGGTCGAGCCGGCTGCGGTGATGGCGACTCACCTCACCGAGGTGATCAAGAATCACGCCGCCGAACTCTTTACGCGCCAGGATGTCAAGAACCTGGTAGAGCGTGTGCGCATGGAAGCGCCGGCAGCGGTTGAAGATGTGGTCGGTGAGGTCGT
>JBECKX010000002.1:0-6631 GCA_040235515.1 Candidatus Zixiibacteriota bacterium
CATTACGTTGGTCCTTTGCGTAGTTGAAGTGCAACTCGTAAGAATCATGACGAGCAGAACAATTGCCAGTCTTGAGTTCATGCTATTCCTGTCTATCGCTAATGTTGAGCCGAAGTTCGGGCAAAATAGTCGCTGGATATGATACGCAAAGTTGTAGTTCGGGAATGAAGGTTGGGTGAAGCAATTATTCACGATCGTGAAACTGTCCTTGCCGGGTGCCCCACCGCTCTGCGGTGGGTCCGAACGTTGAGCAGGTAAGCTGAAGGAAGAGCACACCCCGTTTCACGATAATGCCGCAGGCGGCATCATCGTGATCCACCCCTCTTTTAGAGGGGAATTTGGATTATCTCGAGCCCTCAGGATGATCGACTTACATGGCTCCCTCTCCCTCGTGAGGGAGAAGGCTGGGTGAAGGTGGGATGGTGGGCGCAGATTTGGCCCACCGTAAAACGGTGGGGCACCCGATAGAAACCGATCAGGTGTAGGTCGGAACCCCTCAGGCTCCGACAATTCAAGAATCCGAACTACAGGACTCGGAACTACCTATCTGACCTAACTCCCCCTACCCCCTTAAAATCTCTTTGGCCTCATCCTTGAACAATACCCAGAAGGCATACACTCCAACCGCCGTTCCCAGCGGCGGATTGATCACATTCAGAATTGCCATGATGATCGCCACTATGCGTGACCAACTGGTCTTCTTCAACAATCCCCAGCCGGCGATGATTTCCGCCAGCCCGGTTATCAGCGAGAAGCCGGAAATGATCGTCGCAAGCACCAGCAAGATCGCTATAGCATCTTCCTCACCTGTTGCTACGCCGAGGCCGGCGAAGAAGAGCCAGATGCCGATCCCGATCAGAACCGACAGCGCTCCCCAAACGACGAATACAATCCCCAACCATCTGATATGCTCTTCTATTCGATTCATCCTATCCTCCGCTGTGAAGCGGTACTATTGTGATGCGATCCAGTGCAAGTTTCAGGTAGATGAGACGATCCCGGAGCCGAGCGTCCGGTAGTATCTCCCATCAATTTCGACTCAAAATCGTAGCCAATTGTTTCAATTATCGCTGTGATCCCCGTGCACCAACACAATCGCCCCATCAAACCAACGCCAGAAGCGCGACTGTCAGCAGAATCGAATTGGCTGCAATGGCAACCCCGATGGCGAGCGTATCCCCGCCTGTAATCCCCTCCGGCGCCAGTGCCGCTCCCAGTGAAAGGTGATGCAGCCTGCGCTGAATGCGGCGTCTCAGAAAGGGTAGCGCTACAATCCCGATCAGGGTCGCCAACAGGTGTACCATGTTTCCCATTATGAACGCTTGCAACAGATTGCCGCGAAAGCCGGTCAGGTAGGGCACGGCGGTCATGATCAGCGGCGCGATGACATACATCAGCACCAGCAGATTTCCGAGAATCTGGTATTTCGCACTTCTGCGAACTGCAGCGCCGAGCGTAATCCTTGCTTCGCGCAGCAGAAGATAGATTGCCGGTCCGAAAATCCAGATCACCCCGGAAGCTCCCAGCGCCGCTACCGGGGAGAGATAGCAGACAACAGCGTTCGTAACGATCCCGGCAACAACCAGGCAGCCGAAACGCCAGCTTCCCAATGTGCGTTCAAGCATCGGGCCGAGAACCAACAAAAGGAGAAGTTGCAGCGTCAGATGTAGCAATGGTGGCACCAGCGGAAATCCATGGCTTAAACTCGCTGTCAGGAGATGCCAGGGATCTGCTGCGCCCGGAGTAGTGAGAAACAGGTTTTCAAGCCGAGGGAATGTTAGCGGCGAGGCTGTAACGATCAGGCACGCCAGTCCGTACAAGTAGGTCAGGTATGGTTTGGGGTCGTATGGCGATACAAAAGGATTGGCCATTGGTGTTGCTAAGGATATCTTCTTCTCGCCGGCGGCAAAAGAGAAATGGTGCAGATAGCTGCACGACGATCTCCTGATTGGCCCGCAAACAGACCCGATTCGTAGCTGAATAACTTCGATTCGACGACAAACTTTGGCAGTAGCAGGGAGCAATGAGAGTAATACACCTTTCCATACTTATTTTGATTGGAGCGATCGTGGCAACTTCATCCGGATCAGCCGCAAACCGGTCCGAGAACCTCAAGAACCTCATCAATTCCGAACGCGAGTTTGCGCAGCGCGCAAAGATCGACGGTATGCAGGTGGCCTTCCTCAGTACCCTTGCTGATAATGCCGTCGTGTTCCGGCCGTTGCCGGTCAACGGCAAACTCTGGTATCACGATCGCGGACCCACCAAAGCCCTGCTGGTGTGGGAGCCAATCTTTGCCGATGTTTCCGCCGCCGGTGACCTCGGCTACACAACCGGACCATGGGAGTATTTCCCTGAAGGGGAAGGTTCTGAAGATACCTTTTTCGGACACTACCTCTCCGTCTGGCGCAAGACACTAACGGGTGGCTGGGCGGTTGTGATCGATATCGGTGTAAATCATGATGGTCCCTATGCTCCGGAGGAGATGATTACGGCCTCCTCGGTCGGGACACACTTCGACAGGGAGGAAGGTTGGAGCGAACTCGCCGACCTCGAAGCGAGCCTCACTGACCTGACCGGCGACGAACTGCGTGAGCACTATGCCACACTCTTCGACGACGATATCCGTTTCTATCGCAATGGGATCACTCCGCAGGTAGGGCTCAATTACGCGACCGCTGCGCTTAAGGAGCTACCCTCAGAAATCGATGTGAGCACGCTTGAAGTGGTGGTCTCGGAATCTGGTGACATCGGCTATGCTTACGGTACCCAGCATGTCAAGGGCGGAAGCAACGGTGACGAAACTCAGAGCTATCTGCGAATCTGGCACAAGCGCGGTGATCAACGCTGGCATATCGTGGCTGATTTTGCATTACCATCCAAGTAGTCGAATCACGCGCGCCTGGCCTACCATTTTCCGGTCATTGCACTACTGATGCCAGATTCACTGCGTCGCGAACGCCTCCTGCTGCTCACCCTGACAGCGGCCAATTTCTCGCACATCATGGATTTTATGATCATGATGCCGCTCGGGCCGCAGTTGATGCGTATCTTTGATATCTCCCCACAGCAATTCTCGCTGCTGGTCTCGGGCTACACTTTCAGCGCCGGGACCGCCGGACTGATCGCCGCCTTCGTGCTCGATCGCTTTGACCGACGGCACGCATTGATCGTCGTCTACATCGGCTTCATCCTTGGCACTGTCGCGTGTGCGCTTTCTCCAACCTACGTAGCGCTCCTGCTGGCACGAGTAATCACGGGCGCTTTCGGTGGTGTACTCTCAGCTTTGATCCTCTCGATTATCGGGGATGTCATTCCGCTCGAGCGTCGCGGGTGGGCAATGGGGATACTTGGTGCGGCCTTCTCAATCTCCTCAGTCTTTGGAGTACCATTTGGTCTCTATCTGGCAAATCTCTACGGCTGGCATGCACCATTCATATTTGTCGCCGCGTTTGGATTGCCGCTTTTGGCCCTGCTCTGGAAAATGGTTCCTCCTATCCGCGATCATCTCGACTCAGAAAGCCTCGGGGAACGCGGCTTCTTTTCAGTTATCACCAACCTTTGGGTCCACAAGAATCAGCTCAGAGCCCTCGGTTTTACTTTTCTGCTGGTGTTGAGTCATTTCGGGCTGATACCATTCATCGCACCCTATATGGTTCACAATGTTGGCTTCACCGAGATGCAGCTAACCTATATCTACCTGCTCGGCGGAGCGGCGACTATCATCAGCAATCCCCTAGTGGGTCGTTTGTCAGATAAGGTCGGTAAACCGCGCGTCTTCGTCATCTTCGCGATCCTGACAATTCTTCCTGTCTGGCTGATCACCAACCTGCCACCCGTTGCGCTCGCTCTCGCTCTTCTGATCACGAGCATATTCTTCGTTACCGCGAGCGGTCGCTGGGTCCCGGCGCTGGCGATGATAACCTCTGCCGTTCGGGCGGAAAACCGCGGCTCCTTCATGAGTATCAATGCAGCGGTTCAGCAGTTTACCGCCGGGTTGGCGGCTTCGATCGGTGGCTTAATCGTGGGAGAGGGCGTGAACGGGCAAATCACGCGCTATAACTACCTGGGCTATTTCAGCGTCGCGATTCTGTTGTTCACGATCTTGATGGCGAGACGAATCAAGCCGGTCTCATAAGATTTCAGAACCGAGTTCCACTCGGGCCCGCAGCAGACCCTATGACTCCTTCTGCATTCTCTTGATGACATCCTCAATCAGCAATCCGCCAACGTCGCTCAGCATCCCCCTGACATATTGATCGCTATCGTTGGAGAGCAATCCGACACTCACCAGCGATGCCATTCCATGGGCGAACATGAACATGCGGTCGAGTAGTTCCACCTTGGAGGCAGTGGGTACCTCCTTCAGTTGCTGATCCTCTGACATTCGGTCAAAGCAGGTCATCAGGATCTCATCAAGGATTTCTCGCTTGCGGCTCTCCCCGAAAAACAGCGCGCGGAATAGCTCCGGCTCCTCGCGCGCAAACGTGACCATTCCAATCCCGATATTCAGGAAAATCAACTCCGTCACCGGCCGCTTGGTGTAGTCGAGCAACTTCTCCTTGGCGGCGGACAATGTGGCCTTCTCCAGTGAGGTCATCGAGTCAAAACTGCTATACACCGGAGCAGTCGAGCAACCAAGTTGAGCGGCAACACTTCTGGCGCTCAGGTTCTCGATTCCCTGCCGCTGCACCACCTGGATAGCTGCGGTTACGATAGAGTTTTGAGTGTAGGATGTTTTCCTTGCCATGCGATTCCCAGTCTGAATTTATTATAACGACTGTTATATAACAGATGTTCTATTTAACCGCAAGAACTTCAGCATGGTTGAGTGGTCAAAAGCAGTTTCGGTCCAATACTTGGCAGTATCTCATAAAGTCAATCGCCATAACGCTTTAGGATCACGACGCCTATCAGGAAGGCCACCGTGCCATAAGCTAACAATATGATAACAGGTGTCATCATATCCGTGAGCGTAAAACCACGCCAGATCGCACCCTCGAAGGAGAGCATGCTCCACTTGACCGGTGAGATGCTCCCTATTTTTGACATCCAGGAAGGCATAAACATCAGGGGAACCATCCCGCCTCCCGTCATGGCAAAGACCATCAGAATTCCCCAGCCGGAGCCGGCCACGGCCTGTTCTGTCTTGCCAAGGACGCTAATCAGCATCATCAACCCAACAAAGCAGTAGGCTGAGGCGAGGATTGCCAGCCCCAGATTCAGTGGCGATAAGATTCGTACCCCGAATGCCAGCCAGCCGACGGCCAGCAGCAGCAGCGAAACAAAGACCGAGCTCGCAAAGCAAGCCAGTCCCTTACCGGCCAGAATATGTGCTCTGGAAATGGGAGCTAAGCGTAGCCGCATGAATGTCCCGCGCGTCCGTTCGACCACAATCGAGATGGCGAAAGCTGCCGCACAGCCGATCAACGCCCATTGCAGCGACTGCGGAAACGTGATTTCGAATGCCGAACGCGGCCCCGTCCGATTGACTGCGACATCGGTGAACTTGATATCAACATTCCCGAATCCAGCTTTCGGCTTAGCTGCCGCGGAATCCGTCACACCAGTTTGCTGACTCGCTGCAGCTTCAACGGAGTCGATTTGCTCAATCGACAGCGCGATATTATCCAATCCCGAGTAGAGATTACGGAGCGATTTCTTCTTTGCCTGATCAATCGAACTCGCAGTGTCAAGCGCGCCGAGCTGTTTGCCAATGGTGGATCGCCACGATTGTGTGTTGTCGAACATGCCCTGCATTTGAGCAAAATATGCTTGATTCACCAGCCCTTGCAGGTAGCCTGTCTCGGCACGGCGTGAGGGGTCAATTCCAACTTCTATCTCCGGACCACCCTTGGGGGCAAACATCGCAAACGGCTGTCCCTCCAGTCCGCCCGGACGATACTCAACATACGCTACCAGATTGCCCTTAGCGACTGCTGCCTTTGCGGAGTCGAGCATCATACGCTGAACCGAAAGCGCGCTTGATTTCTCCAGTTGAGTATAGAACTTCTCAGCCGATTGACTCGGCGCCAGCATCAATGAGTCGGTGACCACGGCTATCTTCATGCCGCGCGTGGAGCCACCACCGCCACCGAAGATCGATCCGAAAAAGAGCGCCATCAGAAACGGGAAGGCAATCACCCAGAAAAGCCCGAAACGGTCGCGCAACAGCAACCGCAAGTCTTTGATCGCCAGATGAACTATCGCACCCATCAGTCGCGCAGGCTCCTTCCGGTCAGATTGAGAAACACGCTTTCCAGGTTTGGCTTATCTATATGGAGATTCTCAAACTTCACGCCCTGCGCGTTAAGGGCCGCAACCTGGTCAAAAGGTTGTCGAGAATTGAAGCGCAGCGAGCTGTCGGTTAACTCACCCGGAAGCACAACTCCCGCGGGTGGAGCTTCCAGTAAATCCGCCGTGACTATGGCGTCTCCGCCATGCTTATCGATCAGCTGGTTCACTCCGTCGATATCGAGAATCTTTCCATGATCGATGATAGCCACCTGGTCACAGAGGCGTTGTGCCTCCTCCATATAGTGTGTCGTATAGATGATCGTTCGACCATCTCCGCGCAGATGTTCGATTTTGTCGAAGATAAGGTTGCGCGATTGCGGATCAACCCCCACTG
>JBECKX010000030.1:0-12617 GCA_040235515.1 Candidatus Zixiibacteriota bacterium
ACGCTATCCGGGTATGCCGCCCTCGGTGCCGGTGTCGTTACCGTCTCGGTGGGGGCGTACGCCAAACTGGTCCATCAAGGGGAACTGGGGGATGAGTTCTTTTACGGCGTACTGATCGGCGCAGGTGCGGTCTGGCTGCTGGCTGCCGTGGTCTTTGCGACATTGAAGGAAGCCCCCGGCGCAACCGAGGGGGGAGGGAATGCCTGGCGTAGTGCACTCAAGAGCACCAAGCTGCTCGTGACCGACCAACAGTTCCGGCATTTCGTCGTGACTCGTGCGCTGCTGCTCTCCACCGCGCTTTCGCTGCCCTTTTATGCTGCTCTTGCCAACGAGAACAGTGGCGCCACTGCTTCCGGCCTGGGATTGATGTTTGTCGCCAGCGGACTGGGCGGGGCGATCAGCGCACCGATCTGGGGCCGCTTCGCTGATCGTTCCAGCAGGCTTGTCATGGTGTGCTCGGCGCTTCTGACAGCAGTGCTCGGGATCTGCGTCAGCGTGCTGACAGCCGTCAGCTCAGACTTACTGAGGGTTGACTATACTTATGCCATCTTTTTCCTGGTGATGGGCATTGCGCATGGTGGGGCGCGGCTCGGTCGCAAAACGTACCTGATCGATATGGCAACCCCCCGCACGCGCGCTTCCTACGTTGCGCTCAGCAACACCGTCATCGGCATGCTGCTACTTGTCGGCAGTGCATTCGGATTGATCGCGCAGACCTTCGGGACAATCTACGCCCTCGCCAGTCTCGCCTTCGTCGCCTTGATCGCTTCACTCAGCGGATTGAGACTGCCGGAGGTAGAGCGTTAACCGTTGCGGGTCGTTCTAATTCGAGCAGACTAAATTACCGGCAATCGCCGCCGGAATCCCGTATAAGAAACAACCGCAGGATGGAATTCGCGTATCGACAGTTAGAGGGCCCCACAGGCTCGTTGCAGAAAGGAGACTAGTTCACGATGCTGGCAAGACTTGTCATCAGGCTTCTGATTAACGCGGTCGCGCTTTGGGCGGCGGCAAGCTGGATCGATGGAATCGTTTTCGATGGCACGATCGTTGAGATGATCATCGTTGCCGGCATATTCGGACTGATCAACGCGATCATCAAACCAATCATCAACTTCTTCGCGTTTCCCTTTATCCTCCTGACGCTCGGACTGCTGACGCTGGTGATTAACGCTGCGATGCTGTGGCTCACCGCTGCCTTCACGCCCGCGCTGCAAGTGCAAGGGTTGATCGCGGCCGTGTTGGGTAGTATCGTGATCTCCGTGGTGAGCTTCTTCCTCAGCATCCTCCTTGACCACAAGCGATGATGCGCGCGTGTAGCGTCGGCTACTCGCCGGGGGCGCTCTCGGTATAGTCGAGTTCTGACCCCAGAACGCTGTGGGGGATCAGGTAGACCGCGAAATGGACGATGGTTGCAGTGATGAACCAGCCGCGTGCGTTCCTGCCACCCCGACTCCGCCAGAGGGCGATGATCCAGAACAAAAATGCGAAGGCCGTCTTGTTGTCGGTGAGATCCTTGCCGAAGGGCCAGCCTGTCCAGTAAGCTCCGAACGCATACTTCTGCACGATCGGTCCCAGAATCAGCCCCCCGATAAATAGCAGGATTGTCGTGACGACTGCCAGTTTCAGTGGTCGATCGTTGCGGACAAGCGTTTGCAGGCCGGTTCGTGCCGCGAATAGCATGGAGAAGAACATGAAGCAGACGTGTGGGATCAAGACGGCCAGCGGGACAGCGCCCTTGAATCTGATGACGACAGGTTGTTCGGTGAGTGAGTAGCGCTCGCCGTGAGGGCCGTCGATTACTACACGATAGCGCACCTTGCCCGCCGGTGGCTGCTGCGGAATGGCAGCGCCTAGTGAGTCGCCTTCCGGCATGAAGATCAAGCGTTGCCAGCGATCCCTGCTGTTGACCCGTTGCCACTCGAGGATGCCGCGATATCCGGTCGGGAGCCGCAGCCCGAGCCCGGCGTCGATGCCGGAATCATGGGTCGTGGGAAGAAGATAGCTGACCGGAACCCCGTCCAGGGTCAGTTCGCCCTTGACCGGATAAGACGGTCCGGTCATTCTTTGATAGGCGGCTGACGCCAGCGTAATCACGACAGCCACTACCCACAGCAGGATAGATCTGCCAGTTGAACGCTCTACCATGTTGCCGTCACACTCCTGAGTAAGCGACCCGCGCTTGTAAGCTCTCGACGAAGGTAGTCAAATCAGCGCTCCTCCGCAATTCCGACCTTGGCTTCACTCCAGCCGGGGTTCCGGTTTCGCTGGAAATGAATTGCGATCCGCTACTTGAACAGTTTCATTGTCCACAATGCAAACGACTCGAATCACTGCGTTCCGGCGACTCATGGCGGGCGTGCTTGTGGTGGTACCTGTGCTGCTCTCATGTCTCGAGAGTCGTGTCGATTCCGTGAGCGAACGGGCGGAGCTTACTGAGGCTTCCGGTATCTGTGTCGCCGACGGCAAACTTCTGCTCGTGGGTGATGACTCCGATGGACGCTACTTCGAGTACCCGTTACCGCACACCGACTGCCCCATCATTCCGCTGGACCCTGGGCGATTGCGGGAGATCCCACTGAAGGGCGCCGAACTGGCGATGGACCTCGAATCGATCGACCTGCTGGCGGATGGCCGCATCGCGGTTCTTTCCGAGCAACTGCGTTGTCTGATTTCGAAGCGAAGTGGCGGCAACGATCGCTACGGCGTAGTCGCAGAATACGATAAAAGCGTTACCGAATTGGGCAACCGGGGGCTGGAAGGTCTCGCGGTCAAGGCGGTTGATCGCCAAGCCTCGCTGGTAGCGGTTGTCTGGGAAGGTGGTTATCCCGGTTACCACTACCTCCCCGAGGAATGGCGCGACGAGATCAGCAGGCGGGCATTGGAACCTGTTGTAATCGTGCACCGGATCGATGCGAACAGTGCCTCGGGGTGGGTCGATAAGCCACTCTTCAAATTCAAACTCACTACCCCGAAAGACACCAACTCCATGCCGCTGGCGCAGCGCTATCGCGCTCCAGATCTCGTTTGGTATGAACACGAGAGCGACAGCGGACTGGTCGACGGGCTGATCGTGCTGCTCGAATCGGAGAACGCGCCGGAACCGAATTCCGGTAATGAGCCGCGTTACCTGAGCAAGATACTCCAGCGATACGATATGACCGGCAACCCGATCGGCGCGCCGGTTGAGATCAACGAATTGGTAAAGCAAGTCATACCGGGCAATCTCGATGAATTGAAGGCGTGTTGTTCCAAAGAGATGCGCGCGCATCTGAAGAATGTGCTCGCTAAACTCGATGCGGGCAACTGGGAGAATGTCAACTGGGAGGGCATGTCGTGGTATGAGCGGGGCAGGAGCCTGATCATCGTCTATGATTCCTATCCCGCAGATCCACCGATAGCGTTCATCATTCCCGTGCCTGAGGAGTGGCGCTAACAGCGGCTGACGATCATGGGCAACAAAACTTCAGCGTACATCGGCCTTGCACTTGTCCTCGGTTACTGGGCGTATGCCATTATCAGCATCAGTACCGGAGCGGTCGCAGGGAAGGAATCACAGTGGGATTTCAAGACCTACTACTATGCGGCCAAAGTCGACGCGATGGGGGGTGATCCGTACAGCGTCGATGCTCTCAATAGTGTGGCTCCGGAGCAGATCGCACTGCCGTACGTCTATCCTCCGTTAACCATCTACTTCTTCAGGGTGTTCGCGCTCTTTGACTGGAGCACAGCTTTTCAGCTCTGGCTCTGGCTCAAAGTGATACTTGCTGCGCTACTGGTGATCCTGTGGCGAGCCTCATTTTACAATGGCGGATCCTCAGCCCTCTTTCTGCTGTTTGCGCTGCTGGCATTCACTTCCGCGATCTATTGGGACCTGCTCACCGGTAATGTAAGCCTGGTCGAGCAGATTTTGCTCTGGCTCGGATTTCTCTTTTTCATCAAGAGAAGAAGCATTCCCTTCGTTATCCTGATACTGCTGGCATCTTTCTTTAAGTTCACCTATCTCGCATTCCTGATTCTGTTGTTGATGCTACCGAAGCGGCAGCGGGTGGTTGCAGGTGGCCTCGGGCTGATTGGTGCAGGGGGTTATGCAGCCGCGAGCTATCTCGTGGATCCGGAGCGTTTTGCCAGCTTTCTGACACTCGTGCGACTGATCAAGGAAGGTGGCGCGGAGTACAATCACTCGATGCTCGCCTTCCTGACCGACACCTCTAATCTGATTGCTGCCTCGACCGGAACCACGCCTTTGCCTCAGGGAGTAGTCGTAGCATTGTATCTGCTGCTCGTCGTTGCAGTAGTGCTTGCGACTACCAGATTCTGGCGTCGCTATGGTGCGACGGGGGAAACCAGGGACAGCAGCTCGGTTCTGATCGTGTTTATGGTCTGCATTGTCTATGCCGTTATCGCGCCACGCATGAAATCATACAGTTACATCCTGCTGATCCTGCCGGCATTCTATTTTGTCCGAGAGTACGCGAAGTCTTACGCCTTGTTGTTCGCCTTCATGCTGCTCTCACTTGGCAAGTGGACGCCATTGCCGACGGTGGATGCTGTGCGGCTGCTCTGGTGGCATTACCCCTGGCTGCTGGCACTGCTGTTGTGGATATTGATGCTGAAGGAATTGAAGCGGCGTAGAGTTCCGGCCGAAGTGAGCCCCTAAAATAGCAGGAGCCCTCAGCTCAGTTACCATTTACTGACGGAGAGCTCCATGCACCGATGTAGAATGACTAACGAGGACGCTTGTAAGCAATTCCTCGCCTCCATTGTAACAGAGCTATTTGAATCGCGTTTCGTACATTTTCAGAAAAGGTAAGCTTTCCGCGAAACTCATCTCAAAACCATAAAATCAATCTGAAAAAACCGATAAAAAAAGATCAAGGGAACTCCTCCCTCACCAAGGAGTTCCCTGATCTCCTCCTCATCAGTACCCTTCACCGCCATTATGTTTCTTAAGAGTAACTGACTTCGACATACTGTATAGCAGAGATCATGCCGAGACTGCGATCCGCGAAATTTAAGATGTAAGTTACTGATAAATAAGTAGTTGCAGGGGTGACATACATTTTCAGAGCAGGTCGCTGTCAGCGAATTCGCAGAAACTGCGACTGTCTGTCACCCGCCAGAGCCTAGCGAATCGCACGTAACATATTGTTTAACAATAGAATAGGGGCACGCAGCCTTTGCGCCGCCCGCTGGCCATTTCTGCCGCAAAAACTGGGGCGTTCGGGTATCACCTTGCCCCATAATGGGATGAAACTACCGGCGAATCCGGGCGAGGTCGAGGCTGGTTGCGCTGGATGGGGCGCAAAGCATGGTTGTGCCGAGGCGATACAGAGTAGCGGTCGCAGGCTACTGGTCGAACTCGTCCGCTTCCAATACCATCTTCTTCTTAAACACGATCGGCCGCTCTTTGGAAATTCCCCTTGATGGAGTGCAGACAAGATAGACCTGACGTTTGTGGTCCCATAGAATCGCGATCACGAGTTCGTCATTGTGGAAGCAGTTCATTCCCACACGAATCTCCTGCTGTTCTTCGGGGGAGTATTTTTCATGAATCAGAAGGCGGTGAAAGCGCCGCTCGGAGAGTTCGCAGCCGGAGGATTGAATCACGAACCGTCTGATGTCGCTGTAAATCGACTCGGCCTCGGTCGCATCCTCCGCAAAGGGAATGAAGAATCTCATGGGATTAGTATAACGTGATTGAGCCAGGATGCAAGCTGCTCAGATCGATCCGCCGCGTTTGGCGCCGGCGAACGGATTAAATGCGATCCCGAATCCGATCGTAAATGCCGACAGGTCTATCTTCTCACTGCCGGTTGCCACGAACTCCGGATCTGCGAGTCTCAGAGTGTAGTCGACCTCCGTGTCAAAGTAGAGATATGTGATGCCCAGTTGAATCTGTGCCGCAGGTGAAAGGGATATCGCAATTCCACCTTTCAGCGTCAGCCCGACTCTCGAGTTAATCTCTTCCTCCAACGTAACGTCATACCCGTCCAGTTCCTGCAGTGCTCGATCGCTCAGGCCATGAGAAGGCATGAAGTAAGCAAGCCCGATTCCTCCATAGGGTCGGATTTGCGGGGCTGTTGAGGTCAGAATGAGTGTACCTGAGAGCCACGTCAATGAGTAGTCGCCGTCAGAGAGTTTGTCAACGATCGTGTCCGACTTATACCAGCCAAGTGCGGCCTCAAAAAGCATGAATGGCTTGACCGGAGTCTGTAACTTCCCCTGGAAACCAAGGCCGTTGTCGATGTCATCATTGGAAAAGGCATACGGCAGATCGCCACCGAACCAGACTTCGGCACGCGAAGTTGATACGGCAATCGAGAGTAAAATCAACGTTGCCAGGATAGTGAGAGAATACCTCATGGAAAGACTCCTTTTACAGGGGCCACAAGAATGGACCCGCTAAATCACTATCCCTTATGTAACACTTATACTGGATAAATCAATCTCATTTTGGCGGTAGACCACTGATTTGTAGGTCAAACCCTCCGGGAACTTGACCAAACGCAGTGAGGCTATCTGCCTAGCATCCAACTCACGATAGTGTAGCGGAACATCGAGCCGATCTCTCCGAACCGCGCTCCGCTCCGAGATCACCCCACCGCCGGTGGCATGTTCCGCAGCGGGCGGTCCTCACGGAAGCCAAGGAAATAATCCGCCTGCATCAGCTTGTGGATCTCGCGTGTGCCCTCATAAATCGCCGCACCTTTGGAGTTGCGGAAGAATCGCTCCACCGGGTACTCATCCGAGAAACCATAGGCGCCATGAATTTGAACCGCATTGTACGCCGCTTTCTCAGCCTGATCAGTGCAGAACCACTTGGCCAGTGACGTCTCTTTCGTGTTGCGGACACCCTTGTTCTTGAGCCAGCCCGCCTTCATCCAGAGAAGCCTTCCCGCTTCATAGCCATAAATCATCTCCGCGAACATCTCTTTCACCAACTGGTGCCGTGCAATTTCTTCACCGAATGTCTTCCGCGTCAGGGCATACTCCTTACTGGCGTCCATACAGGCCCTGATCAACCCGGTTGAGCCGGCGGCGACCGTATAGCGGCCACCATCGAGGCACACCATCGCAATCTTGAAGCCTTCCCCCTCGTTGCCGACAAGATTGGCCGCGGGCACTTCGACATCCTGCATGGCAATCCAACCGGTCTTGCCTGAGCGCACGCCCAGTTTTCCCTCGATCGATCCGGTGGTCACACCGGCGAACTCGCGCTCAACGATGAAGCATGATAGTCCTGAGTGGTCACGCTTCTTTTGTTTATCAGTGTCGGTCCACGCGAAGATAAGAAAGTGATCTGCAACCTCTGAGAGGGATATCCACATCTTCTCACCATTCAGGATATACTTGTCGCCATCTTTGCGGGCGGTTGTGAGAATACCAACAGCATCTGAACCGGCCGACGGCTCAGTTAAACCAAAGGTGCCAATCTTCTCACCCTTTGCCTGCGGCACGAGGTACTTCTGCTTCTGCTCCTCATTACCCCAGGCCAGCAGCGTGATCGAATTGAGTCCGACGTGCACCGAGAAGATGACGCGCGCGGCTGTGTCGACATACTCCATCTCTTCGCAAACGAGGCCGAGCGAGATGTAGTCCATCCCCATGCCGCCGTATTGCTCCGGAATACAAACACCCAGCAGATCGGCATCACGCAAATGGCCGATGAACTCGGGGTCGGTCTTGACGGCGCGATCAAGTTCCTGGATTTTGGGCGCCAGGTACTTATGCGCTACGTCGCGCGCTAATTGCGCGACCATTTTATGATCATCGGTCAGTTCAAAGTCGATCATCTCGGAACTCCTCATTCTATCAAGAACAGCTAATTTTCAATCCAACATGGCGGTCACTATAACACTTTCGCACTGTCCGGGAAAGTGTTTGCCGGAAAGTATTTGTGAAATCGGCCACGATGACGACATATAAATTACGATGTGTTGTGTTAGTAGAGTAATTATCTCGATTATCCTGGCCGGGCTGGCGACCACTGCGCTCGCGGTCGACCTCGATTCCGCCTGCGTCGCCCGAATGAAGGCCGGGATTGCGCTCAGCATCACCGAGGAGTTTGACTCTGCCCAGGCCCTGTTCGAACCGATCGTCGCGCACGATTCCACCGATTACAACGCCTACTTCATGCTCGCCGCGATCCTGCACAGCAAGATGATGGATTCGGAGGATTTCGCGCTGGCAGACTCTTTTGAAGTGCTCCTTGCTGCAGCCGAGCGGCAGGCGCAGTCGGCTATCGACAGCGGCAACGATCCTGCCTGGGCGCTCTTCATTCAGGGGAGCGTGCGCGCCTACCGTGCCGCGCTGGAGGGGCATACCGGCAGTTGGTTCAGCGCGATGAAGGAAGGAGTCAAGGGGAAGAACCGCTGCCTTGATGCGCTGCGCATCGACCCCGGTCTCTACGACACCTATGTCGTCCTCGGTAACTATCATTACTGGAAATCGGCTCGCACCGAATTCATCAACTGGCTGCCGCTGGTTGCCGATCGCAAGGAGCAGGGAATAGAGGAACTCCACACGGCGATTGATTCATCCCTGATCAGTGGCGACCTCGCACTCAATTCACTCGTCTGGGTGCTGATCGATGCGGAGAGGTATGATGACGCGCTGGCTGCGGCGGGTCGCATCCATGACCGCTACCCAGACAGCAGACTGGCAAACTGGGCGATGGCGTTTGCATCACTGCATGCAGGGAGGGTGTACGACGCAACGACATACTTCGAAGAGATCATCTCCCAGCTCGAAGCTGATTCGTCTCAGAACTACTTCAACCTGATCGAATGTCGCTACCAACTCGCGGCAATCTCGCTTGCGGTCGCCGACACCGCTGCGGCGATCGAGCAATTGACCAGCATCAAAGCTTACTCGCCGAGTGAAGAGGTCTCGAAGCGGCAGAAGGATAAGTTGAAAGAAACGGATAAGCTGCTGAAGAAACTGGCGCCCAAACCGGCAACCAGCAACTAGCTACCAGCCACCGATTACTGCTGACTATCTAAACGCTACCGGCCGGAGCGGGCTCTGCGTTACTCCCCTTAGAGTTTCTCTGCATCGCACCAGACTGGATTGCGCTGATCACTCCGATCAGCACCCAGAAATATGTCGCCCATGAACCGTGACCGAAGAAACCGCCGGTCTCAAAGAAGCCGTGCGCCACGATGCCCCCCATCAAAGCCAGGCCAATCTGGCAGGCTACCCGGACGTCGGGGCTGCGAGCAGTGCGCCAGCCGATTGCCATGAACCGGGAGATCTGGTAGAACAGGGTGAGCAGAAACAGCAATCCCAGTACACCGGCTGACATCATCGCGTACAGGTAGATATTGTGTGGGGCAAAGCTGCTGTCCGGTTCCCGATACAGCAGGTGTTGCACCGGGTCATTCCAATAGATGCGCTCGACGACATCATTCTTCGGGGCTGCGTAGCCTACGCCGAAGATCGGGTGTGAGGCAAAAGCCTCGAAGCCATGCTTCCACAGAAGCGTTCGGTGCGTAACACCGCTCTTCAACCTCAGGGAGGAACTGATCACAAGCTGGCCGGTGGGTGAAGAGAAGAAGAGGATTGCTCCGACGACCGCGACCCCTGCCAGCAGTGCCAGCATTCGTTTGTTCTTGCGAATGACAAGAAAGATGATGGTGGTCACCGCGAGGCTGAGGTACCCGGCGCGCGACCACGACATCAGGAGCGCAAGCCCACCTGCCGCGATACAGCCTGCGAAATAGATTCGAAAGAGCCAGTTCTTACTTAGATAGAATCCGAGATAGAGTGCCGGGACTGCGAAACTCATAAAGATTCCGAGCATGTTCGCATTCATGTACAAGCCGCTCGCACGAGGAACACCGCTGCCGAAGATCTCCGCGAATGACGCCAGCGCGCTGACGATGACCGAAATGCCAAACGCCGCAAGCAGCGCCATGACGTGCCCCGGTTTCCTCACCAACATGCGGGTCAGGGTATAGGCGGGGATCAACGTCATCATCCGCAGCACCTCGCCAGCGCTTCTCATCGGCGCGACCGCCAGCAGGGAACACGCCAGCCCCCAGCCAAGATAGGCAAGGGCAGAAATCTCAATCGGGTTGGCCTGGTACTTCGTCAGGCGCTGTTCGAGCGAGAGTTGGAGAATGCTCCAGATGGTCAAAAGGACAACCAGCCCCCACTTCGCGTAGCGAAGCAGCATATCGTCGACCTGTGTGAGTGTCGCAACATGCGAAAAAAGCACCAGTGCCAGTGGCAGGCCAATCGATGAGAAGAAAAAGATGAAGCCGGCGATTATCGCACAGATGATTGCGGTACCCCCGATACCACCGAACGCACCGACGCTACCGAGGATTATCCCGTTGCCGGCAAGTGTGGCGTAACCACCCAGGCGCCCCAGTCTCTCACCGCTTCCAGAGAGGATGTTCATCAGGTTTGATTCTCAACCGAGGGGTCGATTTTTAATTTCGCCCCACCAACCACCCGCCTTGTTCAGGAATTCGTGGAGTGGATGCTTCTCCTCGCGCGCGAGTGAGAGGAAAATGACGAATGCGACGGAAAACCCGGCTGAAAGGAGGAACGCGGCAATCACAATCAACCGCTTCTTCGGTTTGGCCGCTTCGATCGGAGGCTTGGCGACATCCAGACGCATGATCGTCGGCATGTCGCGCTTTTCCTGCAGCTTTGCGGACTCGTATTGCTGGAAGAGCATCTCATAAGATAGCTCGTAGATCTTCGCATTGCGGGTCAGGATCGCAAACTGCATTTTCAGGTCAGGGATCTTACTCAAGTCGATATCGAGTACCGAGAGCAACGAGTCGGGTCCCGCGCCTCGTTCGATATCCATCAGCTTCCGGCGCAGTTCCTTAACCATCAATTCTTTCCGGCGGTACTCGGGGTGATCCTTCGCCACCGTCTTGGAGAGGACTTCCAGCTCAATTTCGGCTGTGGTCAGAGCAGCCTTCTGCTGCGCCAGATTGTCGATCAGGACCTCGGACTGCATATCCAGCGAGACCGCTCGATTCTTCTCCTGGAATTGCCGCAAAGCTTCCTGGGCATTTGCGAGCAGGCTGTCGGTCTCGGCCAGTCGTCTGCTCAGAAACTCTTTATACTCCTGACCCTTTCTATTCTGGAGTTTGCGATTCAGGCTGTCGAGCAGGTCTATCAACGTATTCGCGATCTGTGCCGCGAGTTCAGGCGAGCGCGACTCCACTTCGACGATGACAATGCCCTCCGGTTCAACACGCACGTTTACCTTTTCCTTGAGCATGCCGATCGCCTGCTGACGCATCTCGCATTTGTAAACCTCCTGCAGGCCAAGCGAATCAACCGCTTCACCGAGGATCGTGTCAGATTTTAACATGCTGGCGTAAAGGTCGGAGGGTGTGGCCATCAGTGGCAGTGCAAAATTGGTGACCGCCATCGCGATGTGACCGGTGGTCAGCCCGGCCAACATTCCCATCGGTGATTCCGATTCGGGCGGTAACACCGATGTCTTTGCGATGTAACCTTTAGGCAGGAGCAGGCTTACGATGATGGCGAGAACCGTTACCGCCACCGTGTTGAGGATGATAAACCTTCTATATCGAACCGTTATTTCTAAAAACCTGACTAACCACATTGACTACAACTCTCTCTTGCTGAAGGGGTGGCACATGATACCGTTGCACATACTGAGTGTCAACTCATAATCGATCATGCTGTGTGGCAGCAGCCATCAACCGGCAGCTACACCACAATCAAATTGTTTTCGATCTTGCTATCATACAAGCGCAAAAGCGCATCAAGGACAGTGGCGACCTCCAGTTGTCGCAACGGGTCACCACAACTGCAACCGCGACCCGCGTACCTGCAACAATAGATTTTACCTGGTTGCGGCATCCCCGGACCAGATTTCTGAATCGAAACTGTGGTGTTGCAGGGAAGCGCGATCATCCTCGGATTCGTGGGTCCAAACAGCGCCAGGGCTTTAACGCCGCACAGTCCGGCGGCATGTGCACCGAAGGAATCAACTCCGCAATGCAGTTGCGCAGCGCTGATTAAGAGAATCGATTCTGCCAGCGAAGTCGAACCGGCGGCCACAACTCCCAAACCTCCACTCTCGTGGAGCAATTCCTCACAAAGCTCTTTCTCAGATGGGGCGCCGATGATCACCGGCAGCAGCTCCGTTTCTTGACGAAACTGCCGCAACAACTCGGCGAATTTTCCAACCCCCCAGTTCTTCGCTTCCCAGCCTCCAAATGGCTGCAGTGTGAAGTATCGCTGTTCCCGGCAATCTATCCCGAGCCGCTGCAGGAGTAACTCCCGTGCTGCGCTGTCGACATTGAGTGTGTTTGCCAGATATTTCCCCGGCTCAATTGCGAGATTGAGCGGTTCGAGGAGGCGGAATCGCTTTTCCAACAGATTGGCATTGAAATCATACGGATAGGTGAAATGATTCAGGAAGCCGGAGGCTTGATTGTTTCGTCCGATCCTCAACGGAATCCGCGCGAAGAAAGCGGTCGAGGCTGAGAAGAAGTCGCCGGAATCATTGATGCAGACGGCAAACCCCCGCGAGCGTAGCTGTTCGACTATCGGGCGATGGGCTCCCGACAGCAGCGCACGACATGCCGCCAGAAAACCGGGTGGTTGGGCTGAGA
>JBECKX010000133.1:0-14661 GCA_040235515.1 Candidatus Zixiibacteriota bacterium
GATCGGGATCGGGTTCTTCAACATTTGAAAACTCTAGATAGCTCTCCGGCTCAATCTCGAAATTCATGTCGAAGAGATAAAAATTGCCGCGCGCGATGTTCACCGTACCGATGTAGTTTTCCCCTCCATCCTCACGCAGGTAACGCACATTGCCGTCCACCATCATGTTGACATCGGAGTTGCGTACACGCACCGAAGCAGGCAGCATCTCGACATTGATGTTCATATCCCAGAGCGCGGTGGTGTCGGCGGCCTGGATCGCTGCCGTAACCTCTTCATCCTCGAATTCATCGAGATACTCCGCTTCATACACTATCACATCACCCGTCACTATCGGCGGGCTTGAACCGGTAATCTGCAAATCGACATCAGCACGCGCCGAAATGTCTCCCAGGTCATACTTGAACGGCACCTCAAACCCAACGACTGCCAGATCATAATCGAAAACATCCCTGTCGACGATGTAGATCTCCCCCGCCGACCGCACAATGCCGGTCTTGTTCTTCGCACGCACCTTGCCCTCAACCCAATCGACTTCAACCAGCTTGCCCTGCGATGTGATGCGTGCTTCGAGGTCCTCGATCGGGTTCTGCATCTGATACAACTTGGCCGTACCGTTTTCCAGATAGAAGTATCCGCGCGTTTGCGGCTGCTGCGGCGTACCGTATACATCCAGCTCCATCACGAAATCGCCGGTGAGGCTCTCGAGCTCAGGATTCACGGATGAAAGGATGCTCAGGTCATCACCATCCGAGTTGATCTCCAATCGCATCGAGTCCTCCGGCACAAGCACGAAGCCTGAATCAAGATTCATGACCAGCGGAAACTCCCCCTTGGCGCGGACTTCATAACCGAAGTAATCAAGCTTCAGTTGCGTGAAATTGACCATCGAATCGGCAAAGTGTAATTGTGCATCAAGCAGGCCGAGTGTATCCGAACCGTAAGAGAGTCCACGGATTTGCCCCTTAACCTCCGCCGTCGGGTTGGCGAGCTTTCCTGACAATGTTCCCTCAAGCGAGAGTTCGCCGGTGATCATCGTGTCAAGCCCCAGCGTAACCAGCCAGGGGGCGAAAAGGAATGAATCTGTCTCGACGCTGAGATCGATCGTGGAATCGTAGCCATAGCGTGTCGCGAACGCAAGGCGTCCGCCATCCCCCCTGACGGCGGCGTGATCGATCAGGATCTGGTCCGCCTGAAACAACACCATGAACGGCTGTTCAGCGGTGTATGAGAGTGAGTCGAATACGAAATTGTACTGGTGGACTTCAACATCCGCTGTGCTGTCGATGATAGTCGCCTGCGCGGTCGCGGACATCATGTAGCGCTGATCGTAGAGATACGATGACTTGATATCGACAACGTTAGAGTCAATGTCGAGTGACACCGTGACACTCTCCGCAGGCAAGTTCCACACGTCGCTCTTCCAGGACTTCAAATCAACGCTCCCTTCGCGGCCGTAAAGAAAGCTGCGAATGTCGAAGGTGGCATAGACACTATCTGTCGCAAAGCCGTAGAAACTGTTCGAGTCACCCGAAAACGTTCCCCTGATATCGGGATCAAGCACCGGTCCTTCGACCACGTAGCGGGCACTGGCGGGACCGGATAACTCTTCGATAAAAAGATCACCCCAGAAATCGGCCAGTTGAGATGTCTTAAAGTCACCCCGAAGGTTCATCTGACCCGTGTAGTCAACTACCCCCTCTGCCGTAAAGTGTGAGTTCTTGTAGTCCAGTGAGAACCCGGGGTGGAAGTAAAGGTCGTTGACGTTCAGGCTGATTGCCCCATAGAGGGAATCGTAACGGACAAAATCATAGCTGCCCGGCCCGAATTCGCCGTAGAGATCGATGTTAAAGGAATTCGCTCCCAGACCGGAACCATACAGTTCGAGATTACCGCTCAAGTTCGACGCGAAAGTTTCGGGTACGATCTTATCGAAGTTGATATGCTCGATGCCAAGTGCAGCCTTATAGGTCTCTGGCCGGGTGACGAAGTTGATATCAGCCGAGCCTGCCATCGTTCCATCGAAGAAGTCTCCTTCAAGGTCGGTGAACGCGAGCACCCCATCACTGAAGTGAAACTGGCTGACCAGCGGACCAAGCTCACGTTCGAACAGGACGCCCTCGGCGCTGACCTGCCCCGAGAAGTTATTCAATTCGCCGGTCATACTTGCATCAAAGTCGAACCCGCCCGATAGTTCCTTGCCGATCAGGATTCCGATCTCATCGAGTGAAATGTGGGAGTCGCGAAACCGGAAAGTAAACGGTTGCTGTGGATCAAAGGGCATGATGCCACTGGCGATGATCTTGGATGAATCGGTCTTGACGTAGAGTGTATCAACCCCCAGCGACCTGTTCGAGATGGCCACCTCACCCGACAGATCACGCAACCTGAATCCTCTGACCGGGAGCGAAAGCGCAATCGAATCGAGTTTTGCATGGAGTACGCCATCACGGTACTCACCCCTACCGGCCAGAGTCAGACTATCCACCAGCAGCGGCTGTGGAGTACGCTGCCAGTTGAATTGCGCGTTCTCCAGCACGAACCCGTTGATCTTGACGTCGGGAAACACCGTCGATTTTTCCGAATCCCCGTTGCTGAAACTGGGCAGTATCGGCTTGTTGTTCTCGTCGCTACGCAGGATCACTGCGGGGGATTCAACCCGCAAACTGTCGATAATCCAGTTCGCCCGCAACAGTTCTCGCGCATTGTAGAAAACTTCCAGCTTTTCGATTTTGCCGATTCGATAGGAGAGCGAGTCCTGCATGATGGTGACTCGAATATCCTCCACAACCAGGTTCTTGAACAAGCTGCCACCGATCTTGCCAAACTCGATATCGACGTCATACTTCGATTCGATGTAGGTAGTCAGTGCCAGGTTCGCCAGCTTGTGTACCAGCGTGGTCTGCGTGACCAGGTAGAGTGTCAGCGCAACAGCCGCCAGGAACAGCAGAAAGATCGCCACCGGTATGCGGAGGAAATACCTCACTCAGCGAACACCTTTTCGATCGTTGCATTCAACAGCTTGCGTTCATCGCCGCTGAACTCGAGGTCCGACAATACACTGCTGAGGGCGTCACGCTTGATCCCCAGATTGCGAGCCCCGCGTACATGGCTGTAAAGCTGTACCGGATGCCCCGAGCGGACCAGGAATACGACACTGGCGACTTCGCGCGCCACCTCACCGGGTCCGGGACGAGAGAGAACCTTACCATACCCCTCAAGCACCATCCACTCCGCCAGTTCCGCCGAGGTCGAGCGCATGTTCTCCACCAATCGCTGGAAGTTGGGAGCGTAAATCTTCGAGCAGAGTTCCTCCCCGCGTTGCTGCAGCACATCACGCGCAGGTCGCTCCAGCAGTCTCTCCTTCATCGAATCATACAACTTCAATTCAGCGAAGACCTTTGCTGCCTCAATCGCCTGGGCATAGCCGAAGAAGAGATATGATTGCAGGATTATCTCATAGGCAATCGTCGCGGAGAGGTTGGCAGGCACGAATTCACCCAGCCAGGCGCGCAACTGGTTGAGCCGCCCGGGAGCTAGCAGAAATGCCAGCTTGGCTATCGCCGAGAGGTCAAGTTCCGAGTTATGGGAGTTCATCGCCAGTTCGCCTTCCACAGCCTGTATGACCGCGCTTTCGGGCCGTTCTTCACCCGTGTAAACAGTATGACGATTGTGGCTAATCGAGGTGGAATTCGCAAGCGATTACTCAAGCCAAAGCTGTTAACGTTACTGCTTCCGGTGGTGTGCAACCGATTGATCAGGGGCTGTCCTCAAAGAAAAGAGCACCTGCCACTAGACGGGTGCTCTCGGAAACTCTATCGATTTCAAGCCGGCTCAACGCTGAGCCACTGCGTTAGTTCTGGCGCGTATAGGATGTCCTCACTACTCCGGCGTTTACGGTTGAGAAGCCCGGGTCTGTGCCGCGACTTCCGAATCTCAGGCGATGGTCGGCATTGCGGAAAAACTGAGTTTCCGGTACCTGGCTACCGAGCTTGTGCAACCAGTCAACGTAGAGCGACTCCACGCGCGCGATGTTGGCGACGCGCAGTGTACGATCGTTGCTGTAGCTCGTGGCCCGATAGCTCGAACGTTCGCCCGATACACCAATCACGTTCTCATAGGCTGTTATCGGAGGCCGATGCTGTGCCTTCTGAGCGACATAACCCTGGTTGCCGACATTGTTGTCGGCGATCAGTTGATTGGTCTGATCAAGCTGCTGAGGCAGCTCCGAACCGCTGCCGAAGAATATTACCGCCACCAGTGCGCACGCGGCAACCGTCGCAGCGGCTGATAGCCAGCCCAACGGTCGATGCCAGAATGCGGGCGCTTCCGCCGGCAAGTAACTCTCGGTCGGATGATTCTGTTCGGCATAAATCCGATTCAGCAATTTCAGGTTGAAATCATCCGCCACCTGCCGCCGTGGCAACGACTTTGCGGCAGTCAACATCTCTTTCATCAGAAACTGCTCGCGCGCGCAGTCACGGCAATCCCTGATATGCTCCTCCACTCGTTTCGAAAGATCGGAGGGCAATGAACCATCAAAGGATGCTGATAGGTAGGATTGTACCTTTCGACAATTCATATGATTCCTCCATGCGAGGCTTAAGTCTTGTTCTCAGGATCGCCCGCGCGCGATTGACTCGCGACTTCACTGTGCCAAGCGGCACTCCAAGAACCTGGGCAATCTCTTCATACGAAAGATGATCAATGTCGCGAAGAACGAATGCCGTCTTGTACTTCTCCGGCAATCGTTTGATTTCCGTCTCCAGCAGAGTCTTCAATCCGCTGTTCTGGTGTACTCGCTCTTCCTTCGCCGGCAACTTCTCTGAGAAGTCAAAGATGTCGAAGAACTTGATCTTCTTGCGGCGACGCAACTCGTTGCGTGCGAGGTTGAGCGCAATGGTGTAAATCCAGGTGGAGAACGCGTAACGGAAATCGAAGGACATCTTGTGCTGCCAGACCCGCAGGAATGTCTCCTGCAACAGGTCATTGGCCTCGTCCTCAGATGACAGCATCCGGTTCAGCACATTGAACAATCGATCTTTGTAGCGGTTGACCAGCGCGTTATAGGAAACCATATCGCCTTCCTGAACCCGCTTCATCAACTCAAGATCGGGGAGTTGCTCTCTGTTCAAACGACTGTCCTTTCGTTTATTATCCCGTGAACTGTTTATATCTTTTACACTATGCTCTGTCGACGTGTTCCGATTTTTCGCTTCCGCTTTCCCGGCATTTCGCTTTTTCATGATGTATCTCCATTCCATTGCTTACAACGAATAAAAGCAACCACTGTGCCAAACTTTCCTGCCGCACAGCTGAAATTCCAGTGGAGAAGCACACTATATTTGGTTATCTTTCGTTATCACATTCGCCACGCATTCAGGCAGAGGAGGCCGTAAGTGAATGTATCAGAAGCGATTGCGGCTCGCCGCTCGATTCGCTCCTATAAGGACAGCGCGCTCAATTCCGAGACAATAGAAAAACTGCTTTCAGCCGCCCGCCTCGCTCCGTCGGCTCGCAACGAGCAACCGTGGCGGATCGTTGTAGTTACTAACCCGAATGTACGCAAGGAATTACGGCATGCCTGCATGGAGCAGTCGCAACTGGGGGAAGCAGACTTGGTACTCTGCGGTTGTATCGGCGCCCCGCGCTCCGGTGAAAAGAGTGAGTATGAATCACAGGTGATAGATCTGACAATTGCCTTCTCATTCATCATGCTCCAGGCGGTTGAACTCGAGCTCGGCTCCTGCTGGATTGGGGATTTCAACCCGAAGAAAGTCAAGAACTTGCTGAAAATACCCGACTCGCAGACCGTCGTCGCACTGCTGACCGTCGGCTACCCGCATTACAACCCACCGGCTTCTAGCCGAAAACCGCTCGGCCAACTCTTTGCCAAAGAACTGTTCTCGCAAAACTGGCCGGAATAATTTTGGCTGGTACGGCGTCTAGGCGTTGATACCGGGGTGACATTCGCACAATCTTTGTGCCTCGGTGCGACCTCATCGTCACAGAATCTGTTCATCATATCGTTTTACACCTGCGACAACCGTTCCAGCCCTTCCCTTTGACCGCCTCAAAGTCAAGCGACTTCGCAGCTTACAGCTGCGGCACACGAACAGGCACTCAACTTGCTATTGTAATGTTAGAGAGGGAGTCTATCTGCGCACTCCTTCCTGCCCGCAATTGATTGTTTTATTTGACCGTTGCTAATAACGACATACATTCTCTCACAGGAGATTTATTGCGGGAAACATGGAATGGAGGCATGGATGCCACGTACCCACTGGCTGGCGATGCTGTCGGCAATCGCGGTCATGGCGATGCTGTTCAGTTCAGCGGACGCGCAGTATCGCCCTGCCGAAGATGAACCGATAGCGGAGACTGGAAGGAGTTACTCCTACGACAATATGCCGCCACGGCAACTGATCGACTGTCCGACAGCCGCAACGTTGCCGCGGGCTAGCTTTGCTGTGAACCTGCGGACCTCGTCGAACGGGTCGGTGATCCTGAATACAACTATCGGGCTCCACCGTCGCCTGATGCTCGGCGTATCATATGGTGGTGAGGGTATCCTCGGTGATGGCAAAGCTGATGGCTATGACCAGGTCGAGTTCAACGTCAAATACCAGTTGATCAGCGAGACGTTGATGACACCTGCGATCGCATTCGGGTACGACGGACAAGGCTCCGGGCGTTATTTTAACGACATGAAGCGATTTATGTACAAGTCAAAAGGCTTTTATGCTGTCGTATCTAAAGGATACCAGACATATCGCTGGTCGTCAGGATTGCACGGAGGCGTCAATTATTCGTTGGAATCTGATGTAGACGGCGAAGAGGATGTCACCGTCTTCTTCGGTGCGGATCTTTCGGTACAGCAGGATGTATCACTGGTGGCGGAATACGATCTCGCCCTTAATGACAACAAGGATGAGGAACACTCCGGCAAGGGCTGGGGTTATCTCAATTTAGGAATTCGCTGGATATTCTCCGAACGTCTGGAGATCGGTTTCGATATACAGAATGTCATCGATAACCGCAACGATACAACCTCTCCGACGCGCGGACTGAAAATCACATACCACGAGTTCTTCTAAGCTCACCTGCGACGGGAGCGACGAACTCGTTAGACGCAAACCAGGCGCTTCAAACAGATTGGTTGGTCCCATGCAAGCCCGCAACATTATCATCGCCATCGCAGTCGGCGTCGCGGCATCGATCGTCTCGCTCGGCTGCTATACCATTATCAAACACCCTGATATGCAAAGCAGGCAATCGTACAATGATTCCGAGGGCTATACTCACACAGCCCAGGATCGTGACTGCATGCGTTGCCATCAGGACTACTCCGAGTACCCGTACGGCTACTACTACAGCGACTACTATCCCGACTACTACTGGACCTATCCCAGCTGGGGAAGATACTACGCCTACCCATGGTGGTGGGACTATTACTGGTACAAGGACGATAACGGAACCGTTGTAACCGGCGAGCGGCCCGACCGCCGGCGCCAGGGAATCACGCCACCCTACACTCGCGGCGTAGAACCCACTGCACCATTACCGCCCCCCTCCTTCCCGAACAGCGGACAGATCGGCGGATCAGGCGGTGGGACAACAACGGGAGGCAGTGCCGGGTCTGGGGGTGGCACCAATACCGAAGAAAAGCAAGAGGAACAGAAGCCGCCGAAACGACGTGGCGGTACTCAAAAGGGAGATGACTAATGCGTTGTTTCATAGCGATTGCGTCGGTCTGCCTGCTGATCGTTCTCGCTCCGGTCGTTGACCTGCAGGCTCAGGGGGAAACAGGGGAATTCGTCTCCGAATCTTCAGCGGGCTCAGCATTTGGTGTCGGCGGTCGTGCCGTCGGTATGAGCGAAGCGGTGATTGTCTCGGTCAAGGATGGTTTCGCGATCGTCTACAATCCGGCGGCCCTGGTCAAGATCAAGCGCCCGGAGTTCCTTGGCGCCCTCTCGTACGAAAAACTGAACAACGAAACAGCCGCCGGAACACCCTTTGAAGGTGTATCGGTCGCCAACAATGATCTCAGCAAGACGCGACTATCATCATTAACCTTGAGTGTGCCGGTCCCCACTTATCGAGGCTCGTTCGTTCTGGCTTTCGGAGTCAACCGGACCCATTCGTTTGACAACACCTTCACCATGTACAGCATGGTGCCCAATTCCAGTTCGCGCGGCTTGGAAGAGGTTGGTGGCAGTATCCGCGAGTATGCCGGCGCGGCTGCAATCGAACTCTCCCCGCGACTTGCTGTCGGCATCACCTTGATCTACTTCCGAGGCGGCGAAGACTATTTCTGGAACTTCAGAGGAGACTTCACGGCGCCAACTGAGACACTGGAATATATTGATAATATCAAGAGTGACTACAGCGGGGTCGGGGCGCGTCTCGGCTCACGCTTCGAGTTGAATCGCAACTTTGCCCTCGGCTTCACCCTCGACACTCCGGTGAAGTATAAGATCGAGCAGGACTATGTCTTCACTACGATCGAAAACGGCGATACCGACATCGATCAGGGCGCATACGAGTATCACCTGACTCATCCACTCTCAATGTCGGGTGGCGCATCGTTTCAGACACGTACATTCGTGATTGAAGTGGATGTCAGGTATACCGATTGGTCGCAACTGAAGTACGACTTTGATGACGACCCCTTCCTCTTGCAGGATAACCTCTCGCTGCAACGCAGCTACGATGATGCCCTCAGCGTGATGGTTGGTGCGGAGTACATTATTCCGCAGTATGATCTCGTGTTACGCGGCGGTTTCAAGCATGATCCCCTGCCCTTCAGTAATGCTTTCGCCGTCAATCAAATCGAGCAGGATCGCAACTCCTTCTCCTTCGGCTTCAGCTACCTGATTGACCGCGTGGCGATGCTTGATATCGGCTACGCTCGCGCCAGCTACGAGTTGGTGGATGCCGTCAGCCAGCTCGTCCAGAAATACACATCCGACAAAGTTATGGTGTCGGTGGGGTATCGGATCTAGGGTATAGCACCCCCCGCCAGTTAAGTTCACACTGAGCGTTAGCTTCCAAACTCACCTCTTGAGAGGGGTGGACTCGATTCGAGCCTGCGAGAAGCGAGGACGGGGTGTGTATCTGACTATCCGGAGAATGCCATTCGCCCCTAGAACGTGAACCGACGAACTACTCCCCCGGGAAGAACCGCGCCCACCGGTCAAATAGTTCTTCGAGGAAATCCCCCATCCGCTGCTTGATCTTGGCCGCCAGTTCTCTCCCCTTCTCAGGATCAAAGTCAGGCGCGCCCCTCCCCTCTTTGTCATACAACAACACCGAACCCGGAATCGGATAGACATCCACACCATCGACAAACCGATAGGCCATCTCCGGCTCGTAGGCGTCTTTGTCGCCCAACTTCGGATCGAGCGACATCACATAGCCGGTCTCATCGAGTCCCGCATGCCCACCGGGACTGCCATAAACTTCTTCGGTGATATCGGCACACATCATCCACCAGCTCACCACCGCAGTCTTGATCTTGAAGCGCATGTAGGCTTCGTGCGCAACCTGCTTCAGTGCACTGTTGTTGCCGCCGTGACCATTAACGATGATGCAGCGTTTGAAACCTTTGTCAGCCAATGACTCGACAATGTCAAGCATATAGGCGATGAAGTTTTCCGGCTTGATGGTTATCGATCCGGCATATCCGTACAACGACTTCGTGATGCCATAATGCACGCACGGCGCTGTGATCGCGTCGAAGCGGTCTCGCAGGTAATCGGCTATGTCAGTCGGGATATAGTTATCGGTACCGATGCAGGACGAGCCATGAGCTTCAATAGTACCGACCGGGAGAAAGACCAGATCGATCTTTCGAGGCACAAGCTCCTGCACCTTGCGCCAGGTCATTTCCTCAAGTAGATAACCGGCCACTGGAGTTGAATCCCTCTTATCAGGCTTCCTCATCGGAGAAGCGCTCTAGCAGCGACTCCAATGCTGTCTCGGTCTGTTTGGCTGAGATTTCATCACCGATGATGCGGAATGCGTTGATGTCACGCGCGAGGAACTCGAGATCACCCGGTTGCCGCAGGTCATACCATAACTCAAGCTCTTCCCAGTTGAACTTGTGCTCTCGCGCAACCTCGACGACACGTTTGTAGATATCATCGTTCATCGACCAGTCGATTTCGTCAAAGATCTCCGGCACCAGTTTTCGCATGCCGAGAAGATAATATGAACCCTCGAGCGTGGGGCCAAACACGATATCTCTCGCGTTCAAGCCGCGAAACGCATCATGGAGCATCCGCTTGCTGATCGTTGGTGTGACGCAATCGATCAACACCACACGTTCGTGTCCGGCGTCGAAGCACTTGGCGAACGTCGTGCGGAAATTCGTCGAGTTGGTTGATTCGGGATGTGGCCAGAAGTCAACACCATGATTCTTCAACTGCGCCAGCGCTTCACCCTTCAACGTAGATTCCAGGTTTGCGATTGCCCCGGCGACGATCTTCTTTACCGAATCGGAGGCGTACGAGACAATCAGGCTGCAACTCTCCATCCCCAGGCAGGCAGCTATGGTGTCTTCGACGAATGCCCTGTATAATGAATCTTTGTCGTTGGTATCGAGTGCGTCGGTGAATTGCGATTGGACTCTCAGGCGGTTGCTGTCTTCAAGATAAATAACCAGGGCGTCGCGATGGCTATTCTGTTTTTGCTTCGGCATAAAGCTTCTAGGCCCTCTGATTCATTGCTCCTGAGTGTAGGAATATAGAAGTGGCCTTAGAGAAAACAAGCGGAAAACACCGGAATATTCCACCAGTCCAACTAGTTTTCCCTTGACTGATGAAGGGTGATGGTTGAGGTGGTGGAGTCGACTGAGGGTGCGGTTTTCAGTGGTCGTTGGTCGAAGCCGGGACGTGGCTGCGGATTAAAGCAGTTGCCTCATGTGCGACATCATCTCGTCAGGCTCAACCACTCCTTGCAGGATCTTCTTTACGTTACCATCCGAGTCAAGTAGTAGAGTTGTTGGAAGTGAATAGTGTCGCAAACCGAACCGTTGCATGAACTCCCTGGTGATCGGCGTGTCGGAACTCTCCAGTTGTACTTTGATCGGAATGAAGTTGGTGGCCAGGGCCGCAACTTCGGGATGATGGAACGTCTTCTTGTCGAGCACGCGGCAGTTAGCGCACCAGGTTGCCCAGGTATCGATCAGCACCGGTTTTCCCTCTGCTTTCGCCTGCTGCAACCCTCTCTCCAGTTCGGTTCCCCACTTGATCGGTGATTCCTCCCTTTGCGTCGCCGCGTTACCACCGGAAAGAGGCAACCACTCATTGGCCGGCGGGAGAATGAACCCCTGCATCAGAATCGTACCGCCAATCAGGTAGATACCAATGATGAAGGCAACCACGCCAACCAGTTTCTTGAGCCGCAGGAAGAAGCCTGATTCTGCGGTCAGCCTGTCCAACCCGCCACCGAAGACGCCGAACGCCAGCAGCAGTGCTCCGGTCAGGATCGCTGTCAACTCAGTTGATATCAGGGTACGCAGGAAGAAGATCGCCATCAGGAGCAGGACAAATCCAAAGAACTTCTTCACCTGTTCCATCCAACCACCTGCACCGGGAAGCTTTGAAATCGCGGAGGAGAAGGTTCCGATGATCAGGTAGAGCGTACCAAGTCCCAAAGCGAACACGAACAGCACCAGGAATCCTACCACCGGTGAACCACTTGTGGCGACATACAGAAGTATCCCCGCCACGAACGGCCCAACGCATGGCGACACGACCAATGCCGCTATCACACCAAGGAGCAGCGCGCCGCCGATGCCGCCACCGCCTGCTTTACCGCCAAGCTTGTTGCGCAGCGCCGCCGGAACCTGCAACTCATAAAGGCCAAACATCGAGAGTGAAAAGATCACGAACACGATGACGATACCGATAACCACCGGTGGACTTGCAAGCCAGGCGCCGAATACGCCCCCCACCAGCGACACGATCAGCCCCATAATTCCATACACAAAAGCCATCGATCCGACATAGACCAGTGAGAGCATAAACCCGCGGCCAAAGCTGCGTTCCTGCCCCGCGAAGATACTGACCGTGATCGGTATCATCGGGTAGGTGCATGGTGAGAACGACAGCAGAACACCCGTTATGAAGGCCAACCCGAGTGCGAGGAAATATCCCCAGAACCCATGCTCCGCGATCAGGCGCTCGAGATCCGACTGCTCCTGTACGCCGGTTTCAGCGGAAAACTGCTCGGAGGGACTTGCGTGTTGCGCGGCCTGAGTCGTTGCCCGTCGCGGGAAGTACCTCTCGTTCGCAGCGCTTCCACCCTCTCCAATCGTAATCGCGATGTTAGCGGCCACGGTCTGCGGCGAGCGGCATTCACGGTCGTTGCAGGGTTGATAGGTCATTCGTACCGGCAGTTCATATTCCCCCGGCAAAGCAGAAGCTGAGATGCTCACTTCAAACGGAATGACTACTTCACCCTCGTAGACAGACATCTTGTCGCCCGCAAGCTGCGCATCGTGTCCTGCCGGGTAAGCCAGCGCCGACGGCGTAATCCCCGGAATCGTATCGAACGCCACCTTCGCAGCTATCAGGAACGATTGGTAAGGCTTGTGGGAGTTGATATGCCAACCATGAGATATCTTTGCGACCACTGCTGCCTTGTGCGTCGAGCCCGGTTCTGCAGCTGTCGTCGAAAACACACCCTTCACGTCCACCAGGGGAGCATCGATGTCAGCGTGAATATCCGAGAGATTGAATGACTCCTGCGCAGGTGCTGCCGCAGGCAAGAGCAGCAGGAGCGTGAGTAAGGCGATCAAGTTCGGGAGTGATTTGGTGAATCTCGAGAGGTGGTGGAGTGTCTTCATTGCTGGAACTACAACCCTTGCATAACCTGGTTCATTGTTGAAGCGGCTCGTGCCTCGCGCACAGCCTCACTTCTTCATACACATGAGCGAGCCCACCGACTATTCGGGAGTTTTTTCGGTGGCTGCCTCTTCGAGCTTTTGAACCAACTTATCGAAGTCAATGTTCCGCGCAATTTCTTTTGCCAGACTCTCAGCGAACGAACGGACAAATTCCGTTTTTATATCTGTCGACTGAGCGCCGCCTCCGGACTTCGCGCCGGCCGGCATTGCAGCCTGGTTGTCCAAGTCTTCCTGAAGCTTTTCGATGTAGATCTTCGACTTGGTATCAGCATCAGTCTGCCGCATCTTGTTGAGTTGACCCGTGGTAATCTTGGAAGTACCGATCTCCTCAATCTGGAACTTCCCGGTCACACCCGCGATCGTCAAGTCTTCGCCAGCGGGTGTTGCACTGGATGGCGTCGGCTCCGGGGTCGCGCCCGGCTCTGCAGAATCCTGTCGCATCTCATTGATGAACCAGTCGTAGTCATGCGGAGATTCGCTCTCCTCCGAACGTGGTTCGGGCTGATGCGACTCAAGATCGTACTGATCCTCGGAAAGATCGAGTTTATCCAGCGTCGGTCCCGATGGCTCCTTCTCGGGCTCATCTGTGGTAGACTGCTTTAACATGCTTAGAAATATCTTATCGGTTGCGCTTGAGATTTTCTTTTCAAAACTTTGCTCATCATCGGTCAGGATGCTCTCAATATCGACTTCCTCATCCTGCGGTTCCGACGCCTGCGCGCGCTTCAGTAGCTGATCGATCTTATAAAGCAGCTCCTGAGGAGAAAATGGCTTGGTGAGCGTGTCGTCGGGACTCAACTCAACCAGCTCCTTGGTGTCGGTCAGTTCGGAACTGCCAAGCAACAACAGCACTTGCAGTTTCGCCGTAGTCGGATCTTTCTTCAACTCCTGCAGAATGAAATACCCACTGCAATTGTCGGTGGCTGTTGCGATAACAGCCAGATCGTACGCACCCCGCTTCAGTTCCTCCAGTGCCTTGGTGCCGTCCTGGAGCAGCGTCGCATCATATCCGTGCTGGGTGAGTAGTTTGCGACACACAGAGATGATCGTCTCTGATGCATCCGCAACGAGGATTTTCTTACGTGAGGTCATTTCTGCTTATCAGAGAGTTTCTTGGCGGCGCTTTCCAGAATCCGCTTCTCCCGATCAGTCAGGTTCTCATAACCCCCAACCTCATTGATCCGATCGAGAATCTTGTCGACTTCATCCATTAATTCGGCACTTTTGCGGTTCTGCTGCATGATTTTCTCGGCTTTTCTTTTCCGCCTGAAGAGCTTAAACCGCTTGAAAAATGAGAAAAACGAGCCGAAACGCCAATCCTGCTTCAGGTAGACATAGCCAATCAGAGCGCCACCCAGATGGGTGAAGTGTGCGATACCATCTCCACGATTCGACCAGGCTGCTATTATGCCGAAAGCGATCATGATCGTCACCAGCCACTTGGCCTTGATCGGGATAAAAAACGGAAACATCAATATCTCGCGATTCGGGTAGGTCATCGCGAAGGCCACGAGCACTCCGAAAATCGCACCTGAAGCACCGATTGTCGGTACACTGCTGTAGATCTGGAGGAAGAAAGTAATAATGCCGGCGCCGATTCCCGTAATGAAATAGAACTTCAGGAAATAGCGGGTACCCCACTGCCGCTCCAGGTCACTCCCGAACATCCAGAGGGCGAACATATTGAAAAATATGTGGAAGAAGCCGCCATGCAGGAACATGTAGGTGGCCAACTGCCACACCGACAG
>JBECKX010000149.1:0-27639 GCA_040235515.1 Candidatus Zixiibacteriota bacterium
CCCCTGGCTCGATCGCAAAACTCGGCTCAAACAGATCGCCATCTTCACGCGCACTCACAATGGTAACGACATCGCTGGCGGTGAAATCAGATCAGTCGATGAAGTGGTAGCTGAAATCAGCGCCGAAGTCAGAGCTCTGGGCCCCATGCGGCGAGCTGCAATCTCCGAGCAATATGGCCTGCTAAGAACGATACAACTGGTCGTGTCGGGATACGTTGCTCCGGTTGTGACCTGCAGTTAGCCCCTTTGTCTTCGTCTCCCCACTCCTCCCGCGCCCACCTCTCAGGAAAATTCCGATTGCCCACACCCAACAATCCGTATATTAGGAGAGAAGAGGGCAGTTCAGAGGAAAACCTATGTCGCTAACCGATACCAAATCCAAATTGCGCCAGCTAAAGACCGCTTCAATCCCACTCACCCAGCGTAAGACCGCATCAATCAACAGCGCAATTATCGAGACATCCCTGAAGCGCATCCAGCAGGACGCTGACTTTCGCAGCAAGATCTTCGATAAGATCCGCGCGCTCACCGGAATCGAGGATGTCACCCTCGCGCACGTCAGGGAGTACTTCGCTCAGTCCCTCAGAACCGAGTCGCCCAAAAAGAGCGGAACCAAGAAAACTCCAGCCGCAAAGACGCCGAAATCGAAGAAATCCAACAGCAAACAGAGTACTAGAAAAACCGAGTCTTAGATGCCGACAATGAGGGGCACGGATCGCTACGAAGACAATGTCTTCATCAACTGTCCATTCGATACGCAATATAAACCACTGTTCCGATCCGCCGTTTACACCGTCTACGACTGCGGCTTTATCCCACGCTGCGCGCTCGAACTCGACGATTCAAGCCAGACCCGCATCGACAAAATCGAAGAGCTGATCGAGCAATGTAAATACGGTATTCACGATATCTCCCGCACCGGCCTCGATGCCGCCAATCGGCTGCCGCGATTCAATATGCCGTTCGAACTGGGATTATTCCTCGGCGCCAAGCGCTTCGGTGACGAGAGACAACAAGCGAAACGCTGTGTCATTCTCGACAAGGAGAAGTACCGCTATCAGATGTTCCTCTCTGACATCTCCGGGCAGGATATCAAGTCCCATGGCAATGAACCGCGCCAGTTAACGGGGGAGATTCGTGACTGGCTCACCAACTCATCAGGCCGTCCCACGCCCGGGCTGAACGAAATGTGGCAGCGGTATGGACGATTCAGCCAGGACCTTCCTCTGATGCTCGCGAAGACCAAAGTCCTCCTGAGCGAGATGACCTTCAATGAGTACCGTCTGCTGATCCAGGGCTGGCTCAAAGTCAACACGCTCTGAAGTTAACACTCCGGCACTCGACCGGTAACTCTTGCGGTTTCAACGGCAGCAGCTAACTTAAAGTATTGCGCTCAAACCGCCGGCGCAGAAAACTTCACCTCACTCCTTAACACCGGAGAGTGGTTTCATGGAAGAGTTTGTAAACAAGTATCTGCTCGATCCAACCGTTGGACGCCTCGTTACCGCTGCAATCGGAATTGTGGTGGTGGTCGTGGTGGTGCGCTTCCTCCAGCGACTATCTTCGAAATATATCAAAGACTCTAACAGCCGCTATCGAGCGAGAAAGGCCATGACCTTCCTCGGCTACATCCTCGCAGCCGTCGTGGTCGTCACGGTCTATTCCAATCGCCTGGGAGGGGTAAGCGTAGCGCTCGGCGTGGCCGGGGCCGGGATCGCCTTCGCCCTGCAGGAACTCATCGCCAGTGTCGCCGGCTGGTTTGCCATCGCGTTCGCCAGATTCTACAAGACCGGTGACCGCGTTCAGCTTGGCGGCATCAAAGGTGATGTTGTCGATATCGGAATGTTGCGCACCACGCTGATGGAAATCGGCGGGTGGGTGAATGGCGACCTCTACAACGGCAGGGTTGTGCGCATCGCCAACAGCTTCATCTTTAAAGAACCGGTGTTTAATTACTCCGGTGACTTTCCATTCCTCTGGGATGAAATCGTCGTTCCTGTCAAGTATGGAAGCGATGTCGGGTTGGCGCGGAACCTGTTGAGCGAAACAGCGAATGAATTCCTGAGCGAGTATGCAGCCGATGCCCGCGTTGCGTGGGAGGAACTCGTTAAGAAGTACCCGATCGAGAATGCCCAAATCGAACCCCTGATCACCGCGAGCTTCGATGAAAACTGGATCAGCTTTACTCTCCGGTATGTTGTCGATTTCAAGAAACGACGCACCACAAAAGATCAACTCTTCGCGCGCATCCTCGCCAAAATCGACGCCTCAGGTGGGGCAGTGAAAATCGCGAGCGCAGCGATGGATATCACTCTCCAGGAGCCGCCGCTCCGCCAGAAAGAAATGGCTGAACAACAATAAAAATATATTGACAAACGATAAGGATATTCCGATACTCGATGTATCACTTCCAATCGAGGTATCCAGAATGTCACGTGGTTCAACTCTCTTTCTAAAGATCGTAGTCTTCTCAATCGGAATCGCCGCCCTCGCAATCTGCGTCTTCTATTTGCCGGGAGCTGCGAGCCGCGATGCCGCCACGCACCCCGAGACTGCCTACCTGAAGTACCCATTCCTCATCAGTTCCTACATCCTGGCCACGCCCTTCTTTATCGCGCTCTTCCAGACTCTCAAATTGTTAACGTACATTGATGCCAATGATGCCTTCTCGGGGATCTCCGTGCGTTCACTTAAGGTTATCAAGTTTTGTGCGATCACCATCGTCGGCTTGATGCTTGCAGGTCTGGCAGCAGCCGTATCTCTATTCTACGGCGAAGACATGGCGGGCCCGATTATGCTGGGATTGATGGTCATCTTTGCCTCAAGCGTCGTCGCCACCATCGCGGCAGTGCTGCAGAAACTGCTGCAGAACGCCATCGATATCAAATCAGAAAACGACCTCACGGTCTGATGAGGTTTGCATGAGTATCATAATCAATATCGATGTCATGCTCGCCAAACGGAAGATGAGCGTAACGGAGCTTTCGCAGCGCGTCGGAATCACTATGGCAAACCTTTCCATCCTGAAGAATGGCAAAGCCCGCGCGATTCGTTTGTCGACGTTGGAGGCAATCTGTAAGGCGCTGGAGTGTCAACCGGGGGAGATTCTTGAGTACAAAGCGGAGGAAGCTGCGCACGAATAGGGGGTTGACGACCCAGCAGCTTCTGACTCCTGAACAATCCCTCCCGCCACGACGCAACCACGACTGACGTGATTGATGCCGTTTGCGCAGCCAACGACACTTGACTTCAATCACCTTATCCCGTAACCTATCGGAAGCAAAATACAAACGCTCAACAACTCAGTGGGGATATTCGAATGAAGGCAGATCAGCTATCAAAGGATGCGGCTAGCGGGGGGATGATGCGTATGCTCGCTACTCTCCTCCTTGCCGCCACAATTGCCTCTTGCGCTTCCAGTCATACGCAAAACTCTTTTCAGCGACCCGTGCGCTGGGAACCGCAGCCGCTCTCGCAGCAAGACTCACTCTGGCTCGATAGCGTGACGTTAGATCTTTTCCACTGCACCAAGAAACTGGATAATGGCGGAAGCTACGGTTTCTTCCTCGTCGGCGAGGTCCACTTGTACAATTCCTCCACCTCTCGCTTTGCCGACTCGCTCCTTGCCCTGATGCAACCCGGCCATTTCCTGTCGGAAGGCGCCAAATTCAGCGGCGATACGACAGAAATGGACCGCAACTTTCTTAAACTACGGGAGTTCGCCGGCGAACACGGTTTAAATGAGCCGGAACTCTCAAAACTCGCAGAACTACGAGGCATCCCGGTGGTGTTCCTGGAACGGCGTGACTCAGTTACTGGCACCTACGAAGGCGTCACACCCGATGAGTCCGTCGCGCTGGAGGCGTCCCTGAAAGCATTCAACAGGGTTGAGGGTCGCCCATCCCGGATTATGAGAAACTTGATGTTGCAAATGATGGAGGATCCGGAGAAGCTCTTCGGGCAGGTGCTCAAGATGATGGAGGCATTCGGGATCGACTCGACCACTCTGATGAACATAGAAGTCCCCAGGTCGGGAATCATCGATACCCGCAACGAAATCATGGCGTCACGCGCGTTGCCCTTTGTCGACCCCGATAGCGGTTGCACCCTGATCCGCTTCGGCAAGGCACACGTGCAGGGAATGATAGAACTGCTGAAAAACAACGAATGCGATTGCGAACCGGTAAGCCTGACCGAATGGTTCACAGCCAACCGCTAATCCAATCCAGCAAGCCCGGAGATCAATGAGCAGGCGCTTGACACGATGCCTTTCGATTTGCCACCAGTGGGTGACACCGAACGACAGATACCGACAGGACAAAATTCTACTTGACAATAACTGACATTCGCGTATAGATAACTTCAAAGTTTGGTTGGCAGGGGGCTAAGACGGTGATGCACGATTTTCGAGGAAGGATGGGCAACTGCTGGGGGTCTAAAGGGTCTGGTTTGTTTTCAATTGCATCGATTACCAATAGTAGCAATTCCTAAAATCCGAAATTGGCATTAATACAACATCCAGTCGCTCTCTAAGAGCGTTCTTGATCAAAAAGTCCGGGCTTCGGCAGATACTCACGCTTGTCCGCGCTGTTTCGGCGTAGCTACGCCCAAGCTCGATTTTCGGAGTTCGTGGAGGCACGAATCTCCTCGGTTTCTTACTTTTACAGGATTCATCCCAGGAGTACTACTATGAGACTTTTTCGAAAGAGGCAACAGTCGACAGAAGACCTGAGGCTACGGTTCTATGCTGCACAGGCTGGCCAAAAGGGAAAAGAGGAGGCTGCTGCCCTTCTGTCTGCAGTAAATGGCCGAATATCAAACTTGAGTAACGACTCGGAAAAGGTGAAGCGCCACTTTCAGGCGATGAAAGCTCGCTGGAATGACGCACCGCCAGATGTCGATGAGACCCCGGCGCTGAACCAGGAGGAGCATACTGACGCCAAGCGTTATCGGTGGGGCGCTATGCTCTCTGTTGCATTGGAGATGGCGCTCGGTGTTTATCTTACGGTCTCCGGCATGCGAGTCCCGTGGATACTCGGAGTTTTCATAGGAATTCTTGGCGCCATCGCGTTGACGCTGGTTTTCAAGGCCGCTCCGTTCGGGGTTCTGGTAGATAAGGACAATCCTGCCAAGAGCTTCAGAAGATTGCGGATCATCTCCTTTGTATTGGCTTTCTTGTGCGCTATCTGCCTTCTTCCATGGTTCTTCTCGCGAACACTGACTCTCTTCGGATGGCTTCTGCCATGGACTGCCAGCATCTGTGCACTCCTGCTACCCGGTCTCTCAGCAGCGCTTCTGTGTGCGGCTGAATTGAAAGACTATTCAAGAAGAAATTCTGATTTGTACTCCAAGCTCACTCAAGAGAGAGATGAACTGATTGCGCTTCGGACTCAGATCAACGACTACCTGAGAGAGTCGGAGGAACCGGCAGAGGTAGCCGTTCGGCGGGGAACTCGGACTCCAGAAAAGGTAGTAAGAAGAGCAAAGAAGTCTGTCGGTCGATCAAAAGCAGTCACTGAGAACTTAGACACCGGTGAGAAAGCTCATGCGAAGGATAAGTAAGCTCTGTCTAACTTCAATACTGCTAACACTTGCAGTAGGTGTTTCATCGAACTTGGTTGGCGAAACCAAGTCTAATATGCCAAATCGAATCCTGGTGTTCGCTGATACGAGTGGCTCGCTCGACAGCTATTACTTCGGAAAAGCGATGGAGGCTGTGTCTGGATTTCTTCCGGACCTGTTTCGAGATTACAGTGTGGATCGGGTGTCGATAATACCCTGGTCAAACATAGGCTCTGTCTATTCCCTGGCCGCGCACACAGTCACTCTACCGCGAGGCGAATTCACGACCTTTCAGCCAGACTCAAGCATTGAGGGTGAATTGGCACTCTTCACTGGCTACTTTGAGGAGCATCTAAGGCAACAACATGACCGCTTTAAAGTAGATAGCACTGTTGCGGCCATTCACTACGATTCGCTCCTCTCAAGCTCCATTGATACTTGCGAATCACTGCTTTCGTCCGTACGCCAGGGAAAGTCTGACTGTACAGCGTTCCAGAGCCTTATGAGGCGTATTGCTAACGATGAGAAGGACGCTATCTGCTTCATTGTGAGTGATGCAAAGGCAGAGTGCCAAACGATGGAGGCAATACCAAAAAGTGCGACGAGTTGCTGTGTTCTCTTCCTGGTTCCGTCGCAGGGTGAGCTGGCAGAAGACCGCGCAATGCAAGGCCTGTTGGAAAGGCGCGAACTTCTTGGCGAGCTTTACCCTTGGCTGATTGTAATCTCATGGTTTCAATTGGAAGACGTTAGCTCCGCCAGAATACAATCTGATCCGAGAATGAGCGCCAAGTAGGTTCGAGTGCCGGTTGAGTGTTCGCGCACATTCTCAATGGCTACAAAACTGGAGAGCCACTTATGATAGGCTGCGCAATGGTGTTCGGAGTACTCAAACTTGTGGCTCTTGTCGTGATAGATATTCTTTGGATAGTAGGGGTAATCCCTGCGCCTTGGTGGCTGGGGACACTGCTCATCATCTATACGGTGATCTATTTGGTTGCCATAGTAAGCGTAGTGGGTTGAACAACTGCACCGGATGGCCTGAACCACCGCAAGTAGAATTAAGCAGCAGACTCACCGCCCCCCCCAGCCGTAGCGACAACCATAGACAATCTCTCCGGCCACGTCGCAACGCGCGCTACTCGATAAAGCTGAAGTTTCCCGTTCCTGACTGCTGTCGCAGGCTTGCCGCCTACGGACAGCTCGGAGCCGGTCCACCGCCAAAGATAAAGTTGATCAGGAAAACTGCATCAGCAATCGAGATGTTACCGCTGCTATCGGAATCCCCTCGTGTGCAGCGGGTATTCGTTATCTGTCCTCTAATCTCGCCGATCGGTGCCTCAGGCGTGTGAATGAGTACATAGAGATTTCCCGCGAACAGGTCATTAAGAAGGTCCGAAGTCATTGGCAAAGTATCTGTCATTGGGCTATGCCAATCATCAAACGTCAGGATGGGTGGTCCGTTAACGCACGGCGGGCCAACATGAACATGTGCGAACATCGCACTGTCAATCGTATGCACTACCGAAATCCTTAACTCACTGCTGTCTGCTGTAAGCACGGCGCTACCAACACCGACATCGGGGCTGCCGGTCCCGTAACAGTCACCGGCTTGATCGCCATTGAGTAAGAATCCGTACGGGATACCTTTCGGAGCGCCCGGCTTTAGCTGCAGATGCAGGGTGTCCTTCATTGTTGTGGGATGCACAGAGCAATAGTAAGGATAAGAACCGGCTTGATCACTCGTGGTAAACACGATTTCCAGCAATACCCCGGGAGTATTCGATACACCCGAATCCCACGCCTTCGGTGAACTCGCCTCAGATGTCGTCGAATGCGTCCCATTGACCAATATCCACCGAACCGTGTCGCCTTGAACCACTGCTTTATTACCTGGCGAAAATGAAAAATCCGCGACCTCGATTTCGTGAACCGTCGCCCGCGCGGGTTCAGCCACCAAAGCTATATGGAAGGAAATCGCAGCGATTATGACACAACGAGTTACACTACGCATCATGCAGCCTCCTGCGGATGAGAAGTAGACTTCAGGTTTTGGGCGATTGGTCCCATTTCCAAGATACAGAAGTCAACCGTTTTTGGAAACAGCTACTTCATGGATGATCGTTTCCTATTTTGGGGCGAACAAGAATAGCGAGAGATACTAGAAAGGGCGCAAACGTCGTAGTTTGCACCCTGTGTACGCAGAAGTAACTGGTTTCGATCAGTTGTTGAAGTTGCTATGGACAGCTCGGAGCCGGTCCACCGGCAAAGATAAAGTTGATAATCGCCACTGCATCACCGATCGATACCGTGCCGCTGTTGTCAGCGTCACCGTTGCACGGGGCTGGACCGCCACCGAATATGTAGTTGATGATAAACACCGCATCACCGATCGAGACAAAACCATCACCGTTGGCATCACCACACGAGCAGGTCGGACCGATGTCGAGTTTGACCACGCGCAATCCGACGTAAGGACTTTGAGAAGGTGTCGTCGCGGTTCCGCTGAAAAATCCCACGTTCGACTCCGGTGGATCGGGAAAATCGCTGTGTGATCCGATCAGCGGCGCAAGGATGAATCCGCCGCTCATGAACTGATCCTCTGTCCACTCCGCCACATTGCCACCCTGATCGTAGGTGCCGTAATGGCTGACCGAAAGCGGTCCGGCGCCACCGACTGTCGTCAGGTTACCCGTAACACCATTCCAGATCGCGCCATCACCGTAATTGACCACGTTCGCACCCGGATTGCCGACATCCCCGCTCGCGGTTGCAGTCGCCTTGGTCGGCGGCGAGGCATCACTGCTTGTGGGCAACAACCAGTAATCGGGGGTGCCGTTACCATCGGCCGCCGGGTCGAGCGGATCGTAAAATGCCGCCTTGTAAAGCTCATCCACAGTCGCCACCGCCCACTTCGCCCCCGGCTTGCGCGCATAAATGCCTCCTACCGGGCTGGTCATGTCATAGGCGCCATCCTCGGTTGTCGTCGAATCCTGATCGCCGACCGGCATGCCGTTATGAAGCCAGTTGCAGAAACGCATCGCGTCATGCAGCGTGATGAAGTTCACCGGCTTGTTTGCCATATCTGGTTTGGTGGTGTATGTCTTGTTCGGACACCCCCCGGTAAGAATAATCCCACCCATCGGATCGACCGCCTGGCTCGGATCAAACAACTGGTTGATGTCACAACTGCCGACAGCATTCAGGCACGCCACCCATTGCTCGTTGGTGATTTCATACTTGCTGATCTCGTAATCATAGCCCACGCTGCCATATCCATTAACATCCGCCGCGTTGTTGGCATCTCCCACCGGGACTGTCTCGATGAATACGATATCATTGTCGATATTTGTCAGGCTCGACTGCCCGATCTCCCCGTCATAACAAGCATCATTGGAACTCGCGGTACCGCGCACGTGATAGAGGCTGTCGCCATCCTGCACGGCATCATCCTGTCCCACCACCCAGAAGTATTGCGGTATCGGCGCTGTCGCCTGCGTGAAAATCAGTTGTGTTACACTAGCAAGCCCCTCGCCGGGAGCCGTTGTGATGATATCCACGAACACGGTGTCAGTGGGTACAGCCGTGATCATGCACTCGATCTCTACCGAGTCACCGTCCTCCGAAGTCAGATTTCCACCTGTCGGTACGACATTGACATAGCAGGGCGCGCAGTTGAGCAGGTGAAGTGGCCGCAGCACGGGAACCCTGTTGAGATAGGGAGCCGCCGCGATATTCTGGTAGTCCTCCCAGGTTTCCGACGAGTCAAATGCCTCGTGCACGGCAACGATCCCCTCGCCGAGCACACCGGGCGTCACCTGTACACGGGTACCCATGCAGGGGTTCGGGGCGCTCGGGAAGTACAATTCCAGCCATACCGAGGAATAGGGGGTGGTATCGTAAGTCGTATCAAGCTCAACCACCACGAAGTCAGTGGCGGTGATGGCTCCCGGCAGGGTGACAGCCACGGCATCCAGGAGAATCCCGGGCCGCAGGTCCCCGAACGCCAGGTTATCGTTCGCATAGACACGCAACTCTGCAGTCGAGTCAGCCGGTGTTGGGCGTTGCGCCTGCAGGGCGACATAATTTAGCTGCATCCCGAGCGCTACGTAACGAGCGCAATGGCTGACTCCAAATCCATGATCCGTAGCACCCGCAATCTCAAGCGGCGCCGCCGAATTCGGATCATCAAGGCGATACCCGTAGTCAACGCAACGATTCGCCGGCAAACTTAGCCCGCTCAAACAGGTCGGTTGACCACCGCCACCGCACTGTACCGCGGTCGCAAACGTCTCCCCGCTCAAGACCGCTATCAATGAAATCGCCAGACAAGCAGGGAACCAGAGTGCCGAAACGTGACCACGCTTCAGCAAGCTGCTCCTTCGTCTCGAAATACTCATGGCCTTACCTTCCTGTAATTGTCAGTAGTTTTTTGGCTCTTGCGAGTATGGTTTTTCTGATTTTGCTATTCGAGGTGTTCCTTTAACGGTATTCTAATAATAGACCAGATTACTCAATTAGTCAATCGAAAATCTCTATCAGAACGACCCATTATGACTTGAATATCGGCTCAACCTGCCGCCCCCGCTTTCGCTCCCATCGAACCGGCAAAGCAGAGGTAGCGTTTGACTTTCTGTATTGAGCGATATAGATTTAGCCCGCTGTGCCCCCATGGTGTAACGGATAACGCGTCGGCCTCCGGAGCCGGAAATCCAGGTTCGATTCCTGGTGGGGGTACTTTTACATTAGTGATGCCTGTCCGTGCCCTCACACGTCAACTAATCCCCGTTTTCCTTGACAAAATCGACAATGAAGGTATGTTTCGGCGGAGGGGTGCCATTGTGGACTGGAGGCTTAGTTGACACCACGCTGCAGCTTCACGACTTCTATCGCATTGACTCGTGAATGCCTCAATCTATGCGCCGCAATCTGCCTCCTTATCCTGACCATTTGTCCCACGGCTTCAGCTTTCCATGAAGGGGGAACCGCCTCCTGCCAGGCATGCCACACGATGAAAAACAGCCAGGACGGCACACCGGTCGATCCGGGAAATCCATCCGGCAACGAGTGGCTGCTCAATGGTGAGACTGCCAGCGATGTCTGTCTCTCCTGTCACTCAGATAAGTTCGGCGCAGTCCTCGGTGGTGACCCAACCAATCCGCCGCCGGAGAAGGGTGCCGGGAATTTCGTATTCCTCTTTGAAGATAATATCAATGATGCTCCGGATGGCATGACCAACCAGCTGGCGGGGCATGCCGCTGGCCACAGCATCGTCGCACCCGCCTACGGCCTCTTCCCCGATCCGGAGTGGAGTACCGCACCCGGTGGAGATTATCCAGCCGCCGACCTCGGCTGCACCAGTTGTCACGATCCACACGGCAACGGCAACTTCCGCATGCTCTATGGCGCAGGACCGATCCAGGAGGGGAGCTTCACCTTTCTTTACCCGGCTCCGACCGCCGCAGGTATCGATCTGCTGACCGGAGTCGAGTCGCAAACGAGTCATTCCGCTTATCATAATGGAATGTCACAGTGGTGTTCCAACTGTCATGGGGAGTATCACGACGCCATCTCGCTCGGCAGCTTCGAGCATCGCTTCAACCATCCTCTCTCCGCACGCTATGCCGGTGAATACAACAGCTATAACGGCACGGCAGACCCGGATGGAGGGGCTCAGGCCACCGCATACCTGCCGCAGGTTCCCTTCGAAGAACCGACCATGCAGACCTCCTCGACATCGGGACCGTTTCCCTCAAGCCGCACCAACTGTCTTACCTGTCACCGTGCGCACGCCTCCTCAGCTCCGCGCGCAACTCGCTGGGATACGAGAGTGACCACGCTCGGCCAGGATGGCGTTGTGTCCGGCTCCTATGCGCTCCCCAATCCCTACGCCGACCCCGCACAGGAACAGCTCTGCCGCAAGTGCCATGAAACCGATCCCAACGACCAGGGTCCGGTGGCCGCTCCGCTCACATCGCCATCAGATTAACATCTCCGAACCCCACCCACAGCACGTTAACGAAAATCCTCCCGCACCGGCTGGAACACATCGATGACATAACAGTCAGTCACAGCGCGCGCCGCGTGCGGAACATTCGACTCCAGCACGAAGTAGGAACCGGCACTCAGTCGGTGCGTCACCCCCGCCACCTCCAGATCCATCGTGCCCGAGATCACGTTCACGATTTGCTCGTGTGGATGCGTGTGCTCAGGCACCGTCGCGTCCTTCTCCAGGGTGACGTGCGAGACTGTCATCGACTCGGAATTGATCGCACGAGCAGTGATGCCCTCGGCGAGTGTTAACATCTTCAGTTCGTTTATCGTAGCCATAGTGCTCCTGACTTGGAGGGCCATCTGACAGCTCTCCGGCTTAGCCCTGACGACTTTACCCTTGTAATTGAGTCCATCTCTACCGAGATTAGAATCGGGGATACCTGGATGCAAGTCAATTGGGGAGTGATGCCAATGGCACATAAGTTGTGGAAAAAGGAATATCATGCGCTTCTGAACACACTGCAGCAGCAGTGGAATGCGGAGATAAGCACGCCGAAGCTGCCTGATCGGAATGTTCCCCGTGCAGTCGCATCCAGCTACTTCTTCTATCCGCGACTTCTCGCGGATATGGATACACGCAGAATCGTACTCTCACTTAACGAAGTCCCGGCCGGCAAAGAGGTCCCGGAAACAGGCGAAGAAGACGAGTATCTGCATTTCACGGTCGTCGGGGAATTCCCGGCTACCTTCATCGTCACACACGAGAACTTCCTCTCCCGGCTTAAGAAGTTTCTTCGGATCGATCATGAATTTCAAACCGGCAATCGGCAATTCGACGACGACTACTACTTGATCGCTTACTCCGATGCGGCTAAGGCGAAGCTGCGGGAGCCGTCGCTGCAGGGTGCGATTCGCAGTCTCGAACCCTTCGTTGCAATCGAGTTAAGGGAGAAGACAATCGAATTGTCGCGCGGTGTTGCAACTGCTAGTGACCTGCAACCGGAACCGCTCGAACAGACCTTCAAGAACCTGATCGCAATCGCAGAGCTGCTCAGCTAGGGCATTTCAAATCCTGGCTACTTCGTTCCCAGACAAGCCAGCACAAACTGTCGCGATTTCGCCTCCGTCCAGGAGTGGGTCTTGCTCAGCGCGAATTCATTCGGGTTGAACTGCGCGGAATTGCTGGAACCTTGCTGCAGCGGGCCCTTCCACTTGATCGGGTACGCATTGACTCGCTTCGACACCGCCCTCACAGGTGTTCCCGACTCATTGAATAACGTGAACTTCTCCGTAATCCTCTTCAGCAGCGTCTTGCCTTCACTGATCCCTGAAAGCTTCATCACTCCGCGCGCAGCCGTGTTGATGCCAGCCTGGCCGCCGGATGCGACAGCTATGATTCTGGCGAGTGCCTCTCGCGGCGAAACCGTGGTCTTGATATGCAATTCTTGAATTTCAACTGGCATTCTTGATTCCTTTCAAATCTCCTGAATTCGCGATTTATCGTTTGCTGCTGCCACTGCCGTATCGATAAGACTCAGCCACCTTCTGCGCCTGACTGCTCGGCATGCGCTTGCCGGTCATGCCGTCACCAAACTGAATCGTCGAGTTGCCGGCCTTGGACCTGCTGAGCTTGTAGCTGCCTCCCGGCTTCGACTTCGCAGGACCCGCATTCAGCTGGCTGAGCTGATATGCCGCCTTCAGCGCCTTCATCCCTTGCGGGGTCGTCGACAAATCCTGGATCATTCTGACTGCCTGAGTGAATCCGGCAGGGCCGGAATTGACTAACTTCGTCAGCAGATTGTTCAGATAGCCGACGTCGGGCCCCTGAATCTTGTTCGGCCACGCGGTGTGAATAGGTGCCATTTTACCTCCTCTGCGAATTTCTGTTTACAGTTATTGTCGTGCGTGGTTGCGATTAGTTCGGTGAGTGACGGAACTATTATCGACATTGTTGCTCTAAATAGGAAATAAAATGGCACGATCGTCGCGCGCCGCGTGCTTCCGCTGCGGCGGAGATTCCTATTGACTATGCCCCTGAACTCTATAACTTCCTTCAATTCTGAGACTTTCCGCGAATCGGGCTCTCCGGCGATTCGCAGTTCAATATGACCGAAAGGCTTCAAATATGCTCTGGACGAAGACATACATCCCGACCCTGCGCGAGGACCCGGCTGACGCCGTCCTGATCTCGCACAAGCTCCTGCTCCGTGGCGGCTTCATCCGTAAACTGGCGGCCGGCGTCTACAACTACCTGCCGTTGATGCAGCGCACGCTCAACAAGACTATCAATATCGTTCGCCAGGAAATGGATCGCTCCGGCGCAATCGAGATCACCATGCCCGTTCTGCATCCCGCCGAATTGTGGCAGGAATCGGGTCGCTGGGATGTCATGGGTAAGGAGCAGATGCGGATGCAGGACCGCCACAAAAACTGGATGGTGCTCGGTGGGACTCACGAGGAAGTCGTCACCAATATCATTCGTGGCGAATTGCGCAGCTACCGGCAGCTTCCGCTCAACCTCTACCAGATCCAGGTCAAATTCCGCGACGAAATCAGACCACGCTTCGGATTGATGCGTGGACGCGAGTTCCTGATGAAGGATGCCTATACCTTCGATACCGATCCCGAAACGCACAAAGTCGCCTACCAGAAGATGGTTGATGCCTACTTCGCTACCTTCCAGCGCTGTGGCCTCGAAGTGCGCAAGGTGGAATCTGACACCGGCGCGATGGGCGGCACGATGGCGCACGAGTTCATGGTGATCGTCACCACCGATGGTGGCGAGGAAGTGATCTTCTTCTGCGAGAACTGTGACTACGCCGCAAATATCGAAAAGGCTGATTCGATCAGTACCAGCAAGGTCGAAACCGAGTCGCCCAAATTGCTGGAGAAAGTCCCGACCCCGGGCGCTGCCACTGTCGAGGAAGTCACCGCATTCCTCAAACTCCCGGCGCAACGCCTCGTAAAAACCTTGCTCTATGTCGCGGATGGCGACCCGGTTGCGGCACTGATTCGTGGCGATCGGCAGATCAATGAAATCAAGCTGAAGAACCACCTGAAGTGCAACGAACTTGAGATGGCCGATGCCGCGACTGTTGAGCGACTCACCAATGCCCCCGTTGGCTTCGCCGGCCCGATCGGACTCAAGGGCGTTAGGATCATCGCCGACCCCGAGGTCGGCGAGCTGACCAACGTCGTCGTCGGCGCCAACGAAAACGAGACGCACTACATCAACGCCAATATCGGTCGCGACTTCGAGATCAAAGAAACCGCACCGATTCGTTCAGCCGCCGAGGGCGAAATCTGCCCGAACTGCCGGAAGGGCCATTTGAAGGCACAGAAGGGCATCGAAGTCGGCAACACCTTCAATCTCGGCTACAAATACTCCAAAGCTCTGGGCGCAACCTACAGCGATGACGAGGGCAACGAACACCACATCTACATGGGATCCTACGGTATCGGCGTTACCCGTACGATCCAGGCAGCCGTCGAGAAGTACAATGATGACAAAGGGATCATCTGGCCGGCCCCGATCGCGCCATACAATGTCGAAATCGTTCCGCTCTCATCGCAGGATGATGAGGTCAATAAGGCGGCGTTCGATCTCTATGAGAAGCTGAATAGGGCGGGTGTTGAAGTGCTCATGGATGACCGGGACGAACGTGCCGGCGTCAAATTCAACGACGCCGATCTGATCGGAATCCCGCTTCGTGTCAACATCGGCAGTAAGTCGCTCAAGAATGGTGAGATCGAATTGAAGGAGCGTGCCAAATCCGAAATCGAGATGGCCTCCGTCGACTCCGCCGCAGAAACAATCAAAAAAGTCATCGACCGCCAGCTAGGGTAGGGGCGAGTGGTATTCGCCCAGCCACTCAAGTAGGTCAAGCCCTCTTGGGGCTTGACAGGGCCACGGGCTTGACAGGGCCACGGGCTTGACCGAGCCACCTATCCCACCAACACCGCACCACCATTGACATTTAATATCTCACCGGTGATGAAGGTGGAAAGGTCGGAAGCCAAGAACAAAATCGGACCGGCAAGTTCCTCCGCCGTGCCCGCGCGACCGAGCGGAATCAAGCTCAGGATCTTCTCCTTGTCGGCGGCGACTAACGCATCATGGCTCATATCGGTGTCGACCCACCCCGGTGCGACACAATTGCAGAAGATATTGTATGGCGCCAGCTCCGGAGCCAGTGACTTGGTCAGACTGATGATCGCACCCTTCGAAGCCGCGTAATGCGAATGAAACGCCTCACCGCGTTGTCCCGCCGTGGAGGCCAGATGAATAATCTTTCCACTCTTCTGCTGCTTCATCTGCTTCACGACTTCACCCGTGACATAGAATACGCCCTTGACGTTGACCGCAAGCATCTCCTCGAGTTGCGCCTCCGTCATCGCGTCAATCGCAGCTTCCTTCCATATCCCCGCGTTGTTTACGAGTATATCGATTCGTCCGAAGTCGCTGACTGTCTTCTGCACCAGCGCCGCCGCCTCCGCACGATTGGCGACATTCGCCTTGTAGGGCAGGGCGCGGACTCCCTGCGCCTCGCACGCCGACACCACCTCCGCCGCCGCAAGCTCATTGGAAGCATAGTTGATAACCACATCCGCTCCCGCTTTGGCGAACATAATCGCAGTGGCACGACCGATGCCGCGTGATGCACCGGTGATAAGCGCTGTCTTACCTGTAAGTGTAATCATAGAAACTCCGTCGTTATCCCAATGCTGCTATTCAATCTTAGTTACCTGGCCGCAACTGCTGCACTTTATCCTGTCTGCCGAAAACCCGGGCGACAACTGTAGCGTGTGCCCGCAGCGACACCTGAACGATTCCCAACCATGGCTCATGCGCTTGTACCTCTGCATCTCACCCGTTGCACCGGCTGCAGTCTGCTTCTGACCCTTCTCGATCGCTTCCAGCGCTCCCGACACCATCGCCAGTTCAGCCACCGGCACCTGGTTCTCACGATTGCAGCGCGGACACTTAACATGATCCCGTTTGAAATCAGGCGGGATTTTCATCTTCAGCCCGCAGGCGCAGGTGAGGAACAGGAAACCGTTAGCCGCACGCATGATATCGCCCAGCTCTCGCTTGCCCCCGGCCGGCTTCGATGCAGCAGCGGTCAAATCCGCCAGCGGACCGCGCAACGCAACATTTTCCTTCTCAGCCAACGCCGATGGGGGAATCAACGACTGCCGTTTACCGCGCACCCTCTCGTAGGCACTCTGGTAGTTCAGATAACCGGCCCCGCCCGCAATCGCGCGCAATATCTTGATTCGCTCATCGATCGGAGGATGCGTCGCGCTGAGATTGCTCAGCCTGGCGCCCGCTGCCTTCAGCGGGTTGACGATAAACATCGGCGCCGAGGCCTTATTCACACGGGGGAAATCTGCGGTCGACTGCGATAGCTTCTCCAGCGCGGATGCCAGCCCTTCCGGGTAGCGTGTGAGCCGCACCGAGGTTGCATCCGCCAGGTATTCACGCCGCCGCGAAATCGCGTAGTAGAGGATCTGCGCCAGGATCGGCGCGAGAATCGCAAATACGATCGCCACCACCATCGCAATCGCCTGACCCTGACCGCCACCATCCCGCGAACTGCGTGAACGATAGCGCGCCGAGCGACCACCGCTGAACCAGAGGCTGCGCAGGAAACCTTGCGAAATGATGATCACCGCACCCAGCATCACACCGGCAAACGTGATAAAGAGAATGTCGCGGTTTAAGATGTGACCCACCTCGTGCGCCACCACACCCTGTAGCTCGTCACGGTTCAGCTTGGCCAACAATCCCGCGGTCACCGCAACCGCCGCCGTTTCCGGGGAACGACCCGTGGCGAAAGCGTTCATCGCGTCGGTCTCGATGATGTAGACCTTCGGCATCTTCGGCAGGGAGGCCGCAATCTTCATCTCTTCAACAACATTGTACAATTGCGGGTGGATATCAGGGCTGACCTCCCGTGCGCCCGTGATCTTGAGCATCACGCTGTCGCCCGAGAAGTATGCCACCGCCGCCAGGATTATCCACAGAATCAGCGCCAGCCCGACACCGACAGCGCCGCCACCCTCAGGGCCGGCATACGCCGCACCCACGATGTAACCCAGCGCCAGCAGGACGATGCCCATACTGACGAACAGGATGACCGATTTTCGTTTGTTCGATTGGATCAGTTCCCACATGGTTCGGTGCTGCAGGGTAGGTACGAGCGTGGCTCGAACAACCTACGAGAAATCCACCTTGGGAGCTTCACGTTCACCTTCATCCTCGATCTCGAAGAATTCACTCTTCTGGAAACCGAACATGTTGGCGACCATTACTGCGGGAAAGCTCTCGACCTTCGTGTTATAGCCCAGCACCTGGTCATTGTAGGCCTGGCGGCTGAAAGCGATCTTGTTCTCGGTCGAGGTCAACTCCTCCTGCAACGACAGGAAATTCTGGTTCGCCTTCAGATCGGGGTAGTTCTCGACCACCAGCAGGAACTTGTTCAGCGCACCACTCAGTTCGCCCTCCGCCTTCGAACGTTCCGCCATCGAGTCGGCTCCGATCGCCTTGCTGCGCGCCTGCGTAATGTTCTCCAGCGTCTCGCGCTCATGCTTCATGTAGCCTTTCGCCGTCTCCACCAGGTTGGGGATCAGGTCGTGTCGCCGTTTGAGTTGAACATCAATCTGCGACCAGGCATTGCGTACCTGGTTGCGCAACCGCACGAGGCCGTTGTAGAGACCCACCAGCCACACGATCACGATAAAAAGTATAACCAGCAGAACAATTGTACCTATCATCTTACCTGCCTTTCAGCACAACTATATGTTTGGAATCTGTTTTGGCCATGCACCCTGAATCTATCTCTCCTGCTCGAACATCCCCGTGAGCAGTGTTGTTACCTTCTCCGCTCCCTCGATCGAAATCGACCTGGCAACCTGAAGCAGTTCCCCCTTGTCGAACCAGAGGCCATGACCGCGCTCACAGCGGTCCAGCTCGATCGCACCCTCCGGCAACTTCACTATCTGCATCCGCCGGGAACAGATGGGGCACTTGCGCGTCCCCTGCGCCGTGCCGGCCTCACCCGCCACCGGTATCAACTGGTCCTCGCGAAACCGGTCTTCGCCCAGCGCAAGTTCCAATTCGCCGGAATCAAGCCAGATCCCGCCACAGTTGTCGCAGTAGTCTATCTCAAGTTCTTCCAATTCAAGCGCGAGCATCGACTCGCCACAATTAGCACAGATCATACCACTCCTGCCTGCTCACAGAGATTGTACTGCAAAAGAAGTAATATTGTTACATCTCTGTAAAGCCATCTTTTGCAATCTATCTCTACCAAATCGATATTTGTTGCTATCTTGTCCTGCAATTGCTAAGCTAACGACAAACCGGTCGGGCGTCGCAACGGCTCGGTTGTTGCCCGTTCCCGATTCGATCTTGTCCGGAATCAACCTGTGGAGAGAGACACCCCGACGATGTTTCGCGCATTTTCAATAGCACTGATCTTGACCATCCTTCTTCCCGGACTGGCAAGCGCTCAGTTCGATGAGAAACCCGTGAAAGTCTTTGGCTACTTTCAGGTGAGCTTCCAGCAGTACGACAGCTCCCAGTTCTTCTCGAACTCGAACTCCTTCGCACTCCAGCAACTCGATATCTGCCTGCAACGTGACCTCGACCCTAACCTCAGGGCATTTGTCAACCTGGAGTTCATCAACAACTACTCGTCGAGCCACCACTGGGGTGGGTTTGAAGTCTCCGAGGCATGGCTGAGCTATCGCTACAGTCGCGCCATCAACCTCAAGGCGGGGCTGCTGCTGCCGCGCTTCAATTTCATGAACGACATCAAGAACAAGACCGCGCTGCTCCCATACATGATTCGTCCCATCGCGTACGAGTCATCCTTCAATGAAATCATTCGACTGGAAGAGTACGTGCCGCAACGCGCCTACATCGAACTCTACGGGAATCAACGCGTCGGCAGCGGAACGGTGAACTACAGCGCCTACGTCGGCAACAGCCCGAATATCAATGCTGACCCCTTCTACGGACAGACCGGCATCGATACGACCGACACCTTCCTGATTGGCGGCAGACTCGGATTCGACTTCGAGTTGATTTCCGGCGGCTTCTCCACCACCTATGACCGTACCAACAGGGTGGCAGAGGCGGTCCAGGTGTTCGACATCAAACCGCAACCGTTACGCGAAATCCCCCGGATGCGACTGGGGGCGGATCTGCGCGTCCAGGCAGGCCCCTTCGCGCTCGAATCTGAGTGGATCGACGTCAATTACGATGAAGACTACGACTACGAAAACCTCGAATTCGACTTCGACCTGCAGTTCTATTACTACACACTCTTCATCGAACCGACCTACGGCCTGAAACTCTACAATGGTTATTGGTACAGCAAAGAGAAGGCGATTGATATTGCCGGCCCCGATGCCCAGTTTGCCACGCCGATTCTCGGTGACTTCGCGCTCGAACTGCGGATCCCGACAGCAGGGCTGGCTTACTCGATCCGTGATAAGGTGACCCTCAAAGCTCAATACGCCCGCGTCAGAGAAAAAGTCGAGTTGGTCACCGACAGCGGTACCCTGAAGCTCGATGACGAATTCAATTACATCGCCCTTGGCTTCTCGGCGTTCTTGTAGGAAGAGATAATGTCAAAGCTCGCAACCCTCATATCCTACGCTTTGATCCTGCTTCTCCTGACGAGTAGCGGGCTCTTCTCCGCGACTACCGTGCTGGTCATCGCCCACAGCAAAGTCCCTGTGGATACTATTACCAAAGTCGACCTGCGCGATATCTATCTCGGGGATATCCGCCAGTGGAAGGACGGTACCGAAATCGTCGTCGTCGATACCAAGCCGCGCAACAAAACCAAAGAGTGCTTCTATTCTTATATTGGAAAAAGCCCCTCCCGCATGAAGTCAATCTGGATCAAGAAACTTCTCTCCGGTGAGGGAAACCCGCCCGAAGTCGTCGAGTCTGACACCGATGCCGTTCATAAAGTCGCCTCCACTCCCGGTGCAATCGGCTTTGTTACGAAAGGAACGCCGTTAGACAGTGTTCGGGTGATCGCTGAAATTGTCGATGATGGCGACTGACGCGAAATGTCTGCCGTCTCCCCGGCAGTCCTCCGCAGTCAGCATGACCCAGGCTGGTGGCGTCCGACTGAACTGACTCCGCAATGAGTATTCGTGATCTAAAACTCGGTACCAAACAGGCCGTTGCCTTCGGGCTCGTCCTCTTTCTCATGGGCGCAGCCGGCATCGTCACGATGGTATCGATGCAGTCAATCAAGGTCAACATCGAACACACCTCCCAGCTCTGGCTCCCACGCGCAATCACGATTTCCGAGTTAAGCCTCTTTACCACCGATCTGCGCCGTCAGCAGATTCAGTTGACCGTCACCGAGAGCGCCGATATGCAGGAGGAGCTGAAGCGCCAGATTGTCGCCACCCTCGATAAGATCAACGCCGCCCGCGACCGCTACGAAGAACTCCGCGAACTGGCTGTCGCCGAAGGACTCTACTCAGACCAGGAACGTGCCCTCTACGATAACTTCGATCGCCAGTGGGAGGGCTATCAGGATCTCACCCTCGACTGGATCGTCCTGCTGCGCGACGAAGGTCAGCAGGCGGCATCGCAAATCCTGACCGAGGATGCCCGCAGGCGCTCCCAGGACTTCAGACAAAATCTCTCCGAACTGGTCAGTATCAGCTCGGTCGAATCACAAAAGGCGGCGATGGAGGCCGACAGGGCCTACTCGCGCACGCATGGATTGACCCGTATACTGATGATCATCGCTATCGGCGTATCGGTGCTGTTCATCATTGGCCTGATCAGGCTCGTCACATTTCCGGTCAAACGCCTCGCCGACGCCGCTTGCCGTGTCGCCGGCGGTGACCTTGATGTGCAGATCGAAGCGCGTAGCAGGGATGAAGTCGGGACCCTCGCCGACTCCTTCAATCAGATGACCCACTCGCTACGGGAGGCCCGCGCCAAGACGGAAGCACAGGAAGCAGCCCTGCGCAAACAGAACGCTGAATTGGAAGCTACCCTAAGACAGCTCCAGGAAGCCCAGCAGCAGCTCGTCATGAAAGAGAAGATGGCGTCGCTCGGCAATCTCGTGGCCGGTGTCGCGCATGAAATCAATAACCCGGTCGGTGCCGTCAACAGCTCCTCTGACAACGCCCGCCGCGCAATGGAGAAACTGGATCGGCAATTGCAACAATGCGCTGCCGATGGCTGCTCGGTCAATTCCCGTGTTTCCAATGTCATGGGGGTTCTGGGAGACAGCATCGAAGTCATCTCAATGGCGGGTCAGCGCATCGCTCAGATCGTAAAGAGCCTCAAGAACTTCGCACGATTAGATGAAGCAGAATATCAAAAAGCCGACCTCCACCTCGGACTCGAGAGCACGCTCACATTACTTCATCATGAATTGAAAAATCGCATCACCATCGTCAAAGAATTTGGCCAGCTGCCCCTGGTGAATTGTTATCCCAATCAAATCAACCAGGTGTTTATGAACCTCCTGATCAATGCCGCTCAGGCAATCCACGGCGAAGGGACGATCACCATCTCCACCCGCACCGTTGGAGAGGATGTTGAGATTGCCATCTCTGACTCAGGCAAAGGAATCCCGCCCGAAAATCTCCCGCGCATCTTCGATCCCGGCTTCACCACCAAGGGGGTCGGTGTTGGCACCGGGCTGGGGCTCTCGATCTCCTACAACATCGTCCGAAAACATGAGGGCAATATCTGGGTGAAGAGCGAGCCCGGCAAGGGCGCCACCTTCACCATCCGCCTCCCGATCGACCCCGGCGATGAAACATTGTTGAAGAGCTAGACCAGTCAGGCACAGTAGCGTTGGCTCAGATTTTGGAAAATCGCAATTGCGGTATCCCGGTAACTTTCGCAACTTTATCTCAGGAATTCAGTGGAACAGGGTCAGACTCTCAGTCTGGTTCATAATCACAGGAGAGGGATTTATGGTAAGAAAACTCTTGGTCGCTCTGGTTTTGGCGGCCGCACTCCTCGCAGCCGGCTGCTTCGACTATCAGGAGTATGTAGTCCTCAAGAAAGATGGCTCCGGCACTCTTGATATGCGCATCGGAATGCAATCGGCTATGCTCGATGGCCTGCTCGGAATGGCGCAGGCATTCGGCAATCAGGATGAACCCGCCGAAGAAGACGAAGCCTTCATCTCGAAAGCAGGTATCGAAAAATACCTCGCTGAGAACGATGCCGGTGTCAAGATGCTGAGCTACGAAGAAGCTGACGAAGGTGAACTGCATGTCTGGAAGATCAAATACTCTTTCAATGACCTGAGCAGCATTCACCATATCACCGAATCGCTCAACGACGACTTTGATGCGATGGAGGATATGGCCGGCAACGGTGAGCCGGAGGAAGAAGATGCCGACATGCAGCCGGAGCTGAGCTTCACTCAGCAGGAGGATGGCACCTGGCTCTTCGAGCGCGGCATGGAAACCGATGGACAAATGCCCGGTATGGGAATGGGTGACGAGGAATCATGGGAGGATGATGCCGAAGCCGCCGAGTCAGAGGACAACGAGCCAGCCCAAGCGGCTGACGAAGAAGCGGAGGGGGGCGATGGCGCCGACGAAATGACCCAGGCAGTCGACCAGATGACCGCTGCAATGGGTAAGTATGGCATCAAGCTCACCGTTGAATTTCCGGGTGAAGTGATCGAATCGAATGCCACTACGGTAGACGGCAACAAAGCAACCTGGGCGTTCAAACTTAACGAGATGGGCAAGTTCCCATCTAAACTGCGCGCCGTAATTAAATAACCGTTAAGCGCTTATGCGTGAACGTTAGACCGATTCTTTAGAGAAAATCACACCCGAAGAATAGTGCCGTCAGCCGACGGCACTATTCTTTTTTGACCGCTCCGCCCGCCCACCGACACCCGCCGCCGGTCGCTCAGCCGATGACTTCAGCCGATCACTTCAGCCGACCACTCCAGCGCCGCCTGCCCGGAGTTGCAAGCTGTTTCTTAAAGCTACACCTCGTACAAGGCGCGGTCAGTTTTCCCCGCCGCATTCCGGTTTGAACAGGTCTCACTATAGGATTCTCCCCATACCGCTAACTTAAACCGCTGCAACGCAACCCGCTCTTTTCACGCGAAAACCTCCCCGGGCTCTAAAGATTCAAACGTTTCAAGGCGATAACATGAAGAGAGTGTGCTGGCGTGAAAGCGAGTGGGGAAATCTGCTTCTTTGCATTCCCCCGAGTTTCCGCCACGGATTTTTTGAGAAAGATAAATCTAAACTTAACAGCCGATTAACTGGAGCATCGAGCCGGAAATCTTTCCGGTCCAACTTTGCATCCACCAACTCAGTTCGGCGGAAGGTCGCGTATGAGACCGGCCAATATGGAACGGTTTCATGACCGGAGGATATCATGACTGAATCGCAGAAGAACCAGGCTCATTCCGTACCGGTTTACAAGAGAGGCAGCAAGCTGGTCTCTGTAATGGCTACGGCGGTAGTCCTTGTAATTTCGGCTTTCGTAATCTGGCAGATGCATTCGAATGCCACCAACAAGATCGACCGAATGCTCCAGCAGGACGCCGCTCAGGGTCAGACCATCGAGCAGGCAAAGCAGCAGGCGTTGGCCGAAGTCTCCAAAACCGACCCGGTCGGATTCGACCTCGCCAACTACATGCAGGCCAACTACGACAAGATCGTGATCGTGATCTACTTCGTGCTCGCCGCGCTCGCGTTGGCCGCCGTCGCACGCTTCATCATGTTCCTGGTCACGACCAGCAAGCGTGAACAATACTATCCCGATAATCAGGCGATCGACTACTTCGTTAGTCATGATGTTCACTCGTGGGATGAGTTCTATCAACTCGCCCTCGCGCAGGAACACAGCAAATCAAAGTTCTGGCGCATCCTGCGCGACTCCGCGATGGTTTCGAATGCATCCGGCCGTTACGACCACATGTATCTGCATTTTCGCAACCGAATCGATCGCATCACCGAGTACCTCAACGAGATGACGCTATACGATTCAATCGCTACAGCATCCCCGGCAGCGGGATTCTTCGGAACCCTGGTCGGATTGCTCTTCATCTTCAGTCAGGCGCAGGGCTCGATGGCTGGCCTCTCATCCACACCGCAATTCGCGATCGGTATGAAGGTCGCTATCATTACCAGTCTCTGGGGCCTCTTCAACATGGGTCTGGCCATTCTCTCCTCATACTTCACCCGCCGCATCGTCGATCAAATCCATCACCAGATGGTCGTGCGCGCCGTGGCAGTGTGTGAAGTCGTGGAGTCTCTGAAGATCCTGCACAACCGTCGCTCAGGTGATACCGAACTGACGCCGAGCGAGGAGGAGCGTCTCCGTGTCAACGCGTAGCAGAAAAAACAGCATGACGCCATACATCATCGGCGCCTCCGATCTGGCGTTCATCCTGCTCTTCTTCTTCATCGTGGTAGGGCAGGGCTCGCAGAAACTCGAAAACATTGAGATGCCGCATAAAGAAGCAACGACCGCCAGGCCCGAAACCCAGGCGCCGTTCAGGATTGAAGTCTACGACCAGAGCGCAACCTCCGACTCAAGTCGGATGGCGGTGATCTTCACACGCGCAGAGCCCAACGAGACCCTGTTCGTGTCGGTCGATAACCGCGACCTCGCGGAAGCCGGAGCTTACTCCGCGGTCTTCGACAACGTTTCTGATTTCATCGCTTCCCGGCCGGTCGAAACCGACTCCGTGCGGGTGGATGTCTTCAGCTCAGCCTATTCGTACTACGGCCTGATCGCACTCGCCGTGGCGGCATGCAATCAGCTCCAGTATCCGTGCAACCTGGTATATCGCACCGAGGCCGGCTAACGCCGCTCGGAAACCCTGATCGAGGCAGCAATGCAGGCATACTTTGATCGTGACGATGCTAATCTGGAAGCCGAAGCGTTACTGACGCAGTCAACCTCGGATCGCGATGCCGGTGATGAGGTGGCCGATTTCGGCAGACGCCGCTACCTGAACCTGCTCGGCTTTACCGTCGCGCTGGGATTGATCGCCGTGTTTCTCGCTGTACATCTCGGATCGATCGAACCGGCTCTCAGCTATCAGGAACCGAAGTTCGAAAAGCCGGAAGTCCGGTTCGAAATCGAGATTCCGGAACCAGAGGTGGAACAACCCAAGCCAAAACCGAAACCCAAGGTTGAACCGCCTAAACCGGAACCGGAAAAAGTGGAGCGGTTGCGCAGCGTGCCCGATCAGAAAATCCAGAAAATCCGGCAGAACGAAAAACTGGATGAACGTCGGGAAGTCCGCGAAACCGATCGCGACGTCGAAACTGAAGTCGTCAAGAACCGCGTGAATGATAAAATTCGCGAACGCAACGAAGTGCGCGACAACGAGCGCGATGTCAAGACTGAGTCTACCAGCGAGCGCTCGCTGCCCGCAGTGCGAACTCCGAAAATCGTGGCGCAGGAAACCGTCGCGGACCGCGACGTGAGTCACGAGAGCATCCGCCAGTCAACCGTTTCCGGTCTGGCCAAAACCACCGGAGACTTCGTCGATGAAATCGCCCCGCAGGTGAATCGCGGCGGTCTACCCGAGGAAGGCCTCTCGCGCATCAAGCTCGATCCCTACACCTACCAGATGGTGAACGTCTGCCTGCGGCTCTGCGCCCAGTCGATGTTTACCCATACCGGTATGAGCGGGGAAGCGCAGGAAGGCTCATCTCGCTGGCTCAAGGTCTCGCGCGGATCAGGTGGAAACTCATTCTCCTATCGCTTCAACGAGCGCTGGGTCAACGTTACCGTCAACGTCAATTCGTTGACAGATATCTCAAACCTGAATTTCATCAGCATCCCATCAGACCTGTCCGGTAGCGGGAAAGCGGACCAGTTCCTTAAGGAAGTCACCCGCAAACTCTGCACCCTGCTGGGGTACGATGATTGTGTTCAGAGGCTGTAAGGAAGCACAAGAGGATAACTAATCGTCGGTGCACGCTGCACTACTGGGTCAGTTGCACCGCAAATCGATGGATACTGAAAAGATACTCTAAGAAGACACTCTAAGAAAATACTCTAAGTTTCTCTATACGAGGTGTGTAACATGTTTAGCTGTTTATTCTCCCGGAGCGGGTACGCCGTCGCAGCGCTTTTCCTGCTGGCGACTATGCTCCTGCTGACCGGATCGGTGTTCGGGCAGTCGTCAGCCAAGGGTTACCTTGACTATCTCGACTCCTACTACCAGACCGGCGATCCCAACGACCTTTCACTGGCACGAGCTTCCATAAAGACAGAGCTGGACCAGTCAGCCGCTCTGCGTTTCCAGGGCTACTACTACAACGCGGAGATCCAGTACCTCCTGGCCCTGGAGGAATTGAAGCGCGATCCAAAGAACGTTGAACTGCAGGATAAGCTGCGCGCTTTGCTGCTGCAGCTCTACAGCCGCTACCTCGACGCCTACTACAAGGTCGACCAGTCGCAGCTGCAAAGTTCCAACGTTCCGGGCAACACCGCCTTCCTCTTCAAGGATATCATGATGGCCGCGACCTTCATTCCCAACGCCAACTCCTGGTCGCCGTTGGTGAACAACGTGCTGCGTCGCGCCAATCGTGAAGGGCTCTATGATCGCGACAACAGCTACGTCGCCAGCGTCAACGATATGCTTGGAATGGAATACCCGAATCTCTTCGGAGTCGCCAACCTGGTGAAGTCTGTCTGGCTCAATGACAAATTCATCGGCATCCAGAACGAAAGCGCCGAAAAGGACTCCCTGCGTCAACTCGTGAACTATTACGCAGCGATCGCCGCGGATACTCTGAAATCAGGCTACGGCAAGACCATCGCCTTCTTCCTGCTGGCCGAGACCTACGCCGGTCACGACAACGACATGGCATGGGATTACTTCAAGAAGTGCCTCGATCTTTACAAGGCGGAATCGGTCAACGCGCAGGGCTTCTACGCACGCAACTACAACCGCGAGATCTACCTCGCCACCGCCGTTGCCTTCCTCCCCAAGTATGCCGAATACCTCTACAGCAATGGCCGTCACGCGGAAGTGCTGATGGGCGCGAAATACCTCGTCGACAGCGGCATGCTCGATCGTGGCA
>JBECKX010000097.1:0-21926 GCA_040235515.1 Candidatus Zixiibacteriota bacterium
GGGGGAAACAGCATAATGGCTTGTGATTACACACCCCCGCCCCAAACCTGCCGCTTCGCGCCATGTTTGGGACGACCCCTCTCAAGAGGGGTCGGGCTGCGTTGACCCTGATTGGTTGGTGATGCTCTCGTAGGGGCGAATGGCATTCGCCCTTCTCGATCTCTTACGTGAATCACCTGGGCGAGCCACGTAGCTCAAGTACCCTCGGAACTTGACTGCATCCTTCTCGTCGGGTTCCAGGCGAACCCGACCTACGAACTGCTGAAGTATAGATAGCCGCTCCGGTTCCCCTCTCCCACTTGTGGGAGAGGGGTTAGGGGTGAGGGGGGAAACAGCATAATGGCTTGTGATTACACACCCCCGCCCCAAACCTGCCGCTTCGCGCCATGTTTGGGACGACCCCTCTCAAGAGGGGTCGGGCTGCGTTGACCTTGATTGGTTGGTGATGCTCTCGTAGGGGCGAATGGCATTCGCCCTTGATTGTTCTCTTAACTGATTCACCTGGGCGAGTGCCACTCGCCCCTACGCCGACGTACATCATGCACGTCCACGGTACCCCACCCAACGGGTGGGTTCTCGATTCTGGCGGCTCCCGTTTGGAATTCGCAACTCTGTCTGCAATTTCTTAGTAGGGTTCCAAGCGAACCCGACGTGCAGCCCTAGTACTCCTTCAACTCCTCTTCCCCCTTCAAATACCGCATCCCCGCTGCCGCCAATGCCTCCATCTCAAACTCGCCGGGCACGACCGCGAACCGGCCCAGAAAACCTGCATACTTCTCAATCTCTGCGACAAGCCGCTTTGAATTTGCCATTCCGCCGGTCAATACAACCGCCTCAAACTTGCCCTCCAGCGCCACCGCGGCCTGCCCGATCTCTTTGGCGATCTGATACGCCATCGCATTGAAGTACATCAGCGCCTTCTCATCACCGCCATTGATCATCTTCTCAGCATCCCGCAAGTCGGCGGCTCCGATGTAGGCCACCAATCCCGATTTCTTCGAGAGTTTATCGAGCAACTCCTTCTCTTCGTACTTCCCGGAGTAGCAAAGCTTCACCAACGGCCCAATCGGCAGCGCACCAGCGCGATCCACCGAAAATGGTCCCATCCCCAGCAGGGCATCATTCACATCGACCACCAACCCACCTTGCAGCGCCGCCACAGACACTCCGCCTCCCATGTGCGCGCAGACGAAGTTGACTTCTTCCAACTTTTTCCCCAGCTTGGCTGCCTCACGACGGCAAACTTCTTTGATATTGAGCGCATGCACTCGGCACTTGCGCTCAAAGTCGGGGATGCCGCTCACGCGCGCGATGTCGGTGAAGTTGTCCACCGTAATCGGATCAGAAATCAGGCAGGGCACTCCATACCGCTCACCCAGATGGTGCGCGATGATTGCGCCGAGGTTGGATGCATGATTGGAGTACTTCATCGTACGGACCGCCTCAAGCATGGCAGAATTGATGCCATACGCACCACCCTCCAGCGGTTTTAACGGCGCTCCCCGTCCTATCACAGCCTTGATCTCCTTGCCTGCAGCGCCGACCTGATTCAGCCAGGCATCGATCTGACCCATGCGGAACTCGAACTGATCCGCAACATTGTCATACTTCTCGAGTTCGCTGCGTTCATGCGCGATCGTCTCCGCTGCGATCAGCTTATCCCCATCAAACAGCGCCATCTTGGTGGAGGTAGAACCGGGGTTAATGATTATCAGGTAATCAGCCATTTCCCTTATCCTTGCTTAGAATCAGAGCCATCATCATTTCCTGATCTGAATGAGAAAGGCGCTCAACCCAACGAACCCAAGCCGAGCGCCCATCCTCTAAAGCAATCGCAGTGATCAACTGGCTTGCAGTTACGCAGTCACTGCGTCCAACTTGATTTCACGCCCCCGCGCAAAAGCCTTCAGATTTATCTCGACGAAGCGTTCTTTTACCTGCTTCCTGATCACTTCCAGCCACAGATCCTCCGGGAAGGGGAGATAGTTCGAAAGCACACCCAACAGGATCGTGTTCACCAATCTTGGGTTCCCCAATTCACCGGCGATCTTGTCGGCGGCCACATCGATTACACGCGAAGTCTTGGCCTTCATCTGATCAACCGCATCATACGGATACTCATACTGTTTGGATGACGTCACAATCGCGGGCACGAGCGTGGAATGGGAGACAATCGCCACCCCCTCCTTCTTCATCCAGTTGATCGCACGCAGACCCTCGGCTTTCTCGAATGCCATCAACACATCGACTGTGCCGAGCGCGATCGTGGGGGAGTAGACGCGATCGGCGATCCGTACATGGGAGGTAACAACTCCACCGCGCTGCGACATGCCATGGATCTCAGCTTTCTTGACATCGAGGCCCGCCTGCATCGCCACCTCGGAGATGATCTCGGATGCCAGCAGCACTCCCTGGCCACCGACACCGACGATCAGGATGTTGAACTTATGCTTGCTCATCTCGGCACTCATGATCCCACCTCCTCCGGCGTACCCTTGAACTGGCTCTTCAGAACAATCGCCTCCTCGGGACAGACCTGCGAACAGATCGTGCATCCGGTACACTGGCTCTGATCAATCACCGCCTTGTGTCGTCCACGCTCCGTTTCTTCCGAGGCCATAATCGCAGGGCATGATACCCGGAAACAGGCTCCACACGCATTGCAGAGCTGTAAATCGACAACGTACGGTTCCTCCATAATTCGCTTCGGCATCAGCACACACGGCCTGGTCGTGAGGATCACCGAGGGTCCCGGCGTCTCCATCTGCTGCTTGATAACATCAAGCGCGCCGTCATACTCGTAGGTGTCCATTCTGACGAAGTTTTTCACACCGAGCGCTTTGACCAGTGTCTCGATATCGGTTTCGACCGCCGGATCGCCCATCAGGGTATGACCCGTGCCGGGGTGCTCCTGCCCGCCCGTCATTGCAGTGGCGCGGTTGTCGAGGATGATCACCGTCACGTTGCTCTGGTTGTAAACGGCATCGAGCAGACCTGTAATCCCTGAATGGAAGAAGGTGGAGTCGCCGATAACGGCAACGGTACCTTTATCTGAACCCTGTACCTTTTCCATTCCGATCGCGTTACCGATCGACGCACCCATGCAGATACAGGTATCGAGCGCATTAAGCGGTTTCAGTACGCCAAGCGTATAGCAGCCGATATCACCCGTTACCGCCACACCAAGTTTGCGGAGCGCCATGAACGCACCGCGATGCGGGCAACCGGGGCAAAGCACCGGCGGGCGCGGAAAGAGTTCTTCGGCATCGATCTCAGGTGCATGGACCTCACCGATCACGCCGGCATCCTTCAATCCCTGCGCGACCCGCGACGGCGACAACTCACCGAGATTTCCGAAGTACTTCTTACCCTCAACCATCATTCCGGCAGCCTTGAGCTGGTCCTCATAGTACGGCTCGAGCTCTTCGACTACGATGGCGACCTCATGCTCGAGCACGAAGCGGCGCAGTTTTTCCAGCGGCAGCGGGAAACCCATGCCAATCTTGAAGTAGTCAAACTGCGGTGCGACCTCTTTGGCATACTCATAAGCCACGCCACCGGTGATGATACCGACCTTCGAGCCATTGCTTTCAATCCGATTCCACTCGGTTTCCTCGCTGAATTTGTGAAGTTCCCGCAGCCGCTGCGCCAGAACAACGTGACGAACACGCGCGTTGGAGGGAATCATCACATACTTTTCCGGGTCCTTGACAAACTTCCGCTCCTGCAGCTTGACCGGCTCACCCAATTCGACGACTCCCATCGTGTGGGAGATACGGGTCGTCATGCGCAGCATTACCGGAGTGTCATACTGCTCCGATAGCTCGTAGGCCGCGATCAGCATATCTTTGGCCTCCTGCGAATCGGAGGGCTCAAAGAAGGGGACCTGTGCGAATTTGGCGAAGATGCGGTTATCCTGTTCATTCTGCGAGGAGTGCATCTCCGGATCATCAGCGGAAACAAACACGAAACCGCCATTGACACCGGTATAGGCGAATGTCATCAGCGGATCGGCGGCGACATTGAGGCCGACATGCTTCATCGTCACCAGCGCACGCGCACCGCCGATCGAGGCGCCGATTCCGACCTCGAACGCCACTTTCTCGTTGGGTGACCATTGCGAGTAGATGGAGCGATGTTTCCGCGCCAGCGTTTCGAGGATCTCGGTCGATGGCGTACCGGGATAACCCACCGCCAGCCTGACACCGGCTTCCTCCGCCCCGCGCGCAACGGCTTCATTGCCTGATAAGAGTTCTTTAGCCATAGTTATCAGCTCTCATATTTGGATTGAAATATCAACATTACGAATAATAAGATACAGCATTGTCATTTCCAGTTCGTCCCGGTTGTTACACCCCTACGCGGGTGGCAATCATCCGTAGGGGCTCAGCATGCTGAGCCCGGGCAACCGTGTCTGGCCCGGAGGATACACACCCCGTCCCCCGAGCTTGCCGCTGCACGTCAAGTTCGGGATCCACCCCTCTCGAGAGGGGAATTCAGGGAGGTCAGACATTCCTGTCTGAGGTCCAACCATCCGGGTGCCCCACCGCCTGCGGCGGGAACGATCCCCGGTCCGTGCGCGGAGTACGTCCTCGTGCTCCGCGGTACTCATTCAAGGACTCACACAGCGTGCCCCTACGCTCTCCCGATGTGTCCATCCTTCAAGCTGGAGACCGCAGGAGGTCAGAGATACCTGCCTGACATCGCCCGCCTTGGCGGGCGAACAGCTTCACTCCGGCATGCGATACCCACAGGAGGCTTTCGATGTCAGTAAGCGCTCCGGCGTCATTTCCGCGCAGGCGGGAATCCATGTCTTGTCGCCCGCTGCACCCTGAACGCACTGGGCGTCTGTGAATCTTTTCACAAATAATCGAAAAATCGAGACAAAGGCAACCGTTTTTTGACGAGGAAGGGTACGCGGCAAAGAAACTCGACAAAAAAAGCACTTTTACCTCCTGAGCTTCGGTGTATACTGTCATGTAACACTTCTCAGACTCAAGAAGCGGCCTTCTTCAATCAAAAAAGGAAGGAATCAGATGACTCGGATAGGCCAAACCATTCTCATGTGCTGTGTGGCGGTGGCGCTTGCGATCCTCTCATGCGAGGACAATACGATCAACAACTATTATCTGGCGGAAGATGGCTTCTTGCGTGGTCGAATTGCGCCCGCCGACTCAGGAGCAGTCGTTCTGACCGGTACAACTGACGTTATGGTGAGTATCGATTCAAGCGGAAATTTCTTCATGAACGGGATTCAGCCGGGTAACTATGATGTAACTGTCTATCCGGCCAACTACTCGAAACGAGTGTTCGAGGATCGAATTATAGTGGCAGGCTCGGGACTGGACTTTGGCACAATCGCGGTAAACAAACTACCTTGGCCGATCCTGAATATTACTCCTTCGGAAGGTGCGACAGATGTCGAACTAGCAACCACATTCGCGATTCAAAGCTATGAGAGCCTGAACCTGGCGAGTCTTACAACGGGAGTGACCTTTGATCCTCCACTCGATGGTGCCTGGCGTGAAGTTCTCCTTAGCAACGGCTACAACTACTACTTTGGTCTTCCGTACGGAACTTCAAGCCAGACGCGGATTCGCTTGCTACCCGGAACCAGCTACACAGTCAGCATCGACAAATCCATAACTAACGTTGTCGGTGGTTCTGCGACTGACGATTACAGTCAGTCTTTCACGGCGGAGCCGCTCCTTGTGACTCTCTACACAACGCCGGTACCGGGAACGCCGGTCAGCCTAAGGAGCTTCCACTTCGACTTGGGCTTCAACACCTGCGTGTCGGAGAACGCGGTAAACGAGGCCGTGAGAATTGAGCCGCCAATCGGTGGCTTATGGATAGGAGACAGAGCCTGTCAGGACAACCCCTACGAGATTGAGGATGGTTACACTGAGTTTCGCTTGTTCCCGTTCGTCAATAGCCTGCCTCCAAGCACCGAGTATATACTGACCGTTTCCGGAGGTGTAGATCTCTTAGAGAATGTGTCACTACCGCGGGACACTACATTCACCTTCGTTACTGAATCCCCTCAGATAATTTCATACAGCCCGACCTCCGGTTCGGTCGTCCAGTACTTGAGCTATGTTAACATTGACTTCAATACCTCGATGGACTCCACATCTGTTGCCGAGGCGTTTGCGCTTGAAGTCCTTGATGGTGATCCAGTCCCTGGCTCCTACCGCTGGTACAGCGACTACACAACCCTTCAGTTTGCACCGGATATTCCATTTCAGTTCGGAGTAGTGTATGTCTTCCGCGTGTCAACAGCAGCTCTCTCATTAGAGGGCGCGGCGATTGAGGATGACATCGAATCGTACTTCAGAGTTCGCTAGGAGTATGACAGGACTCAAACTGATAGGAGGTAGCGTGCCGCGCCGTATCCTCATTCCATTAGGGTGTTCAGTCACTATCTCTGCATTCCTGCTGTTGCTCTCATGCAGTGATGATGTGATCAACAATTACTATCCACCTGCAAGCGCTGCCACCGCGAGGATATCAGGACAGCTTTATCCAGCTGACAGTGGATTAGTAGTCTTGGAGGGTGATACTACTATCGAAGTCAACATCAACTGGATTGGTGTCTTTCAGGCAGCAGGAATTCCGGAGGGCACTTACGACATTTTTGTTGTCCCGGCAAATCATGGTCGGAGGATATACAGGGACGTGTACATTAGCTCGGAACGGCCCTTCATTCAAGGCTATATCATTGTATCTGTCCTCCCGTGGCCCTTCTTTTATGAAACACCATCTGGAAACTCGACAATTTCTGACTTCCAAACCGAGATAGAGATCGTCAGTTCCGAGCAACTAAACCTCGACGATTTGAAGTCCTTGAGCTATTTCGAACCAGAGATCGCAGGGGAATGGATAGAATCGGGTGGATCATCGAATTTCGTCTATCAATATCTATCTACACTGGACGGAAGCCAGATATTCACCCTACCGCCAACAACGACATACACACTTCACATTGACAAGAGTGTCAGGACCGTTGATGGAAAGACACTTGACAGTGATGGAGCTTTGACATTTTCAACCGAGGACCTGGAGCTTCATCTTTCCGGGGATTTGACTAACAGAGGCAATGTTGGAATTCTGGAGCCTGATCTGCGGATCTACTTCACGACCTGCGTTTCGGAAGCTGCGGTGAGGGAGGCTGTCACATTCGATCCGCCGATACCTGGACTCTGGGTAGCTACAGGTTGCGGTGAGGATCTTTTTGATCTGCCTGATCCTTCATATTCGTTCAAGTACTTCATGTTCGAATCCACACTCCCGGCAGAGAAAGACTACACACTGTCGGTTTCTAAATCGATTGGCTTAGTCGCCGGTTCCCCGGTAGGCGGAGACTCGGTGTTTCATATTACGACTGAATCCTACGGGATTATTGAAATATATCCGTCAGATCGCGGGACGATTCGCGGGCCCCGTTATGCCCATGTTGAATTCAATGCAGTGATGGATACCGCCTCGGTTGAGGCCTCATTTTCGATTACGGACGTGGATGGCGAAGTCCTTCCCGGATGGCCACGCTGGGTGAATTCGAACAGAGGTTACCTTTACTACTTTGACGAACCACTGATATCAAATTCGATTTATCGAATCGGGCTGACTACCGATGCAAAGACCGCCGAGGGAATGAATCTGACTAGGGAGTTTGAATCAATTTTCTTCACACCGTGAAGTGGCTAATGAACTTCCCCCCTACACCCAATCCGGCAGCAGCGCCGTCGTAATCAAATCGGAGCGGAACATCCCCTGCGGGGTGAGGCGGATGCGTGAATCGGTGATCTCAATGTCACCATCGGCGGTAAGGGCATCGAGCAATTCGTTGCGGACCTCTAGAATATCAAAATCGTAACGATTCTTCAGAACCTCAAAATCTAATCCCTCTTTCATCCGCAACCGCAGCATGATTGTCTCGATCAGTCGCTTGCCATCATTCAACTGCTCAACATCCTGCGGCGGCAGATTCCCTTTCTCAAGCTTCTCAACATACTTCTTCAAATCAGGGTCGTTGCGATAACGAGTGTTATCTATTGTCCCGACTGCAGCCGGACCGAATGCATAGTAGTCGTCGCTGGTCCAGTAACTCAGATTGTGCCGGCACTCCCGTCCCGGTTTGGCAAAATTGGAGATCTCGTAATGCCTGTACCCGGCCTCTGCGAGCGTGTCAATTGCCCGAACATAGCGATCAGCGACGGCATCATCTTCCGGCAACGCTACCTTCCTGCGTTCGACATCCCGCTGAAGCGGCACTCCGCCCTCGAGCATCAGAGAGTAGAACGAAATATGATCCGGCTTCAGTTCAATCGCGCGCCGGAGATCATCCTGCTGCGATTCCTCTGACTCATCCGGTAAGCCATACATCAGGTCAAGCGACAGATTCGCAAAACCCGCGTGGCGTGCCTCCCGCACCGCGCCACCAATCTGTGCTGCCTGATGGACACGCTTCAGCCGCGCCAGGTTGGCTTCCTGAAATGACTGTGCTCCGATTGAGATGCGATTGAAGCCGAGCGCCCGAAGCAGTTCGAGTTTCCACGGCGTTGCCGACTCCGGATTCGCCTCGACAGTTTTTTCTGCGTCGGATGGCAGCTCAAAATAGCTCCTCAGCGTACTCATCAACTGCCGCCATGATTCCTCCGACAATACCGTCGGCGTCCCACCACCGACATAGAGTGAATCGAGGCGAGGATGCTCCCCCGCCTGCATTCGCAGCTCGACTTCTTTACAAATAGCTGCGATATAACGTTTCTCCCATTCCGGGTCGTGCAGGATCTTATAAAAATCGCAGTAGCTGCACAACTTGCGGCAGAACGGGACATGAATGTAGCAGGATAGGGCCATACTATCCAAAAAATAGCACACGCAACGAGTCTATTACAACAGATTTGTGTAGAAACTACTCGTGGGGAATGAATGAACCGGTCAGACCGGTCCCAAACCCCTTGAATTGAGATATCGATTTAGATAAGTTCAGATTCTTATGGCGAAGAAGGCAAACTCCACGGAAGTCCCCCTGGACAAACGGCTGATCTGGTCCGGTATCATCATCGTGCTGGCTCTGGCGGTCCGTCTGGTGTTCCTGTTCAACACCAGCGAAAGCACCGTGTTCGGATTTCTCAGCTACGACCGTCTCTACTACGAACAGATCGCCCAGCAATTCCTCGCAGGACAGCCATTCGGACCGGAAATCCTGTTTAAGCCACAGCTTTATCCGCTCTATGTCGGAGTTGTGCTTCAGTTGCTCGGTCGGGACCTTTTCCTCCCGCTGCTGATACAGGGGTTCCTCGGCGCCTTCTCCTGCGCACTGGTTTTCCTGATCGCGCTCCGCTTCTATTCCCTTAAGATTTCTGCTACAGCAGGCATCATCACCGCGCTCTATGGGACTCTGATATACTATTCCGGAGAGTTGTTGCCGGTGACGCTGCTGATTTTCCTCAATCTGTCGGTAATCTATCTTCTGCTTCGGTACAATGACACCCGCAATCTCTGGTACGCTTTCTTTGCCGGACTGAGCCTCGGTTTTGCCGTGGCTGCAGGGCCATCATCGCTGCTGCTACTGGCGGCTATTTTGGTCTGGATCTTCCGTCGACGCTCAAAGAGAAAACTCCCGCGCGGCAAAGAGGCTGCGATCGTCCTGGTTGGGGTGATGCTGGTTTTCACACCCTTCTGGTTGCGAGCCCTCACCAATGGTGGAGAGGAGGTTCCCTACGCTACCCACATCGGGCTGACCCTGGCGGCGGGGAACAACATCGATGCCAGAGGCAACACCATCAATCTGCCGCGAACAATTGCACCAACCGGATTCGACTATGATGAAATGGTTGAATTGGCGCAGCGAGCAAACCTGGGAGAACGGCCGCTTGACCAGCTCGGTAGCCTCTGGACCGGACAGGCCATCGGCTTCGCGCTTCACACCCCCGGCAAATGGCTTCTACTCGAATTGCGCAAGCTTGGCTACATCTTTATGGGCTATGAGAATTGGCGCCACAAGCCGCTTTACTACTTCTCATCTCATTCGGATCTTCTTGGCTTCCTCCTCTGGGACAACCTGATCTCGTTTCCGTTCGGGGTCATCCTCCCGCTGGCCCTGATTCTCCTGTTTGCTCCGCGCTCCGAGAAACCGGGGCAGGGGCTCCTGCTTGGCTATGCCGCCGTAGGTGTAATCGTGCTGCTGGCTTCCTATGTCGTAGAAGGGCAACGATTGATCTTCATCCCCCCGGTGATTATCTGGGCCGCTGCCGGCCTCTGGACCTTGATCGACAGCTACCGGGAGAAACAATTCAAGCGATTCTATAAGTTGGCAGTTGTGTTCGTGGTGGCTCTTGGAGTCAGCAACGGTCTCACGGCAATTCCCGGACTCTCACCGCGTGTGATCGATGAAGCAGTCGGGGAGGTGTACATCGCCAACGCCCTGATCTCATTGGAGCAATACCCGGAAGCTGAACAGCGCTTGCAGCGGGCGCTCCGGTACGATTCGCGCTCGGCATCCGCTAACATGGCGCTGGCAACGATCTATTCCCGGCGGGGACAGATCGAGGAAGCGATGAAGAGTTACCGGCGGGCAAGCCACCTCTCTCCCGAAAGTCAGCTCCCCAAGCAGGCGATCGCGAACCTGCTGCAGCAAATGAACAAGCTCGAAGAGCTGAACCACTACATTGTAGGGATCATCCGCGAAAACCCGAAAGAAAACTGGGCGCAGCAGTTCTATGCAGATATGCATGCGCGGATCGGTGAATATATGCAGGCTGCCGATATTCTGGAGCGGGCCTACCAGGCGGATTCAACCTACTTTGACGCGATCCTGTTGAAGGCAAACGTCTACATTCAGGCCGATATGCGTGTGGAAGCTGAGAAGGAATTGAATCGTTTTCTGGAGTTCATGCCGAACTCGATTGAAGCCCACGCGAATCTTGGTCAGGTCTATGCCCGGCAGCAGCGCTATGATCTGGCACTTAAACAATTCACGGCTGCGCGCGATGCGCAACCGTGGAATCCTGCGGCGTATTTCAACCTGGCGACCCTGAGTTATCAAATGGGCCAATTCAACCGTGCGCACGCTTATCTCGATACCGTCCTGATCATCAATCCTGACTTTCCCAGCGTGGATGTGATGCGTGCGAAGATCGATTCCACTCAGGCGGCTTTTAAGAACTAGGCAGTTAATCCATCACTACTGACAACTACCACAAGGCGGCGGTCCGCCTCCGAAAATGTAGTTAATCAGAAACACAGCGTCGCCGATCGAGATCGAGCCGCTGCAATCGGCATCCCCGCTCAGCAGCGGACTTGGCGCCGGACCTCCCCCAAAGATGTAGTTGATCAGGAAAACAGCATCGCCGATACTGATCGCCGAACTACCATCGGAATCCCCAGCAACGTACGGGGTACCGCCATCATGGCGCAGGAAATTCACCCCACCATACTCCTCACCCGCGAATATATCGAGATCACCGTCTGAATCGATGTCGGCAAAGCTGAGCGCAGGTCGCGCGCCAACATCACCACCCGGGATGATATCGGGCTGTTCGAGCAGCGTGGTGGAATCAGGGAAACTCGACGCACCGGCATCGTTTCTGAACCAGGTCGCAGAAACATCACGTTTACCGACCAGCAAATCGTAGTCACCATCATTATCCCAGTCAATCGCCGTTGGAATCGTGAAGTCACGTTGTTCGATCTTGATCAGCTTGTTGGTAACCAGAGTAAGTGTGGGCGAACCGGCACTCCCGGTATTCTCGTAGAGAAGTATGTTTGCTTTGCTGTTAAAATCCCACTCGCCAACTACCAGGTCAAGTAGCCCATCACCATTCAAGTCGACCGGTGCCGGCACCGCGAGCTGATCGGTCTTTATCCCTGCCAGCTGGTTGGTTTCCTGGATCCCTACAAATGCGCACGCATCGCCATCATTGCGCCAATACTCGATTCTACCCAGCTCGGTGCCGATCAAAAGATCCGGATCGCCATCGGAATCCCAATCCACCACCGCCGGAATCGCCGTCAGGCCGACATCGATCCCGCCGAACATATCAGACACCAGCTCGAACACCGGGTCGGTTCGTGTGCCGATATTCTCGAAATACTTGATTGTCCCATCCCCGGCGCCAACCAGCAAGTCGTAGTCGGAGTCTCCGTCCATGTCAGCCACGGCAGGAAATGTGCTGCGCCCGAAATCAAGCTGATCGATCAGGTTCTGGGTTTCCTCAACGAATGTCGCGGCGGTTGCGTTTCCCGTATTCCTCAGAAGCCGCAGGTTGTTGATGTTTTGCCCGTTCGCCGCGCCAAGGATCATATCGAAGTCGCCATCAGCATCAATGTCCGCCATCGGCACATGATTGTGGCCGAATGTCTCGATGGGCAGATATGTCTCAGACACATAGCCCAGGTCTGACGTCGCCGCACTACCATCATTCTGAAAGTAGTAGAGATTGGTATTGAAGAGATCGCCCCAGAATAGGTCGAGGTCGTTATCATTGTCGATATCACTGAAGTAGATCGCGCTGAAACCATGATGTGGTTCTGCGGGCTTGCCGAGCCCGCTGCCACCTCCCGGAAACGCGAGTATGCTGTCATAGGCTGACGAGATCAGGCTGAAGCTGGCATTCACAGAATCACCGTCATTGCGATAGAAGACCAGTCGGCCGTTGGTGTCACCGATGAAGAAATCAAGATCGGCGTCGCCATCGATATCTGCGAACGCAGGAGTATTATTGACACCGGTAGCAAAGCCGGCATACGCAGTATCGATCTCCACGAAGGTAATCGTTGGCCCTACCGATTCATTGCGATAGTAGATCACGCCGTTACTGAGATTGTCGCAGAACAGATCAAGGTCGCCGTCGCCGTCAATATCTGCCAGTAGATGCCATTTGCCGATGTTCAGCCCGGCAAACCTGTCGGTCATAACCTGCCAGTCAGGAACCATCGCCGTACCTGTGTTTCGCAGATAGTTGAGCTTCCCGGTGTCCTCGCCGATGAACAGATCGACCAGCCCGTCACCATCAAAATCATGCAACGAAGGCTTTGGGCTGTTGAGGCCGCCCAGAAATGGAATCGCCAAAGTGTCGCCATCCACGATCACCGGGAAAGGGGCGAACTCCTGCGTGTACTGCGCTAACAGAAGCGTTGGAAAGAGGAGAAACACCGCTGGAATCAGTATCAGAATCGAGATCGTTGTCTTGCTCATTTGCTCGGTATCCAATCGTAGTGTGGCCGGATCCTCCTCGCGCCGACTGGCGCCGGTCCCGGGAGCTGGAGTGATCGCTGACCTTATTGTTGTAGCATCGGTCGAAAGTAGAACTCGCGTAAGCTTGCTTTTTGTCCATGAGACACGCGTGCCAGGAGTGAGGCTGGCGGAAAAATCGCGAGTGATTCTCAGGTAATGTACAATATGCCTGCATATTGTCAACCATCGCAGGCGCCTGCAGGTTCCGGCACACCGATTTCCGCCTGCCGAAAATGATTGATAACCGTACCGATTGCAGCTATACTGTACGCCCCAATATGCTGAGATTTGTTGATTTATGCGAGATCTATGTCCGCGCCGGAAATGGCGGCGCCGGCTGTGTGAGCTTCCGCACTGAGAAGTATGTCCCGCTCGGCGGTCCCGATGGCGGTGATGGCGGAAGAGGGGGGGATGTTGTGCTTGTCGTGGACAGCAACCTCAATACGCTCCGTGATTTTACGAATCGGAAGCACTTCAATGCCGGTAACGGCAGACCGGGACAGGGGGGAAAGAAAACCGGCGCGTCGGGAGCCGATTTGCGCATCAAGGTCCCGCCCGGCACAGTCGTGCGCGAGATTGGTGTAGAGGATATCCTCGCTGATCTCTCGTCCGATGGCGAAGAATTCGTGGTCTGTCATGGCGGTAAAGGGGGGCGGGGCAATACTCGGTTCAAAACCGCTACAAATCAAGCCCCGCGCCGCGCCGACACCGGAATGCCGGGTGAAGAGAAACATCTCCTGCTCGAGTCAAAGCTCGTGGCGGATGTCGGACTCGTCGGGTATCCGAATGCCGGCAAATCCACTCTGCTCGCTGCGCTCTCAGATGCCAGACCAAAGATCGCCGCCTATCCCTTCACGACCCTCTCGCCCAATCTCGGCGTGGTCAATGCACCAAACTACAGGACATTCACGATTGCAGATATTCCGGGGATCATCGAGGGCGCCAGTGAGGGCAAAGGGCTGGGGATTCAGTTTCTAAGGCATATCCAGCGTGTGCGCGTGCTCTGCTATGTGCTTGATGTTTCCGAACCTGACTACCAGGACCACCTCGCCAAGCTCAAGGAAGAACTCGGAAACTACGACCCTTCGCTGCTGGCGCGCTCGGAATTAGTGCTCTTTAACAAAATCGATTTGCTGCAGGAGCATGAGCGTGCCGAGTTGCTCAAAGCTCTGCCTCCCGGCGTCATGGCAATCTCCGCGCGCGAGAAGTTCCATCTTGCCGAAGTCGTTGACAACCTGTGGGAAAAGCTTAAACCTGAATTGACCGAAAAAGAGGATAACGTGGGGGATAGTGATGCCGCGCAAGAGTAAACAAACACCGGACAACTCAATACCACACGATCCACGTTACTGGTGGTTCGCGCTAAAGACGATATCTGGCATTGGAAATCTCCGCTACACCGCACTGGTTCGGAAGTTCGGCTCACCGCAGGCGGTGCTTGAGGCAACCAATGCCGAATTGAAGCGCATACCCGACATCGGCGCCGGTCTGATCGAAGCAATCCGCCGTGGTCCGGACCACGCCTTCGCCGAGAACCAGTTGAAACAGCTTGAGAAAATTGAGGCCGAACTTATCACGTTTGACTCAGCGGAGTACCCGGAACTACTGTTGCAGATCTATGATCCGCCGCCATTTTTGATCTGCAAGGGGACACTGGCACCAATCGACCGCGAGGCTGTGGCTGTGGTTGGCAGCCGCGTATGCACCGAATATGGTAAGCAGGTTACCGAAGCTCTCACCTTTGATCTAGTCAAAGCCGGGTTTACGATCGTTTCAGGTATTGCACGCGGGATCGATGCTGTTGCACATCGATCCGCCCTGAAAGCCGGTGGTAGGACCATTGGAGTGCTCGGCTGTGGCCTGGACATCATCTACCCGCCTGAGCATAAGAAGCTGTATCAAGAAATCTCTGAATCTGGAGCAGTTCTGACCGAGTTTTTCTTTGGACTTAAGCCCGATAAATATAACTTTCCGACTCGAAACCGGATCATCTCCGGACTCTCACGCGGAACTGTGGTCATTGAGGCGCGCAGGTCATCCGGTGCGCTCTCGACGGCACATCATGCGCTGGAGCAAAATCGCGAAGTCTTCGCGGTGCCGGGAAACATCACCTCTGCCAGTTCGGCGGGTACGAACGATCTGCTGAAGCAAGGCGCGGCCCTCGTAACTGCGGCGTCCGATGTGTTGCTTGCGTTGGGACACGAACCGGGCAAGCCTCGTCGCGATATCGCCAAACTGTCTGCACAGTTGCCGGAAGCAGAACGAGGATTGTTCGAAGTCCTGAATGATCAACCGCAGTTGGTGGATGCTCTGGCGATTGCCTTGAAACGACCTGTCGGAGAAGTCCTGACGCTGCTGTTTAACCTGGAGATGTCTGGTCTTGTTAAACAACTGCCGGGCAAACTTTTTTGCCGGGCAATTTAATAAGGATTTGAGTTTGGTCACCAAAACGGTTAAAATTACGAATAAATTGGGGCTGCACGCTCGACCCTCCGCCAAGGTGGTCCAGACTGCCAGCCAATTCCAGTCAGATATTATGCTGGAAAAGGAAGGCCTGGAGGTGAATGGCAAATCGATCATGGGGGTCATGATGCTCGCTGCCGAAGCGGGCTCGGAAGTAACCGTAAAGGCGACCGGAAGTGATGAGGAGGAGGCAGCAGACGCCCTCGCAAAGCTACTCAGTTCGAAATTTGACTGATGACAAATATCTCTATCTATACCGCGCCACAGGTGTGCACCCAAATAGTCGTCAGATTCCGTTCCTGCCAAGACCAGTCGCCTCACTCAGAATGATTTTTTTCCGTAACTGGATTGTAAGAATTGTAAGACCAGTATGACTTCAGCAGCTGCCAGGACAAAATCTTCCCATCCGCGCGAAATCCGACTCCGCGGTGCGATAGCCTCTCCCGGAATAGCCATAGCCAGGTGCTTCAAACACGACGTCGGAATCCGCATTGTGGAAAAACGGAAAATCAGTGCAGATGCTGTCGAGGGAGAAATTCAGCGGCTGCGTGACGCGATGTTGAGCGCCCGAGAGGAAATCCGGCAGATTCAGTTTGAAGCGGATCGCGTTGTGGGAGACGCGATGGCGAAGATTTTCGAAGCGCAATTGATGATCCTCGACGATGAGACCTTCATCAACTCCGTCGCCGTTGAAATTGCCAGGCAGAAGCTCAACGCCGAATTCGTCTATCAACGTCAGATCCAGCGAAACCTCAAGTCGCTGCGAAAATCGAACGACTCGTATCTCAAAGAGATGGCGAACGATATCAACGCCACCGCAGCAAAAGTCTTCGGCTTTCTGGTAGGACGACACAGCAACAAACTGGTCAATAACAAGAACAAGATCGCCCTGGCGGAGGAGTTCTCCCCCGGCGAGATCGTGTTGATCAACAAGTATGGGATTCCCGGCTATGCCACGCAGGTGGGGGGATCAACATCCCACATGGCCCTCATCGCCAAATCATTGTCGATTCCCGCCGTTGTCGGCGTTTCTGGATTGCTGGAACGGTGCCCCGATGGCGCGACCGTGATCGTTGACGGCAATCGCGGTGAAGTGATCGTCCATCCAAGCGAGGAGACCCTCTCTGAGTACAAAGCGGAGAGGCGCAAGCGCCGTTCATATCTCTCGAAAGAATTGCAGGGGCTTGGTAAACTCGAGCACACGACGAAAGATGGTACCGAAGTCGAGATACTCGCCAATCTGGAGATCCCGACAGACGTCGATCAATCACTCGCTTCGGGAAATATCGGTGTCGGCCTGTATCGCACCGAGTTCTTCTACCTGGCCAGCATGAAATTTCCGAGTGAAGCGGATCAGACCAGGATTTATTCGGAGATCGCACGCACCTTCTTCCCGAATCCGGTCACGATGCGCACGTTCGATCTCGGCTCCGACAAGACTACCGGTGAGTATCACCAGATCGATGAGGATAACCCCGCAATGGGTTGGCGCGGAATCAGATTCCACCTCGATTTGCCCCGGGTCTTCCGCACACAGATCAAGGCACTGCTGCGAGCCAGTGAATTTCGCAATATTCGTATCATGCTGCCGATGGTCTCTTCGCCGTCAGAACTCGCTAAGGCAAGACGGATCATCAATTCCGTCAAGCGTGAATTGAAGGCGGAGAAAATCAAGTACGATCCTGATATCGAGGTCGGAATTATGGTGGAAGTACCGGCGACTGCGATCATGGCTGAGTCGCTGGCTCGGCACGCCGACTTCTTCTCGGTTGGCACCAACGACCTGATCCAGTACGCCCTAGCCGTCGATCGCGGCAACAAGAAAGTCGCCAAACTCTATCGCGAGTATCATCCCGGCGTATTGCGTTTGGTCGACATGACCATCAAGGCAGGCATCAAAACCGGTACACCCGTGTCGCTCTGTGGCGAGATGGCCGGCAAATCGCTCTCGGTGCCATTGCTGCTCGGCATGGGGCTGCGCAGTTTTTCGGTGACCCCGCCGCGGGTACCCAGTCTGATCAAGATCATCAACAGACTCGACATCTCTGCCTGCGAGGAGCTAACCGCGCGCGTCTCAGAGTTGGCTACCGCCGAAAAAATCGAAGCACTTCTGCTCGATTGGTTTACCAGGAACGTGGGCGAGAAGTACCTGGAGGGTTAAATGCCGATCACTGTTGCAGCTATGAAACGAATCGATCCCGATGATATGTATGGTAAAATCGTCAATTTCCCGAAGCAGTTTCGCGATGGCTTCGATTTAGCTGTCAGCGGCGATCTGTCACAATTGAAGCGTTCTCGTTTCGACAGCATCGTGGTGCTCGGAATGGGGGGGTCGGCGATCGGCGGCGATATCCTGCGCTCCTATCTCGCAGATGAGGTGTCGATCCCGATTATCATCAACCGCAACTATGGCTTGCCGAAGTTCGTGTCGGAGAACACGCTGGTAATCGCATCATCATATTCGGGCAACACCGAAGAGACTCTCTCCGCATTCGCTGAAGCAAAGGCACGCAACGCAAAGATTTTCGTCGCCAGCACCGGCGGCAAACTGGGTGAACTTGCCAGATCCGGCGGTTTGCCTCACGTAATCCTCCCTGCCGGCCTGCAGCCGCGCGCCGCGCTCGGTTACTCATTCGGCCCGCTGCTCAACCTGATGGCGAAGCTGGAGTTGTGTGCCGACCAGGCGCAGATCGTCGATCAAGCGACTCACTTTCTGCAGGAGCGCTCACCGAAGCTCGTGATCGAAAACGACTCAGACAATGCTGCCAGAGAGTTGGCGGAAAAGTTGAAAGAGAAGATCGCCATCATCTATGCCGGTGCCGACTGCTACGATACGATCGCAGTCCGCTTCAAGGGTCAAATCTGCGAGAACGCCAAGCACCTCGCCTTCGCCAATATCTGTCCGGAGTTCAACCATAACGAGATTGTCGGCTATGAATATCCCGAAGAGTTGCTGAAGAAGTTGCACGTCGTGTTTCTTGCCGGTCCGGCTGATTCTGTCGGGGTAACCAACAGATTCAAGATCATCAATGAGATTCTCAGCGAACGCGGAGTGCCGGCAACAACGATCCGCGCCGAGGGCCCAAATCGCCTCGCTGAGATATTCTCACTTGTCCAATTCGGGGATTTTACCAGTTATTATCTGGCATTGCTGAACGAAACCGATCCGTCGCCCGTAGAAGTTATCAACCGACTAAGATCCTCATTGGAGAAAATGAAGTGATTCGACGTGCCGCTGCAGCGGTAGTGCCCATACTCGTCCTGATACTGGTGGTAGCCGTCCTGTCCGTCGACGCCTTCGCGCAGACCTCGCCCGACGCCGCCGACACCGGTTGGTTTCTGACCAAGCGCACCAATGCACTGGTGATCCTGTTGTTGTTTTCTGCGGCAATCGTCTACTACACACGTCGTGCCCGCAAAGGAGACAAGCTCTTCGTCCGCAAGATCGCCGGCCTCGAAGCTGTTGAGGAGGCAGTCGGCCGCGCCACGGAGATGGGACGCCCGGTCCTGTTCATTCCCGGCATCGATGAGATCGACCGGATCGATACACTCGCGGGCCTTTCGATTCTGGGACGGGTTGCAAGAATCACCGCTCGCTATGAATCCCCCCTTTACGTGCCGGTGCGTTACCCGATGGTGCTGGCCGCGGCATCGGAAGTGGTACAGCAGTCCTACTCCGTCGAAGGGAAACTGGAATCGCACAATCAGGATATGGTGCGCTATGTCGCGGGCGAGCAGTTCGCATTTACAGCCACCGTCAACGGCTACATGATGCGCGAACGTCCGGCAGCCAACATCTACATGGGTGCGTTCTTCGCCGAATCACTCCTGCTGGCAGAAACCGGTAACGCCGCCGGCTCGATTCAGATCGCCGGTACCGCTCAACCGGAACAGCTACCCTTCTTCATAGCGGCGTGCGACTATACGCTGATGGGGGAGGAATTATTCGCTGCCTCAGCCTATCTTTCGCACGAGCCGATCATGCTCGGCGGGTTGAAAGGGCAGGACCTGATCAAGGTGCTCATAGTCATCGCAATCGTACTCGGCGCTATTCTGGTAACTTCCAACGGTAGTGCCGGCAACTGGATATCAAACCTCTTCGAGATTCGCTAGAGCAAAATTCGCCTGATGAAAACCGCCGTACCTGTCATTATTGCTTTTCTCTCCGGTCTCGCCATGATTCTGGCGTTCTTCCTTAATCCTGAGAAATTCGGTGATATCGAAGGGGAGATGCTCCAGTGGGCGACAATCATCGCAGGCTTCACTCTGCTTCTCGGAGTAGTCTCCATCGTGCGCGTCAACTGGCGCTCGGTGAAGCGACTCGAAAGCGGGTGGTTCAATAAAGCTGCGCTTCTCTTCGCACTCTTCATCACCGCGATTCCCGCTGTTATCCCGGTGAGTTGGTCACCACTCTTCGGCCGCGATAACGGATCGATCTATGATTGGCTCTTCACCTATCCCAATGCCCAGATGCAGTCAACCATGTTTGCGATGCTGGCCTTCTACATTGCCTCGGCAGCCTACAGGGCCTTCCGCGCCAGAACGACCGAGGCGACCCTGCTCCTGCTGACCGCGGTTATTGTGATGCTCTGGCGCATTCCGATGGGTGAGTCGGTTTTTGCGGCGATCAGCCCCGACCTGCCGGACCTGATCAACACCTACGTGATGGGAGGCGTCAATGTCGCCGTCCAGCGCGGTATTATCATCGGCGGGGCACTTGGTGCAGCAGCTACGGCGCTGCGCGTCATCCTCGGTATCGAACGCACATATATGGGGAGAAACTAGATCGTGAATATCTGGGAGAAACTGGGAACGCTCGATCGCCGCTGGGTCTATCTCGCAGTCGGTATCATGGTGATCATCCCGCTCTTCGTTCCGCTAAAGCTTCCGATCGGTATCACCCCGGAAGCCCGCGCCCTCTACAATTCCGTGGAGGCGCTCCCCGATAGCTCGGTCGTACTGCTGACCTTTGACTACTATGCTTCCACCGTTGCCGAGAGTCAGCCGATCTCCGTCGCCGCCCTGCATCACCTCTTCCGCAAGAACATGAAGATCGTCACGATGACGACCATCCCGCTCGGCGGTCCGACGATCGCCCAGAACGTGATGGCCGAAATGGCGGAGATGTACGGGAAGAGCTATGGCACCGACTATGTCAATCTCGGCTACAAAGCGAACTACACCGCCGTCCTCAAAGGTATGGGGATCGCGATCGAAAACATCTATCCCACCGATCAGCATGGCACGCCGCTGGATCAGCTCCCGTTGATGCAGAAGGTGAAGAACTACGCCGACATCGACTACATTTTTGTCGTGGCGGACAACGCGATTCTCGATTACTGGGTTTCGATCGTCAATGCTCAATATGGTAAGCCGATCGGGGCGGGAACTACCGCGGTCATGGCTCCGAAATTCTATAGTTTCGTGCAGTCAGGACAAATGGCTGGATTGCTGGGCGGCATGAAAGGCGCCGCAGAGTACGAGTTGCTCGTCGGCAAGCCGGACAAGGCGATTCTGGGGATGAACTCCCAGTCGCTCGTACACCTGCTGATCATAGCTTTCGTCATAGTCGGAAACATCGCTCTTTTCACTTCAGGCAGGAGACAGCGGATCGATGTTTGATTGGACTATCATCGGGACCTGGGTAGCAGGATTTTTCACCCTCTGCCTCTTTTCATTTCTCTATAAGGACAATCCTTTCTATCGACTGGCGGAGCATATCTTCGCCGGGCTATCGGCGGGCTACTATATTGGCTTGATCTACCACTCGGTAATCCTGGCGCAGCTCGTGGAACCGATCGGCGAACACTGGGCGCAGGCGGCTGCCCCGGGACCCGATACGGGTTACCACATCATGAAGGTAGCCTTCCTGTTGTTTGCCGGACTGATGGGTGTGCTGATGTTCGCACGCTTCTTCCCCAAAGTTTCCTGGATTTCCCGCTACCCGCTGGCATTCGTGATGGGGAACACCGCCGGTATCGAGATCATGTCGCGTCTGCACGGCATGGTGCTGCCGCAGATGCGCTCGACGTTCGTCGATCTGGGAGTCTCCTTCGGACCGCTGCTGTTGAATCTCGTGATCCTCTTCGGCGTCTTAACCACGTTGATCTATTTCTATTTCTCGAAAGAGCATAAGGGGCTGCTTGGCTTCAGTGCCCGCGTCGGCATCTACTTCATAATGATTGCTTTCGGCGCCCACTTCGGTTACACTGTCATGGCG
>JBECKX010000187.1:0-20222 GCA_040235515.1 Candidatus Zixiibacteriota bacterium
GGTCGGAGCCTCGCCTGCCAGCGGACAATCTGGCATCTGGACAAGGTCGGTGAAGCGGAAGCCAATCACGCTGCGGACCTGCTCGCGGAGTTCGTCGGAGCCGACTACACTCTGGGGATTGAGTGCATGAGCTGGGAGCAACTGGCGGAAATTGAAAAGGCAGGTGTTTCGGTGGAGTCGCACACCGTCAATCACCCAAAACTCACCCGGGTGGAGCAATCGCAGGCACTTGCGGAGCTGGTGGATAGCAAGGCGATGATCGAACAAAGGCTGAACAAACGTGTCAGCGCCATTTGTTATCCGGGAGGGCATTTCGATGGTCGAGTTACGAAACTGGCTCAAGAGGCGGGTTACAGACTTGGACTGACGACAAACTTCGCTTTTTGCCGCCCCGGTAGAGCGGGGGAGCTGTTCACGCTTCCAAGATTCGACATGCGCGGTGAAGACAGGGCGCTGGCAGAGAGATATCTCGCCTCACTGGTGATCAGGTACTGAGGAGCTTTTTTTGATCTTTTTTTCTAATCCTGAAACTTCGCCGAGTCACGGTTTGTAAAAACTGCGAAGGCACAACAAAATCTCATGAAGGATTACAGCAAATCAAATTCATATGGGTGGGAACATCGTCCAATTGGCGGCTGTTGTTCTAAGACGATACTGCGAACAGACCTATCCGACCAATTGAGTGCGGAGTTCAGCCATATGGAGGAATCGATTGCTTACTGAAGAGAAAGTTTACGAAACCTTGCGCGAGTGCTACGATCCGGAGATTCCGGTCAATATCGTCGACTTAGGATTGGTTTATGACGTGCGCATCGATGGCGGCAAGGTGGAGGTTGATTTCACCCTGACGGCACCCGGCTGTGGAATGGCAAATGTTATTCAGGAAGATATTCGCACCAGGTTGCTGGCCACCGATGGCGTCGAGGAGGCAGTCGTAAACATTGTCTGGGACCCGCTCTGGACGCCGGACAAGATGTCGGACGATGCAAAAATGGCACTCGGCATGGGTTGATTGAAAAGCTTTTACTTAAGGAATACTGGAATAACACCAGGAGAAATGTTGTTGACAAACTTGGAGGTGCTGAGTAGTTTATAGTAGTTAACGAGACTTTGCGGGTGGCTCTCCAACCCGAGACCGCAATCCTGGCGGCAGAAACACGCAAGGACCTTCCTGGTGCGAAAGCATCAAGCACAATAGTTCACGCATATAGAAAAAACCGTATTATGTTTCTTGGAGATTGACTTATGTCTAAGTCAACCCAAAACCCTAAGCCCTGTGAGGGGGTGATTTCTGGATGAAGCGTTCAATCGCTCTAACCCTCGTTCTTTTGCTGCTGGCAGTACCGGCAGTAGTTGCCACGGATCTAGGCAATCGTGACATCTTCAGAATCGGTGAGGCTCAGTTCAGCTCTCAATCGGAATTCACTATCGCACTCAATGTCGTCAATGACGAAGACATCGTTGCGATGGATATTCCGCTCGAGTTCACCGAAGGTGTGACGCTTTCGAAGGTTACCTTCGAAAACACGAACGTCGAAGGATTCGACGTCAAGATCGCGAATATCGATAATGACCAGAATCGCGTCGTGATTGGCCTGGTATCTATGCTGAATGCTCCTCGTGAAGGCGCATTCCTGAAACCCGCTGCTCGTGGTGAAAACACGGTAGCAGTTCTGCATTTCACTGTGGATGATGTCGCTCTGGAAAGTGTTGACTTCAGTGTCTTCACTACCGAGAATCCGAATCATGACCTTACTTACATCTACAATCAGAATGTGGATGGAGTACCGCATGTGACGGAAATCAGTCCAGAGTTTGTAGGCGGCAACGTTGCGTTGAATTCGCAAGCTCCTGGTGTCGCTCTTCCGACGGAATTTGCACTGTCGCAGAACGTTCCGAACCCGTTTAACCCGACTACTCAAGTTTCTTTCGCGCTTCCCAAGGCCGCCAATGTGAATCTCACGATTTACAACGTTCTTGGTCAGCAGGTGAAGACCCTTGTCAACCAGGAAATGGCTGCCGGCGTGCAGACCGTTGAATGGGACGGCACCGACAATACCGGTCGTACCGTCGCGTCGGGTGTTTACTTCTATCGTCTTAATGCCGGAGAATTCCAGGCTACTAAGAAGATGCTGATGCTGAAGTAAACCTGTTTGAATTCTGTTCACTTCGGTGGATAGACCCGAGCTGAAAGCTCGCAACAACAGATGTGAAGACAAAAGCGCCCTGTAGAAGGCAACAGGGCGCTTTTCTTATGCTCGACCGCGTCGCAAATGGAGCACTCTGCCTGGAGCAGAGACCTTGAAGTGAAGCTAATAGGGGGGAGACGTCTTGTAAGGCTGCCGGTCAGGTTATGCCGGCGTTGTGCAGTAGATCATCCTACCAGAACCAGCCGACACTCACTACACCGGAAACGAAATTTACAGTCACATCCTCGATGTCAAGCCACACATAACGCACAGACGGCACGATCGCGAAGTTCTTCTTCAGCCTCAACTCCGCGCCTGCCGCCAGGGTGAAACCATACCCTGAGTCAGAACGCGAAACCAACCGACTCGGTCCGAACGGGGAGTCGACCGAATCATCGGAAACTTCAATGTTGCCTACCGTCGGACCGGCTCTCAGGAAGAGATACTCGATCGGGTAAACCGTCATCGTCGCAGCGCCACTTACCAATGTCCAGTCAGCGCCATCAACCTCTTTCACCCAGCCGTTTGTCTCAACGCCAAAGAGGAATACCTGGTTGAGCGCCCCGCCCACGAAGAAATGTCCGGCGATACTCCCCTCGTCATTAAAGTCACGCGATACGATTTCGTCGTTTGGCAGATCAAAACTGGCGCTGCCATATCCGACGCCGAAGCCAACATACAAGCCGGTGTGGTCATTGGGGTAAAGACCGGCGTAACTGGTAGCCGGAAGCAACAGCAAAATCAGGGCTGAAACTAGTCGATGAGATAACTTCAACTGTCCTGGCATCTGGTCTCCATTGGTTTATTCCGATGAATATCTATCTGATCATGAACCGGTACGACTCTTTGAGTAACGTGCAATGGCGCAATCATGTTCAGGCGGAAGTGCATTAAGGCAAAAAAAAGTGCGGACGGCCCAGGAGCCGCCCGCATCGTAAATTGTACGACTGTAAGCGATCTACCAGAACCAGCCCACTCCAAGCGTCAATGAGAAGAAGCTCACGTCGGCATCCACTTCGCCAAATCCGAGATCCGCAGTGATTCGTTGCCACATCCATTGCGCTGAAGGCACCAGTGCGAATCGTCTCGTCAAGCGCAGTTCACCACCGGCTCCAAACATGAATCCGCCGCCAGTGGCGTCATTGGTGTACTTGCCACCGGAGCCCTCCGGCTTGAACTCGTAGTTCACTATCCCCAACGCCGGTCCAGCCTTGATGAAGAAATAGTGGGTTGGATAGAAAGTCACAGTTGCGGCGACATTACTCACCGTCCAGGTCTCTGTTCCATCCAGTTCGTCGCCGGTGAACACATCATATTGCTTGGTCCATGCGTTCGACTCGATGCCGAGGAGAACTGTCTGGCTCACTGCACCGCCGAGTCGAAGCTGACCGGCTCCGCTGCTTTCAGCATCGCTTTCGTAATTGTCAATATTGACCTTTGCGGAACCGCCACCGATTCCCAGTCCAATGTAGAACCCGGTGTGATCGTCAGGTTTGAGCTCTGCGCTTGATGTGCTTGGGAACAGCAGGGCAGCGGCAAATAAGACCGCAGTGATGAGCGTGAGAGATTTCATATCACCTCCGAAATGATCCGACTTCTTTTGCTTGAAATTTCAGCAATTCAACAGCTGAGGCAAGGCAAAAGACTTTAGTGAAGAATTACGGCATAAATCCAATGCCAATCGAGAACGCCACGATTTTGCTCTCGAAGTCATCAAAGTTCAGATATGCAAACTTGAGGCAAGGAAGAAGCGACCAGCGCTGGGAGATAGGGAAATCGCATCCGACTGTGGCGGCGAATCCTAAGCCGACCGTATATATCGACTGATCGAATATCCCAGGGAGATCTTCGTAATGAACAAGCTTACCATAGCTAGGCCCAGCTTGAAGGTATAGGTTCCTCGTCAGGTAGTAGGCGACGCTGAAATCGCCGCCTGTTAGCACCCAGCTATCGTCCCGAATTTCAAAGAAATAGTCTAGCTGCTCATACATTACTAACACTCTGCCCCCTAGTCGAAGTCCGACTGCGAGATTCAGAGCAACGCCGGATCTCCACTTGTGAGAGTCGACAAGTGGTCCAAAGGGAGCGTTTGGCTGAACAGACGATACTCCCATATCCAACCGCACTACAAACCCGTGATACCCCTTATCTTCAAATCGTTCGGTACCTGTTACTGTTGAAGCCATGAGCAGTAGCAGCATGACCACGAATGAAGAAGCTAGTTTCATTGTAGTTTCCCTTTGGGTTTAGCGTCTAAGTTAGTTCGCGTCTAAGCAGGATATGACTGCCGCAAATTGCACTCTGAAAAATAGTAAAGTTATGCCATGATGTCACGGAATTTCTGGCGGCCACCTTTTCCCAAGGAACTGAACGGAGCGGTTGATTTCTATGCCGGCGCGCCCAACGACTCACCTTGTCGTGCGAATTCAATCAACCGTACAACATTGCGCTTTGCCCCTTCTCCAACCTCAATCACAGGCCCGACACATGAAGGACAGCCCTTTTCACATGGACAGTCATGAATCAGCGCTATGGCGGCAGAGAATATCTCTGGCGCCGTACGAAACAGCTTCTGCGCATACCCGACGCCACCCGGAATGGTCTCATAGATGTAAACCGTCGGTTTCTCGGTAAATGCAGACTTCACCTGTGAGATCGAACGGATGTCGCGCGGATCGCACATCAACCACAGCGGGGCGACGATCCCGAGCACATTGGCCATCCCGCGCAGGGTAGCGCCAAGCAGGGCGCGACCAAAACCGAGTTGTTCGCCGACGTCCTCCGGGAACTCGCACCAAAAGGAGGTCGTGTGCATCTCGATCTCAGGCAACGATAACTTGCCGGAGCCGACGTTTTCATGCGTCTCGAACTTGATCTTCTTGAACAGCACGGTCACGTTCGTCAGCGAGATTTCACCCCAATGCAGGACCTCATCCTCCTGCAGAATCTCTATCACTTTGAGATCAGCTTTCGTCTCGGCATCGGTGTAGTAGTCAACCTTGTCTTCCTTGACGTATGCCTTCTTGCCGTCCCAGTCGAGTTCCATTACCTGGTACTGTCTGCCGAGATGGATGTAGATCGCCTCTGGATGCAGCAACATTGGGGCAGAGAAGTAGTCCACCTCGCCAATCACCTTGTGCTGATCGCTGGTATTAAGGATCACGAAATTATCGGGTGATGCCGACCGCAGCGAGACCTCAGTCGCCGGATATATCTCCGATGACCAGTGCCAGCGCTCTTGTGAAAATCGGAGTATCCCACGCGATTGCAGGTAGTCGAGAATCTCTTCGGTCGTCTCGACACCCATTACTTCTTCCTTGTGGAAGGGGAGTTCAAAGGCGCCACATTTCAGGTGCGAGGTCAGGATCACAAAGTTATTCGGATCGATAATCCCCATCTCCGGCGGGGCCTCGAAGAAGTACTCGGGATGATTGACCACATACTGGTTCAGCGCCGAACTCGACGCTACCATGATCGAGACACTCACCGATCCCTTGCGGCCCGCCCGTCCGGCCTGTTGCCGTGTTGACGCAACGGTGCCGGGATAGCCACAGATGATCGAGACATCCAATCCACCGATATCAATCCCCAACTCGAGAGCATTTGTCGAGACCACCCCGGTAATCTCTCCATCCCGTAGCCCCCTTTCAATGGCGCGTCGCTCGTTAGGGAGGTATCCGCCCCGGTAGCCCTCGATCCGCGTTTCAGGGCAATCGCGGCGCAGATAGGTAAGCAGAAGCTCGACCTGGATCCTGAAAGGCACGAAGACGATGCTTTGAACTTTGTTCTTGAGAAAACGTCGCGCGATACGGCTGCTCTCAAGCAGCGAGGATTTGCGAATCCCGAGTTGCGGATTGATCACCGGCGGATTATAGAGGATGAAATGCTTCTCACCTGAAGGGGCGCCATTCTTGTCGACCAGCACCATCGGGCGGGCAGTCAGTCCCTCGGCCAACTCCTGCGGATTGCGAATCGTCGCCGAACAGCAGATGAACTGCGGCTGTGAACCATAAAACTTGCAGATTCGCTCCAGCCGCCTCAGCACATTCGCCAGGTGCGAGCCGAACACGCCACGATAGGTATGTACCTCATCGATTACGATGAATTCGAGATTCTCAAACAGCTTGATCCATTTGGTGTGGTGGGGGAGGACACCCGAGTGTAGCATATCAGGATTGGTGACGACAATGTGTCCGGCCTTTCGAATCTTCCGCCTGATCTCCGCCGGAGTGTCGCCATCGAACGTGTACGTGTTGATGTCAAGCCCCAGCACATCGATGACATCCTGCAACTCAGCCATCTGGTCTTGTGAGAGAGCTTTGGTCGGGAAGAGATAGAGTGCACGCGCCTCCGGTTTTTCAATCATCCGCGTCAACACCGGGAGGTTGTAGCTCAATGTCTTGCCCGATGCCGTCGGGGTCACCACCGTCACATTCTTGCCGCTCGTGACAGCGTCGAATACTTCTGCCTGGTGCGAATAGAGCCTCGTAATCCCTTTCTTCTCCAGAGCGCGCTTCAATACCTGCGGAACCGTGGCAGGGAACTCTACAAACGCAGCAGGGCGCGGTTGTGCGACATTCCACTCGGTAACATTCTCCATGAATGTCGGATCGTTGCGGAGCTGTTCCAGAACCTGTTCGGCGGAAAGCATCGGAGTCAGAAACCTCTCAGGGAAGTAGCCTAAAGCACCTTCATGTAGACACGCTTGCAGATATCGCAGAATTTCTCCGACTTCTGATCGATGTCATACATCTCACTCGAATTGTACATCACACACTTTGGATTGCGGCAGAAGGGGATCGAAAAGAGCGCTCCCACAATCCGCGTGGCCTCTTTCACCAGTCGGTGATAAATCATCTTTTCGTCATCGGGAAGACCATAGAACTGCTGCTTGAGCTGGAATAACGACACGACCCCGGTGCCGCCCAGCGCATCGAAATCGCTGACCAGCACATGATGGTTTGCGTTGTAGATGTCGTCCTCGAGAATGCCGAGAATCCGCTCGCGATCATGTGTCTTAAGCAGCTCGAGCTTCTGCAGGATCATCGTCGAGAAGTATTGTCCCTTGATCAGGTCAAACGCCTCATTCGGCGGCTTGATTCCCTGCAGAATATCCACGCTATGCCCGAATCGGCTCGATAGGGCGGTGGAGAGCTTGTTGATCTGAAAGAAATCAACATCTCCTAGGGGGACGATAACGATCTTTGCTCTGTGTCTTCTCATGCTTTCAAGCTAAGCCGGGCAATGGCCCGAACGGAGTATCCTTTGCAGTATCCAGCTATTCTTCAGTTCGACTCAAAAAACCTTGCCGTCGATCCGTCAGGTGAAACCTTGACTCGCAACTGGGATGCACACTTCGGGCACCAGCCGACAAACGCCGTACCCTGGGCATTGAGGTAGATCCGGCTATACGTTTTGCAGCACTTGAACAGCACCCCGATATATGGTTTCTGTTCCCGTTTCTCGCCCATCTTCTCCTCAGCTTCAAGCTCTCTCAGTAGCGTTTCAAAATCAGTCTCTCAGGCTTAACCGCACTCTCTGAAATTTCTACGCACCCCGCAACCTGGCTGCTTACCTCGCGAACTCTGGCGCGACTGCTCCCGTACACCGTAATCAGCGGAGCACCTTTACTTATTCTGTCACCTTGCTTGACATGCAACTCAAACCCGGCTACCGGATCGATTCTCTCTTCGACCCGCTCTCGACCCGCGCCCAGCCGGATCCCCAGGTAGCCTAATCTCGCTGTTTCAAACCCTGCAATATAGCCACTAAAACCGCTTGCAACAACGCTCTTGTGGGCCTTGCCGAGTAGCGTTTTCGGCTTCTCAAGCGCGCCTACCTCTCCCTTGCATGACTTCACGTAAGCCGCAAAACGCTCGTAGGCGGCGCCTGATCCGAGCTCTTGCCGCAGCCGCTTTCTATTCTCAGGCAGATTTGACGCGATTCCTGCGATTTTCATCATCTGCGCCGACAACTCCACGGTCAGTTCCACCGTGTCTTTTGGACCTGCTCCCTGCAGAACTTCGACGCTCTCAACTACCTCAAGGAAATTCCCGATCATCCGCCCGGTCGGCTGGTTCATATTCGTCTGTAGAGCGCTGGCCGCCAGGTTGTTATGCCGAGACACCTCCAGCAGCGCACGAGCCAATTCGGCTGCCTTGCGGGAGTCTTTCATGAACGCCCCATTTCCTGATTTGACATCAAAGACAATCCCGTCAGATTTGAGCGCCAGTTTCTTCGACATAATACTCGCGACGATCAGGGGAATCGATTCCACCGTCCCGGAGGCATCGCGCAGGGCGTAGATTTTCTTGTCTGCCGGGGCGATATCGCTGGTCTGTCCCATAATCGCCATGTGATGCTTTTTCAGCAGCCGTTCGAATGTCGCAACACTGAAAAAAACCTGCATACCGGGGATCGATTCCAGTTTGTCGAGCGTGCCACCGGTATGCCCAAGTCCACGGCCCGAAAACATTCCGACGGCGATTCCCATTCCTGCCAGGAGAGGGGAGAGGGTAAGTGACAGTTTATCACCGACTCCTCCCGTTGAGTGCTTATCGATCAGCGGCCGGTCAAGCCCGGCAACCTTGATGCTCTTGCCCGATTTCAGCATCGCTGCCGTGAGCGCGGCAGTCTCGGTCGCGTCGAGTCCATTGAGAAAGGCTGCCATCAGGAAAGCTGACATCTGATAGTCGGCCAGTTTGCCGGCGGTGTAGCGTTCAACCAGCCATTCAATCTCGCCCGGCTCCAGCGCCGCACCATCACGCTTCTGAGCTATCAGTTCGTAAGTAGATTTCATTTCTTTCCGGCGTACCTGTGCCGCTTACTTCCGCCTCTGCAGTTCACCGATGATTGCTCTGCCTGCGGAAGTTCCGATCCGCGAGGCTCCCGCTTCGATCATCGCGAGCGCCTGCTGCAAGGTCCTGATTCCCCCCGAAGCCTTCACCCCGACCTTGGATCCGACCGCTTCAAAGAGCAGCGCAACATCCTCTACGGTGGCCTGTCCGAACATGCCAGTTGAAGTTTTGACGAAGTCCACACCGCAATCCGCACACACACGCGCGGCGCGGCCTTTCTCCTGATCGGTAAGCAGTGTGCATTCGAGAATCACCTTGAGGATAGTATTGCGTGAGATCGCTTCGCGGACCTTGGAGATATCCTTTTCAACCAGGTCCCACTTGCCCGATTTGATCGCGCCGACATTGACAACCATGTCGATCTCGTGCGCGCCATCATTTTCGCCCTCCTGCGCCTCGAACGATTTGACCTCGGTCGTGGTTGCCCCCAGCGGAAACCCCGCCACGCTACCGACACGCACCTCGGAGCCTTTGAGTGTTTCCGCACAAAGCCCGGTGAACGCCGGATTTACGAAGACCGCCTTGTAGCCAAGTTCGATAGCTTCACGACAAACGGCTACTACGTCCGCTGCCGATGTCTCGGTCTTGAGGATTGCGGCATCAATGTAGCTCGCGAGGTTGATCTCTGTGTACTGCAAATGCGCTCCCGGGTAGAGTTTTCAATAGCGTGAACTATGCCGGCTCTGCGGGCGGTATTCATCCCGCAGGGGAATCTCGGACAGCTCCTCAGCGGAATATTACAGATTTGAATAGGAGTAAGAAATCACTTTCTGAGACTGGCGCGTAACAGCGCCACTCAGGGCTACATGCGGAACCGATGCGGATAGAGCTCCGCTAAGGATGAATGACGCAGTTCGCCGTTCTTGTTCGTGAGGACGATTGGCAGCTCGTCGCAAAACTCCGCAAGTACCTGCAGGCACGCGCCGCAGGGGAGAACGAATTCCGCGGTAGGGGAGGCAATGGCGAGCCTGCTGAACTTGCTCTCTCCCCGGCTGACGGCTGCGAAGACGGCTGAGCGCTCGGCGCAGATAGTCAATCCGTAAGATCGGTTTTCGACATTCGTGCCGGTGTAGACGTCCAACTCACCCTCAAGCGCCGCACCGACGCGGAACTGACTGTAGGGGGAATAGGAGTGCGCCTGAACAGCACGACTTGCCTCTGCGAGCTCTTCATCGGAAAGCCTCTTCATCGTGTCCTCATCACTTTCGCTCTCGCGGCATATAAGCCACATAAAAGACTCGATCGGCGGTTCCGAGCGAATCGCTTTTTTTCTGCGGTTTGGCGGTGATCCACTTGAAACCGTTCTTCTTCAACAACCTCATAATATCATTGTGCAGGTAGGCGCGTTCGTAAAAAGTCTCCTGAAAACTATCTCGCGTACCGTTTGCGAGGTTGACATATCCCTCGATCGAAATCTCCGCCAGTCGCGTCTTGCGATCATACTTGCCACGCATCAGTACAGAATGCTCTCCCCGGTTGTTGAATAGTACGGCATCCCATTTGTCGAGTCCACGCACGGTGTTCACGTCAAAGATGAAAAAACCGCCGGGCTTCGTATGCAGCGCCGAGCAGCGTATGAATTCCGCAAACTTCTCAGGATCAATGATATGATTGGCTGCGTCAAAGAAGCAACCGACGGCGTCAAACTTTCGTTTGAGGTTGAAACGGCTCATGTCACGGTGATAGAAGGTCGGTTTGTTGTCGAGACGGTAGAGCCTTCGGCGTTCCTCCGCCATCTCCAGCATCTCTTTTGACTTATCGAGACCGACAACTTCGATCCCCATACGCGCAACGGTGCACGCCAGCATTCCCGTACCGCAGGCCAGGTCAAGGTAGGTCTTGACCCTCTCCTTGGTCAGCAGCGGCTTCAGTCGCTTCAGGGCGATATCGTGGAATTCGTCCCAGCCGAGTAAATCGTAATATTTGGCGATGCTCTTATACATTCTGAAGCGCGAATCTCGGCGGTTCACAACTCATGGTTTCAGCAAATCCTGGTATCTCCCCTTATTCTTGAGCAAGTCGACGGCTGCCTGGATTTGCTGATCGTTCTTCAGCACAACTTCCTCGTAAACGACATCCTGGTCAAACTGGCTGCGCAGTATTTCCCGCTTTATCTCCAGCGCGATCTCGTCACCGGCTTCGTCGAACGCCGCATTGCTCATCCGCCGGATCGATTTTCGCAATTCGTCGATTTCCCCCCTGAGGCTGCTGCCGCTACTCTGTTGTTCGGCGATCTGCTGCAATCGGTCAACTTCTGCTTCGAGGCGAGTCTTGAACTCGAATCCGTCTCTGCGCACGAACTCCCTGAAGTCACTCAGCACGTCGTTGCCCACGGTAAGATTGCGCGTCACCGATTTGTGCTTCGCGTTAAATTCCAGCGCAAATCTGAAAAAGAGATTTTCACGGGTCAACTGGTTGACCAGTTCACTCTGGAATTCGGAATGAAGCACGACATCGGGCGAGATGCCACCACCGCCGTTGACCGTTCTCCCACCATCAGTCTTGTATGCCTTCTCCGGCAGAGGGTTGGTGTCTTTGGCGACGACGCGGCTGGCGGCTTCCAGGCGCACACCGCGCTTGCGTAGCTTGGATGGTTTCTGAATCAATCGCCCGGAGGGTATATAGTAACGCGAAGTTGTCATCTTGACGGCGATATTGTGATCGGGCCACTCAAACACGTTTTGCACCAGACCCTTGCCGAAGGTCTCCTGGCCCATAATCACGGCGCGGTCCCAATCCTGCAATGAACCGGCCACGATCTCGCTGGCGGACGCCGTTCCGCTGTCAACCAATACGACCATTCGTCCCGAAGTAAAGAGGGAACTGCCGTCCGTAAAATAACGGCGCTCAACCTTCGCCGAGCGACCGTGCGTCGATACAACCAGCTTCTCCTTCGGCAGAAACTGGCTCACGACACCGACCGCCTGATCAAGCAGTCCGCCACCGTTCGAGCGCAAGTCGATAATGAGCGACTTCATCCCTCCCTTGGTCTTCAGATTTCGCAGCGCGCTCTTGAACTCTGACACGGTTTGTTCGGTGAAACTGGAGAGACGGATGTAGCCCACCTCATTGTCAATCATCCCCGAGTATTGGACCGGGTGGACTTCAATGACAGCCCGCATCAGGTCGTAGTCGACCGGTATAGTTGTCCCGGGCCGCATGACCGACAGCTTCACTGAACTACCGGCGCTGCCGCGCAACATCTGATTGATCTGATGCGGTTTGAGCCCGGCAACAGCAACTTCATCGATCGCGACAATCTTATCACCGGCACGCAGTCCCAGCCTCTCTGCGGGGGAGCCTTCCAGTGGGGCAATCACCGTAACATCGCCATCCCGTACATCGATGTCGACACCGATTCCTTCATACTTGCCGGTCGCCGTTTCCTGTACCAGATTGATGTTGTTCCTGGTCAATGCGATCGAATACGGGTCCAGCCCTTCCATCATTCCTTCGATGCCGGCTTCGAAGAGGGCATCAACGTCGATCTCCTCTACATACTGGTCACGCACACTCAATGCGATCTCCGCCAGCATTTTGGAATAGTAGGCGAGACTGCGGGGGCTCTTCGATTGCCCCGCTGCCGGAGCGGGCAGCGCGATGAGGCCGATGACAAAAAGCGCAAGTGCGATGCTGAGCCAATGGCTGCCACTGCGGCGCAGCCGCTTAATCTGAAACTGCAAGCTGGTTCCTCCTCTGAACATTGCCAAAAATAGTAGCGGTTAAAACGCTTCTGTCAAGCGATTGCGCCCGCCGCTGCTGCCACTCGCCAACAAAAAAAGCGGGTGATCTCTCGATCACCCGCTCCAGATGACTTGTTTGGTTGAACTGCCGACTATCCTTGATCGTCATCATGCGGCTTCAACAGGTTGCCGTATGATGTGTGATTCTTCAGCAGTTCGAGCGCCTTAAGGACATACTTGTCTTCCTTAAGAGTCAGCTCCTTGTAGATACCATGTTCGCCATATTCCTTGCGGAGGATCTCACGCTTGATCGACTGGCGAATGTAATCGATTGACTGATCGAAATCCTTGTGCTTCTCGTCATCGATCAGCGCATGGAGCTTCGCGACTTCGCCGGCGAACAGATCGCTCTTCTCGGCATCCTTCGCAGTCTTTTCGAATTTCTCGAGGTCGACTTCCAGTGCCGTCTTGTAGTCGAAGTCCTTCGTCTTGATGAACTGGCGGAACTCCTCGACCATCTCGTCGGTCACCTCGAAATCCTCCGGCAGTCCGGGGTGCTTCGTCGTGTACTCAATGGCGAATTCGAAGAACATGTTCTTACGAATCAGGTTGTATTCGATTGGCTGCCAGGTCTCCTCCTCAATGTCAACATCAGGGACGATACCACCACCGCCGAACACCTTGCGGCCCGCGTTCGTGAAGAACACTTCGCGGCTCTCGTTCATTTCCTTATCATCCGCGCCCAGCACGAAATCTTCATCAGCCTGTGCACTCTCGTGCCAGCCTTTCTTCGCGCGCTCAGGCTTCTGGATACAGCGACCGGAGGGGATGTAGTACTTCGCCGTTGTCAGCTTGAGCGCCATCTCGCCGTTGCCGCCGCCGAAGATCTGCTGCACCAGGCCCTTGCCGAATGTCGTATTGCCGACGATGATTCCGCGATCCCAGTCCTGAATTGCGCCTGATACGATTTCGGACGCGGAGGCCGTACCTCCATTGACGAGAACCACCAGATCGCCTTCAGGGAAGAGCGGCTCGTTGGTCGAGTTATACTTGCGCTGCGACGTCGGATACTTGCCCTGCGTGTAAACCACCAGCTTGTCCTTGGGCAGGAAGAGGTTGGCGATACTGATTGCCTGGTCGAGCAATCCGCCGCCGTTTGAGCGGAGGTCGAGGATCAACTTCTTGACCCCCATGTTGTCCTTCATGTCATTAATGGCATCGCGCAACTCATCGGTGGAGGTTTCCGCGAATTTGTCGAGGCGGACATAACCGATATCGTCTGTGACCTTGCCGTAGAAGCGAACCGACTTGAGTTCGATCACGGCGCGCTCAACCTCATACTCCATATCGTAGTCAACCCCGGGACGCCTGATAGTTAGGTTGACCGTCGAACCCGCCGGACCGCGCATCAGCTCAGCGGCCTCATCGGTGCGCATACCATCCGTCGAAACGGAGTCAATCTTCATGATCTTATCACCGGCGCGAAGTCCCAGCCTGGATGCCGGTGTGCCCTCGATCGGCGAGATGATCGTAACGCGGTCATCACGCAGATCGATCTGCATTCCAACACCCTCATACTTGCCGTGGGTGTTCTCCATCAAGCCTTCATATGCGCGCGGTTTGAGGACTACCGAGTAGGGATCAAGGTTGGAGAGCATTCCTTCAACACCCGCCTCGATTAAGCTCTCCGGGTCGATCTCCTCCATGTAGCGAGAGTGGACCTTGTAAGCGATATCAGCCATCATCTTGGTGTAGTACGCGATGGAATGTTTCTTCGATGTCTCCGGCTGTTGCTGAGCGGTGTTGCCATCGGCCTGCGCGTACAGGTTATTACCATAGACCTTTACCTGCAACGCATCCTGTGCGGCATCACCAGAACCAACAATCCACACCATGCTCATCGCGACAATCGCAAGTACGAGCACATAAAGCTTCAGGCGGGATTTGGCTTGCATATGTAGTCCTCCAGGCTGGTGTTCGTCTATAATCTACGGCAAGAGTCGATCTTGTCAAGCGGGGGCAACACTGTCCCCGCCAACCGGCGCTGCCGCTATCTTCTTATTACTACAACGTTTATACGACCGGGATGGTTTCTCAGTTCGCGAATTTCGTCACCGCCACTGAATAAAAGTAATTGGAAATCAATAGGTTATCAATTCTATCGGCTGAGGCGACTCACGAATATATATCCACACACTCCATATCGATTGATCCGACACAACCTAACTTGGCTTACGATAGTCACTTAAGTTCAGTCACCGTCGGCAAGCCCAATCTGTGCAACAATGATACAGATTTGCAGGGCGATTCGAACCAATTAGCATCTGCTCCATCGCAATTATTGCAATTCCTGCATCAATTTGTTTTCTTATGACGCTTAAATCCGGGAGGTAAAAGGTCATGGAAAACTTGATCTGCCGCAAGTTAAAGACCGCGATTGGAGAGATTACTCTGGTAGGGGATGGCCACGCAGTCGAGTATATCGCGTTCCCCGAAACCAGGTTGCCCGAACGCTATCAGGGTAGGTTGAAGGAGCGCAAAAGTGCTTACCCACAGGCCGCCAGGGAATTGAAACAATACTTCGAACGCCGCCGTACAGAATTTAGCTTCCCGATTCGTCTCGAAGCTCATGGCTTCCAGGCCCGCGCGCTCAGCGCGCTCGCCGGTGTGGAGTACGGCCGCGCGATCAGCTACAAGGAGCTGGCCAAGCTGGCCGGATCGCCTGCGGCCTACCGGGCGGCAGGAAGCGCTTGCGCCTCGAATCCGCTGCCGATTGTCATCCCGTGCCACCGCGTGCTGAAAGCGGATGGCTCTCTCGGCGGTTTCGCGGGTGGATTGAAAACGAAGAAACAACTACTCGATCTCGAACAGGTGCCTTACAAGCTGGGATAGCCGTACAAGCTGGGATAGATAGAGTCGTCGCAGTAGACACGCTCGCATTACGCTCAGACAATCCCGCCTGCACCCGGCAGATCACTATTCGGTACAACTGTTCGGTTCAATTGCAGAAAGTAGGTTCATAATGGATCCGCGCGTAGAACGTCTCGCCGACATAATGGTGAATTATTCAATCGAAGTGAAAAAAGGTGACCTGTTCAAGATTCAAGGCAGCTACCTGGCGCTGCCGCTGATCAAAGCAGCCTATCGGAAAGCACTGGAAGCAGGCGCGTATCCCTATGTCGAGATACTGGTCGATGAAGTCTCCGAGATGTTCCTCAAGTATGGATCGGATGAACAGCTTCAATTCGTCTCGCCGCTACGAATGAATGAGGCCAAGACGATCGACTGCTATCTGCATATCTGGGCGAACGAGAATACTCGCTTCCTCACCGGTGTCGATCCCAAGCGACAGGCAAAAGCGCAAGCGGCGCGCAAACCGATTTCGGAAATCTATTTTCGCAGAACCGGTGACGGTGACCTGCGCTGGTGCGGCACCATGTTTCCGACCAACGCCCTGGCCCAGGACGCCGAAAAGTCGCTCGCTGAGTTCGAGGATTTCGTCTACGGCGCCGGCTACTGCGATACCGAGGACCCGATTTCGAAGTGGCAGGCGATTTCGAAAGAGCAGCAGAAAATCTGTGACGCCCTGATGAAGCTTAAGACCATCCATGTTAAGAGCGGCGATACCGATCTGCGCCTCAATGTCGAAGGGCGTAAATGGATCAACTGCGACGGTAAAGAAAATTTCCCGGATGGTGAAGTGTTTACATCACCGCTGGAGAACTCAGCCAATGGTACGATCACCTACAGCTACCCGGCCGTCTATATGGGTAAGGAAGTCGAAAACGTTCGTTTGACTTTCAAGGATGGTGTGGTCGTGAAGAGTGAGGCGGGGAAGAACTATGAGTTCCTCAAAGAAATGCTTGCCGTGGACGAGGGGGCCAGCAAGATAGGGGAGTTTGCCATCGGCACAAATTACCATGTGCAAACCTACTCCAAGAATACACTCTTTGACGAAAAGATCGGCGGCACCTGTCATCTCGCAGTCGGCAACGCCATCTACGAAGCCGGCGGCACCAACCAGTCAGCCATCCACTGGGACATGGTTTGCGAACTCCGCAATGGTGGCGAGATCTACGGCGACGATGAACTAATTTACAAAGATGGTAAGTTCGTCGAGGGATTCGCGGGGTAGACAATACTCTGTGAATCTCTGCGAATCTCTGTGAAACTCTGCGAAACTCTGTGAAGAACAGGTCTTGTAAGGGCTCAGCCTGCTGAGCCCTTTTGTCTGCAGGTTAATCTGGTGAGATAAGACCTGCGGAGGTGTGGCACTGCACACGTGACATTACTCACGTTTCATTACACTCCTTTCATTACAAACGTGACGCATTCCTGCTGCGGCCGACCTGTTGATCTTCGACTACTAATTTCCTCCTTTCACTCCCAATCAGAATCTTACATCTTACGCACCTATGAAAACCGATCAAGCCCGCTTGTCGCAGCAAGCTTATCAATCACGGTTCTGGACACCGGAGAAACTGCTCGTGGGCAGCTTTGCGGGGATGATCCTGATCACGACGCTGCTTTTGATGCTCCCGCTGTCCGCCCGTCATGAGAACATCGGGTTTATCGACGCGCTCTTCACGGCGACTTCCGCAACTTGTGTCACCGGGCTGGCGAGCGTCGACACCGGCTCAGCGCTCAGCCATACAGGGCAGATTTTCATACTGATCGCCATCCAGCTCGGCGGGATCGGCATCATGACTTTTTCGACTTTCCTGCTCTACATCTTCGGTCGCAGCCTCAGCGTTCGCGATTCCGAACTGCTCAGCGGCTCCTTCGGCCGGACAAGCGGTACCTCGGCGCGAGGCCTGCTCTGGACGATTTTCGCCATCAGTATCATCATTGAAGGGATCGGTGCATTGTTGTTCTATCCCGAGTTCGCGAAAGTGATGCCGCGCGAGGATGCCATCTTCAGTTCGATCTTTCACTCGGTGAGCGCCTTCTGCAACGCGGGCTTCTCTCTCTTTCCCGACAGCCTGTCGCAATTCTACAAGAACCCCGTCGTCAACCTCACCTGCATGGTGCTGATCTTTCTCGGCGGTATCGGATTTCTCGCCTTTCTGGAACTATTCCAGTACACCAAGTCTCGAATCCAGATGTTACTTGAAGCCCTGCGCCTGCGCCGCCGCAAAACCTTCGTTACGACAGCGCCATTCCGCTTCTCGATCCACACGAAGATCGTGGTGGTCGCGAGCCTCGCACTGATCGTCGGCGGTGCAATCCTGATCGGTATCCTGGAGCTGAAGAATGTCGAGCAGGGGATGAGCCTCGACTCCAGAATCCTGACGTCGCTCTTTCAATCGGTGACCGCCCGGACCGCCGGATTTAACACGATCGACATCGGTGCTATGTCGGGGGCGACACTCTTTGTGATGATGGTGCTGATGTTCATCGGGGCCTCTCCCGGATCATGCGGCGGCGGGATCAAGGTTTCAACCTTCGCGATTCTAATGGGGATGGTGCGCACAAGACTGAAGAAGGCCCAGCACGTTGTCTTCTTCGAGCGGCGTGTCGGTTCCTTTGTCCAGACCGAAGCGGTGACATTTGCGATCCTGGCAAGTATCGTCGTGGCATCCGGCGCGCTCCTGCTCCAGATTTCCGAAACCGCGGGGCTGTCGCGGCTCGAATCGCAGGGACAGTTTTTGGAGTTGTTATTCGAAGCAGTCTCGGCGTTCGGTACGGTGGGCCTCTCCACCGGGATCACTCCAACACTTTCGCCGGTAAGCAAACTGATCCTGATAGCACTGATGTTCATCGGCAGGGTAGGGCCGTTGACCCTCGCCCTGGCGGTCGGCAGACGCAGAATGCGCAGCAAACTCACCTATCCGGAGGGAAGAGTAGTAATTGGATAATGGCACTCAATTGAAATTTGTTATCTTCATTCCACTGAAGGCTCTGAAGGGAGTTGTGTTGAAGTGAAGACATTCGGAATAATCGGACTCAGCAGCTTCGGCTACTACCTCGCCCTTGACCTCGCCAAGGGCGGTAACGATGTGATCGTCATCGACAACGATGAAGAGCGCGTCGACAATATCAAGGACTACGTTGCCCGCGCGGTCGTAGGGGATGCCTCCGATCGCAAGACCCTTGAAGAACTCGAGCTGCAGCACTGCGACGTCGTAATCGTCAGCCTCGGAACCAGCATCGACGTGTCGATCCTCGCGACTCTCTATCTCAAGGATATGGAAGTACCGCGCATCATCGTCAAGGCTATCAGCGAGGATCAGGGACGCATCGTCGAGTTGATCGGCGCCGACGATGTTATCTTTCCTGAGAAAGACACCGCTCTGCGCGTTTCCACTCAACTGCAACATCCGAATGTGATCGAGCAGATGGCGCTGGGTGAGGATCTGCAGATCTCTGAGATCGCAGTTCCCGACCGCTTCGTAGGGAAGACCCTCGGCGAACTTGACCTGATGAAACGCCACAACGTGCTCGTGGTGCTGATTCGCCAGACTCTGCCTGCCCGAACGACGCTCCTGCCGCGCGGCGACAGGAAGTTTCAACCGGATGAAATCCTGGTATTGCTCGGCGAAACCAAGTCGATCGAAAAACTTCAGAAGGAACTGCAGTAGTCCCCCCCAACCTGGAAAATTCCTCTTCACCTGTCACTCCAAAAGACGTACCTTCGGACTGCTGATACTGGACTCTTAGGTCAATACATTATCAGGACATTTGAAGGAGAAGATAATGACGAGATTTCTAATTCTGTTCGTGGGAATTCTGGCGGCGCTTGCGCCCACACTCGCTTTCGCCGAAGCTGCAGAGGACTCCCTCGCAGTCGGTGTCTGGGAGACAACACTCAAACTCGACCTGAACGCCGCGCAGACTGCCTATTCCGATTCCTGGGAGGGAGGAGCAGCCGGCTCATTCACCTGGGTTAGCCAGGTTTACGGCTCGGCGCAAAAACGATTTAACGAGTGGTTCCATTTCAAGTCGACCTTGAAAGCCTCGTTCGGCCAGACCCTGACTCAGGATGCCGATACCAAGAACTGGAGCAAGCCACAAAAGGCCACCGATGAAATCGATTGGGAAAACATCGGCAAGTTCACACTCGGTTGGCCCGTCGATCCCTATACCGCCGTGCGGCTTGAAACTCAATTCTGGGACGCCTCCTATGAACCGATCGATCGCTACTTCAACCCGCTGCTGATCACTTACTCTGCCGGTGGCACTCATCTCTTCTATAAGAAGGAAAAGGATGAGATCACCTCGCGAGCCGGTTTCGCGGTGCGGCAGCTGATCCGAAGCGAAATCGATGATACAACCGCCCAGACCACCCGCGATACCACAACGTGGGATGGCGGTATCGAATGGGTCACCGATGCCAAGCTGACCTTCAATGAACGCGTCAGCTATATCGGTAAATTGACGGTCTTCAAAGCGCTGTTCTACTCAGGTTCAGACGACTTGAAGGGAACCGAGTTCGAAGACTACTGGAAAGCAATCGACATGAATATGAAAAACTCGCTGCTCTTCAAGATGAG
>JBECKX010000197.1:0-19280 GCA_040235515.1 Candidatus Zixiibacteriota bacterium
TCATCGCGAGGAGTCCGCGGCGGACGACGTGGCGATCTCGTTGCTTCCCCCATCTTGGAGCATTGAGATTGCCACGCTCCCTCATCGCCTGCACGCCGTAGCGCACAAGCGGCGACTTGCTCGCCCGTAATGACAGTTCCCGGCCAACCCTGAGGGAAACGTAACTCACGGGTACCCCACCGCTTGCGGTGGGGATCTCTTCACTCCACCACAACTTGATGCTGCCTGGGCGAGTGCCACTCGCCCCTACAAAGGGAGGTTCACTATCTGTCGTGATGTAGAGAGGCATGTCATCGCGAGGATCGGTTTGACAGAGTCGAACCGGGACGTGGCGATCTCGTTGCTTCCTCCGCACTGGAGCACTGAGATTGTCACGCTCCCTCATCGCCTGCACGCCGTAGCGCACAAGCGGCGACTTGCTCGCCCGTAATGACAGTTCCCGGCCAACCCTGAGGGAAACGTAACTCACGGGTACCCCACCGCTTGCGGTGGGAGTTTCTTCACTCCACCACAACTTGATGCAGTCTGGGCGAGTACCACTCGCCCCTACAAAGGGTGATCCAATATTGTCGAGGCGTGGGTAAAGTCATCGCGAGGAGTCCGCGGCGGACGACGTGGCGATCTCGTTGCTTCCCCCGCACTGGAGCACAGAGATTGCCACGCTCCCTCATCGCCTGCACGCAGTAGCGCACAAGCGGCGACCCACTCGCTCGCAATGACAGTTTATCGGCCAACCCTGAGGGAAACCTGCGGGTACCCCACCGCTTGCGGTGGGAATCTCTTCACTTCACCACAACTTGATGCTGCCTGGGCGAGTGCCACTCGCCCCTACAAAGGGTGATCCAGTATTGTCGAGGCGTGGGTAAAGTCATCGCGAGGAGTCCGGCGGACGACGTGGCGATCTCGTTGCTTCCCCCGTCTTGGAGCACAGAGATTGTCACGCCCCCTCATCGCCTGCGGCGACTCACTCGCTCGCAATGACAGTTTCTCGGCCAACCCTGAGGGAAACGTAACTCACGCAATCGATGCACGCATCAAACTCCCCCTCTTGAGAGGGGTGGACTCGATCCGAGCTTGCGAGGAACGAGAACGGGGTGTGTATTCGTGTGAGCCGGTCGTCGATTCAAGGGCGAGGTGTTGAGGTGAAGACAAAGAAAAACGCGGCGCACCGGGAGGTACGCCGCACACGTTCTATGATTGGATACCGGCTTACGCCGGTATGACAGCCGCAGGGCGAATGGTATTCGCCCTCTTCATTTTCCAATCAGATGCTGCCCGGGCGAGTACCACTCGCCCCTCTACGAAGGACTGTTTAGCTGCATCCTACCGTACACCCTGATACAGCGCCGTAATATCCACATCCTCGGATGTGTCGATAATCTTGTACTCGTCCAGCTTCAGGCTTTCATCACCGATGAGCTTAATCCGGAATCGGTGCGCCTTTTCAATCTCGCGAATACGATCTGATTCGCCGTTACTCATGAACTTGGCAACTTCAGGGTGGAAGCGCACCTCATAGTTGCGTCCTGCGTGAGCGACCTTGGCGCGCATAAACCAGCGCTCGATCTTCATCGCGATCGTTTCCTTCGACATAATGCGGCCCAATCCATTGCAAGCCGGGCACTGATCAGAAAGCGTAAAGAGAATCGATTCCTTGGTGCGTTCACGAGTCATCTCGATCAAGCCAAAATCTGAAACCGGCTGGATCGAGTTCTTGGCGCGATCATTGGCGAAGCAACGTTTGAACTCCTCATACAGAATGCGACGATTCTCATACGAGTACATATCGATGAAATCGATGATCAACAACCCGCCGATATCGCGAAGTCTGATTTGGCGTGCCGCCTCGCGCGCCGCCTCGAGATTGGTCTGCAGGATCATGTTCTCCGGGTCTTTACGATTGCCGGTGAAACGTCCCGTATTGACGTCGATTGTGACGAGAGCTTCGGTCTGATCGATGATCAGGTACGACCCCTTCTTAATCCATACCTTGCGATCAAGCATCTTGTCGATCTCCTGCTCGATATGGAAGGTGTCGAAGATGGGTACTTCGCTCGTGTACAACTCAATCTTGTTGCGCATCTCCGGATCGATCGACTTGACATAGCGCAGAATCTGCTTGTATGTCTTCTTGTCATCCACCACCAGATGGTTGGTGTCGGTCGTGAAAACATCGCGGATCACGAATGAGGTCATCGACTCTTCGCTGTGCAGCAGCGTTCCCGGTCTGGCGCGATCGGCTTTCCGCTTAATTTTGTTCCAGGTCTTGGTCAGCTTGCGAATATCCGCCTTAAACTCTTTCTCGGTACGCCCTTCCCCTTCGGTGCGGACAATCACGCCGCAGGCCTCCGGTTTGCAGTCGTACACCAGCCGGCGCAGCCGACGCCGCTCGGCGAAATTCTCGATTCGCTTGGAGACGCGGATATAGGCTGAGTTCGGAGAAAGCACCGAAAACCGCCCCGGCAGTGACAGATCGGTGGTGACGCGGGGGCCCTTGGTTCCAATCGGTTCCTTGATGATCTGCACCACGATCTCCTGCCCCTGCTTTAATATCTTCTCGATATTCTGGTGCTTGTGTTTGCGCATTACCTCGGCATTCACAGCTTCATCTTCGTCATCATCCAGCTCGAAGCGGCTACCCGCTTCGGAGGCAAGGGCGATGTCGGAGATGTGAAGGAATGCCGCTTTTTCGAGACCGATGTCAACAAAGGCGGCCTGCATACCGGAGACGATCCCGGTCACCTTGCCCTTGTACATGTTCCCGACAATGCGCTCGTCGTCGGCACGCTCGACATGCAGTTCGACCAACTTGTCGTTTTCGATTACTGCAATACGAGTCTCGTGATCACCGACATTGACGATGATTTCTTTCTTCACGGTTGTAGCTCCTGACTACTTCAGGTCTGCTTTGCAGAGACCTGCTATAAATGTAAAAGTCAGGATACGGTGAGTCTGGTACCGGGAGAGAGACGAGCTCCGTTGAGGAAAGATTGGACATCCATACGCTTCTTGCCGGCGGGGCAAACCTCAAGTAGTCTCACTGCACCACTGCCGGCGGCCACGATCAGGCCACTATTCTTGTCGGCGGCGATAATCTCGCCGGGTGGGTGAGTTCCATTACTCGGGTCCGCTAACGCGGCACGCAGGATTTTGAGGCGATTACCATTCAGGTATGAGTATGCATCGGCTGAGCCGGCGAGACCGCGAATACGGTTCACTACCTTGATTGCCGGTTGCTCCCAGTCGATCAGGCTGTCGGCGGCTGATATTTTCGGCGCCGCCGTGGCTGCCGTGTCATCCTGTGGCATAGCTTGAATCTTGCCTTCCTCGATACGGTCGATAGTCTCTACAAGCAGATCTGCGCCGATGTTGGCCAGGCGAGGATACAATTCCTCGTACGTCTCATTAGGACCGATCTCAACTCGACGCGACAGCAGAATTCCGCCGGTGTCTACGTTTCGTGCAATCCTGAACGTAGTCACACCGGTTTCAGATTCGCCCGCCATCAGGGCATGCTCAATCGGTGCCGCTCCACGATACTTCGGCAATAATGAGCCGTGGAGATTGATGGCACCTTGAGGCGGCAAGGAAAACAACTTTTCCGGCAGAATTCTAAACGCAACCACCGCGAATAAGTCGGCAGCGTATTCGCCGACTCTTCTGATGAAGCTTTCATCACGTAGCTTTCGTGGCTGCAGAACCTCGAGATTCTGTTCGAGCGCGTATCTTTTTACTTCAGACGGCGCTAACTTCTTGCCGCGACCCTGCGGTTTGTCGGGAGCCGTTACGACGGCTGCGACCTTATGGCGGGATTTGAGTAGTCGCTCAAGTGCGATCTGCGCAAACCTGGGTGTACCAAAAAAAACTAACCGCATCCCGGGTATTCTTTTCTGTATCTAAATCTATCTTTAACCTGAGCCGGTTACTTCTAACCGACCTTGATTTTCTTCAACTTGCCTGAAATCATCTCTCGTTCCGCCGGCTCGATATGGTCGATGAAGAGTTTGCCGTTGAGGTGGTCAGTCTCGTGCTGAATTGCGCGGGCAAACAACCCCTCCGCCTCAACCTCGTTCTCGTTGCCGTCCAGATCAAAATAACGACAAACAACCTTGTTAGCACGGGTGATTTCCAGGTAAAGACCGGGAAAAGAGAGGCATCCCTCCTCACCGCACTGTTCGCCTTCCATCGAGATTATCTCAGGGTTAATCATAACCAGATCGTCAAGCTCGAATGAAGATGAACTGAGATCGAGGATGAAGAACCTCTTTGTCACGCCCACCTGAGGCGCCGAGAGACCGACACCCTTCACGCGGCGGAGCGTCTTGAACATCTCGCCGATGAACTCCTTCAGCTCTGGAGTAATCTCCTCGACCGGAGTGCACATCTCGCGGAGGACTTCATCACCATATATGACGATTTCCTGGTTAGCCAATTTTTAACTCCAAATTCCAACTCACCCAAGAGGGCAGACTGGCAAAATTCTACTCTCTTAGGTAACTTTCTGAGCAATAGAGGACTTCAGGAATTCCATTTTAACCTCTTCGGAAACCTTGATGATAACTTTATTCTCGTTATCGTTGATTCCGAAGATGGTCCCGAACATCCCTCCAGTTGTAACAACACGGTCACCCTTCTTAAGTTCCGCGAGCATCGCCTGATGCTCTTTCTGCTTCTTCTGCTGCGGGCGGATCATCAGGAAATACATCACGGCGATGATCAACACAAACGGCAGGAGCATTCCGATGATGCTGCCGCTACCGCCTTCGCCACCCTGGGGTGCCGCCATTAGAATAGTGTAATACAAATCCATTCGCTCTTTATCCTCCAAACTATTTCATCTAAATTATACGTAGTCAGGCTCATCTTTAAACAGGCTAATCAGCTCCTTTTTGAAGCCTGCAAAGTTATCAGCGAGAATGGCTTCGCGAGCCCGACGAGTCAGGTCAAGATACATCTGAATGTTGTGAATTGTCAAGAGTCGTAGTCCCGCAATTTCTCCGACATTGAGAAGATGGCGCAGATAAGCGCGGCTGTAATTGCGACAGCAGATGCAACCGCATGCCTCATCGATCGGGCGATAATCGTGCGAATAGGTTGCAGCCTTGATTGTCAGCTTCCCATTCCAGGTGAAAACGGTACCATTGCGGGCATTGCGGGTCGGCATCACACAGTCGAACATATCTATCCCCCGCTCGATCCCATCTATGATATCTGCCGGTGTACCGACTCCCATCAGATAGCGCGGTTTCTCTGTCGGCAGGATCGCATTCATCTGTGTCAGGATCGGCAGCATCTCAGATTTCGGCTCTCCAACCGAAAGGCCCCCAATAGCATAGCCCGGAAAATCTAGCGCGACGAGATCCCTGGCTGAACGTTCGCGCAAGTCAGAAAACACCGATCCCTGAACGATAGCAAAGAGTGCCTGATTTTGTGGATCGGCGCCCCAATAGTCGCGCGCTCTCTCTTCCCACCTGAGCGTCTGGCGCTCCGCCCGCTCGGCTTCTTCGTGAGTGCATGGGTACTCGATGCAGACATCGAGTGGCATGATGATATCAGCGCCGATCGCTCGTTCGATATCGATTGTCGACTCCGGGGTAAACAGATGGGGTGAGCCGTCGATGTTTGATTTGAAATGAACCCCCTCATCGGTAATCTTCCGTAACTCCTTGAGCGAGAACACCTGAAACCCGCCCGAGTCGGTGAGCGTGGGACCCCTCCAACCGTTGAAGCACGCCAACCCTCCGGCATTGCGAATGATCTCTGTTCCCGGCCTGAGGTAGAGGTGGTAGGTGTTTCCCAGAATGATCTGGGCTCCGAGGGAGCGAAGATCGTCGCCATCGAGGGCTTTCACCGATGCAGCGGTCCCTACCGGCATGAACACCGGCGTCTTGACCGCGCCATTGGGAGTTGTGATCTCCCCTGCACGTGCAGAACCACTGGTCGCTTCCAGTCTGAAGCTGAAGAAATCGAGCATACGGCCCAATATAGCCCGCCCGATCCTCTAAGCCAAAATAATAGAATCAGTTAAGGCTCAGAAAGGGGGTATAAATCGCCCTCGGCAGTGTAATTGTTCCTCGCTAAAACCCGATAAATGTGAATAGGCTGTCTGTCCGTTGGTCCATGACAGCAACAAAGCCGTAAATGGTTGTGTTAGAAAGCGTAGAAGTATAGAAGGTGTACAGGTTGGCGACAGCGAAGTCTCACCCGAACTCGTTTAAATTCTGACACGATAAATTGGAACAGGAATAGATAATGATAGCAGCACAAGCATCACCAGGTAAGATTGTCCGCCAAACATTCAGAAGCTCATGCAAGCTGGTGACGATTGTCTGCCTCATCTGCCTGCTCTCGCTGCCGGCAGCAGCCAAGACCTGGTATGTCGCCAATGGTGGCAACGATGTCGCCGGTGGTGGCACCAGCGGATCGCCGTTTGCCACCCTGCAGTTTGCGATCAGCCAGGCCGCTGGAAGTGATTCGATCAGCGTTGGCGCCGGTTTGTTTGTTGGCGCGGGTAATCGTGATATCTCGGTCAGTGGTAAGTCACTCACGATATTCTCACCCGGTGGTCCCGCTGCGACGACGTTTGATTGCGAAGGCAGCGTCAGCAATCGACACCGTGCGATCACATTTGGAGCCGGGATAGATTCCACCTTCAAGCTGGTCGGCATAACATTCAGGAACGGCTACGACTCTACCGGCGGACTCTTTTACGTCGGGAGCGGCGCTGATCCCACATTCGAGGATTGTCGCTTCGAGTTGAGCGAGGCCTTCAATGGCGGCGCGGTCTTCTGCGAAGATGCTTCGGGAACTTTCAAGAACTGCAGCTTCACGAATAACAATTGTGACAATCTTGGTGGAGCGGTTTTCATCGAAACCGGAGCTTCACCGACATTCATCGACTGCGATTTCGACGGGAATTCGTCAGACAACTATGCCGGGGTCCTGATGGTCGGCAACGCCGCCAGCGGCTCCTTCCGCAACTGTCTCTTTGCCGAGACTTCGGCGACCTGGGGTGGAGGTATGCTGTATGCTTCCGGCGGCAACATCGACTTCACTGGCTGTACCTTCGTCAAGTCCTCAGCGACCTGGACCGGTGACGTGCTTGCATTCGCCAATTCGACGGTGAGTCTGGAGAATTGCCTGCTTCATACGATTGCGGGCAGCGAGGCGATCGTTTGTCTCGGCACCAGCACGCTGACAATCGACTGCACCAATATTTTCTCGACAGAATATACCGGTTGGTTCGGTGCGTGTGTGACACCCTACTTCGGCATCAACGGTAACTTCTCGGCGGAACCGGCATTCTTCGACTACGGTGCCGGCGATTACCGCCTCGACAGTTCATCTCCCTGCGCACCCGCCAATAACACGTGCAATGTATTGATCGGGAGCGAATCGGTATTGCCGGAGACAGACGATTGTGGTGACCTCGATGGTGACGGCATGACCACGATTACCGACGCCGTGTACGGGATTAACTATATCTTCGCCGATGGGCCGAATCCGCAAGACTCGCATGGCGGTGATGTCGACTGCAGTGGAGCGATGATTATCACCGACTGCGTCTACCTGATCAATTACATCTTCGCGCATGGTGCACCACCCTGCGAGAACTGCAAGTGAACCGGGAAATTCAAGGAATAGTGGCTATTTAGATCGCTAATCTCCACAGCAAGCCTTCCGCGATTTCTTCAAAACAAAAAAGTTGACACACTAGTTCAGGAATCCTATCCTGAATCGAGCAACTAACAAAACCTACAGGCAGAAACATTTCAACTGGGTGGGGACTCCAGGCCCCGTCATACCACCCTTACAGACAAATGGGATCCAGCGCCGGTGTACGTATCCCTGCCGGGATTGAATGGCCGAGCTACGCGTTCCCCATTGGAAAGGAGGTTTTCGCAGGCAATCAGGCCCGTAAACCTCCGAGGCGGATAATTGGAGTTAGTGCACTGCGCCTGCAGTGCCGTGCGCCTCGGAGAAGTAGTGGTTCAAGTGTGCGGGCGGCAAGCCCGTATGGGAGGAATTATGAAACGAGTGATGATTGTTATCATCGCAGTGGCCATGTTAGCGCCGACATTGTTAGCGGCGGACCAGATTATCCAGGTCAATCGACCAACGGACATTCCCTCATTCCTCGGCTATGTGCCCGATCGGTTCATAGTGGTGATGAAGTCACAAGTGGGGCCTTTGAATATTCAGATGTCAAGCCGGTCAGTCGCACAGATCGGCGATCCCGAATTCGACAAGCTATCCGAGCAGTTTGCCGTTTCAGAAATCAAGGAACAATTCCCGGGGGCATCTCGATCCACGATGGCGCACGCGGATGAACTTGCGCGCTATCACAAAGTCACGATCAACAAAGGAACGCTCGAGGAGGCGATGGACGCCTACAGGAAGAATCCACTCGTCGAGAGCGTGGAGCCGATCGGCATACATGCCATGTACGCGGTTCCGAACGATACCTATTACTCGCCGTATCAAACCTACCACAATCAGGCGAATGATCACGATATCGACTCACCGGAAGCATGGGACATCGAGACTGGAAGTTCTTCCACCATCATTGCCCTGCTCGATTCCGGAACTCGTTACTATCATCCTGACCTCGGTGGAGCCAACGCCTCCGTGTCAAATCCCGGCGCATCACGCGGCAATATGTGGATTAACAGCGCGGAGTTGAACGGCAGCTCCGGTGTCGATGATGATGGTAATGGTTATGTCGATGACTGGATCGGATACGACTTTATCGACGGTGTCAGCAACTGCTGGTCCGGCGAGGACTGTAACACCAAGGACAACGATCCGCGTGATTTCAACGGTCACGGAACTCATACCGCCGGCATCATGGGAATGATAACCAATGACGGATACGGTATGGCCGGCGTGGCCGGTGGCTGGGCCAGTGGATCTCAGCCCGTCACCGCAAACGGTATCAAGGTGATGCCGCTGCGCATGGGCTACTCCTATAACTACCTTGGTCAGGAATATGGCGTTGTCATGATGGACGCCGCCGCCGAGGCCTTCTACTACGCCGCCAACAACGGCGCCAAGATTGCTTCCTGCAGCTGGGGTTCCTCGAATACCGGCGGCATCGGGACCGCGGCCAGTTATTTCATCAATAACGGCGGTATCATCTGCGTTGCGGCAGGTAATGATGGTACCCAGACCGCAGACTACCTGAACGGACGCGGGGACTGTATCTCCGTGGCCGCAGTCGACCAGAACGATGCAGCCGCGAGCTTCACCACCTACGGTACCTGGGTCGATATTTCGGCTCCCGGCGTCGGCATCTATTCAACCTATCACGACCACACCGATCCGAATACAATCTACTGGGCGGCCCTCGACGGTACCTCAATGGCTACCCCGATGGTTGCCGGCGTTGTTGGCCTGATCTGGTCACACAATCCGACCTGGACCGCCGCGCAGGTCACGACTCAACTCTATTCCAGCGCGGACAACATCGATGCTTATCTTTCATCGCAGTACCTCGGAAAGATGGGCGCCGGACGCATCAACGCTTACAACGCGGTAAACACCGGCCCGCCACCGGCGCCGGTCGCCGAGTTCTCCGGCTCGCCCACAACGGGTACAGAACCACTTACCGTGAACTTTACCGACCAGTCAACCGGTAGCATTACCAGTTGGGCATGGACTTTCGGTGATGGTGGTACATCCACCGCCCAGAACCCGTCGCACCAGTACACCTCGGCCGGTTCATACACCGTGAGCCTGACCGTAACGGGTCCCGGCGGTTCCGATGGTGAAACCAAGACCAACTACGTCACGGTCAATCCCTGTACGACACCGACCGCGAATTTCGTGGGTTCACCCACCAGCGGTGATTACCCGCTCAATGTCAGCTTCACCGATCAATCGACCGGCGGCGCTACTTCGTGGTCGTGGAACTTCGGTGATGGCGGTACCTCTACCGCACAGAATCCGTCACACACCTACACTTCCGCCGGGAGCTACACGGTAACGCTCACGGCCTCCAACGCCTGTGGCAGTGATCAGTTTGTCAGAACCAACTATATCACCGTCACGACACCGCCGTGCGATCCACCGGTAGCAGACTTCACCGGCTCGCCGACGTCGGGTACATATCCGTTGACGGTCAACTTCACTGACCTTTCAACCAACTCGCCGACGAGCTGGAGTTGGAATTTCGGTGATGGTGGCACGTCGACGGCACAGAATCCGTCGCACAACTATACAGCCGCCGGAAACTACACGGTGTCGCTGACCGCTACCAATTCATGCGGATCAGACGGTGAAACGAAAACCGCGTATATAACCGTGAGCGAGCCGTCGTCCGACTACGCCACACTGCCCTACTCGACCGGGTTCGAGAGTGGTGCGTTCGATCAGTACTGGTTCACGCAGAGCAATAACTCTGAGGGCAGGATTCTGATCACGACCGCCAACTCACCACGCGGTACCTATCACATGACGATGGATGATAACACGAATGGCGGACTGTATGCACAAAATGAGGCCTGGCTGCGGCTTGACCTCTCCGGTGAGACCGCCGTTGAGCTATCGTTCTGGTGGAAGGAATTCGGCGACGAAAGTCATACCCAGGATGGTGTGTTCCTCTCGGATAATGGTGGAAGCACCTTCGTGAAGGTGTACAGCCTGATCAATGGCAGCACCAGTTATCAACAGATCACGCTCGATATCGACCAGCTGGCTGCCTCCAACGGCCTCAGCCTGAATAGCACATTCGTCGTGAAATTCCAGCAGTACGATAACTACAGCATCGCGACCGATGGATTTGCGTTTGATGATATCAGCGTGATTGCTGTAACGCCTCCGCCGCCGGTCGCCGAGTTCAGTGGCGCCCCGACCTCCGGCACCACACCGCTCACAGTCGACTTCACTGATCTCTCCTCCAACAACCCGACTAGCTGGAGCTGGAGCTTCGGTGATGGTGGTACATCGACCGCTCAGAATCCTTCGCATACTTACACGTCGGCCGGCAGCTACACAGTCAGCCTGACGGCGACGAATGCGTGGGGAAGCGACGGTGAAACCAAAACCGGCTACATCACCGTATCCGATCCGAGTTCATCCGGTGTGATCACCTACGATGACTTCGAGAGTGGAATGGGTAACTACACCGACGGTGGTGGCGACATGTCACTCTATACCGGTGGTACCTATGCCTGGGAGGGCAGCAACGCTGCTGACATCCAGGACAACAGTGGTGTTGCCTCCTCGTTCTATCATACCACTGGTTATGATGTGAGCGGCTATACATCGCTTGAGGTGGAATTCTACTTTGTGGCGATTAGCATGGAGCCGAATGAGGACTTCTGGGTGCAGTACTTCGATGGATCATCCTGGTTGACTGTCGCGTCATTCGCACGGGGAGTCGACTTCAACAACAACACCTTCTACAACGCGATCGTGACGATTCCTTCCAGCTCGTACAACTTCCCGACCAACGCCAGGCTGCGCTTCATGTGCGATGCCAGCGGCAATCAGGATGATGTCTACATCGACAACATCGAGTGGCGTGGAATCGGAAGCGGGGCATTCGTGGATGGCAGCGTACCTGCCCTGCAGGCGCGCAAGTCGGTCGCGGTGTTGCCGGATGACTACGTTCTGAACCAGAACCAGCCCAATCCGTTTAACCCCGTCACAGCGATCAGTTTCGGTCTTCCGGAAGCAACCCACGCGACACTGTGTGTTTACAATGTGCTGGGCCAGAAAGTCGCCACACTGGCGGATGGAGAGTTCCAGCCGGGCGTTCATCGCTTTGAATGGGATGCCCGCTCGCAGCCGAGTGGAGTTTATCTCTACAAGCTGGTAACTTCGGAGTACACCGAAACGAAGAAGATGTTGCTCCTGAAGTAGGATGAAGCGACCGAGCGGCGTGGCTCGAACGGTCAACCCCCGTTCGCACACCCGCCAGGTCATAGCTTGACATTTCTCATTTAAGGAAGAAGGCCGGCGCTTTCGTGCCGGCCTTCATGCTTCACCTGCTGCGAGTAGTGAAGTATCCAGTCAAGGCTGTGAGCAGTGAGCATTTCTTTCTGCCTGTGTCAACGATCTGATCCAGTTCATTTGCGCAGGCTCCGTGTCGCGATTCTCCGACAAACCGCGACACGGACAGGTCATCAGTCCCCTTTGCGCCGGGAAAATTGCTTTTCTTCGGCCAGCCCCCGAGGGAATACTCTAAATCGTGTTCCCCGCACTAAACTTCCCCTTTGCGATTACCTCTCTGAGTGTTCCCCTCTTTGGGCCCCTTTTCGATAAGTCAGTTAACGTTATTGCAACGGGTGTGCCAAAATCAGAGGAGTCTGTTCAGCGGCGTAAGCTGCACGGGGAGAATGGGTGTCGAAAATGAAAAGGTCGCCGGCCTGTCGAGCCTGCGACCTTCGTTTCCATGCTGAAACAAAAAACGAAACAAACCGTTTCAGTTCGCTCCAAGTTCGGAGTATGTCGGAGTAGAGAGGTAACGCTCGCCGGTATCGCAGATAAACGTGACGATCAGTTTGCCCTCACTCTCAGGCCTCGCAGCAATTCTCATTGCAGCGGCTACATTGGCGCCTGCCGAGATACCAAGCAGGATACCTTCCTCGCGCACCACGCGCCGAGTCGTCTCGATTGCCTCCTCGTTTTCGACGGTCAGGATTTCATCCGCCAGCTCGATCTCCAGGATATCGGGTTTGAATCCTGCGCCGATTCCCTGGATCGGATGTGGCCCTTTCGTTCCTTTGGAGAGGAATGGAGACGCCGCCGGCTCTACCGCAATCACGCGGAGATCAGGCTTGCGTGGCTTGAGAACCCTGGCACAGCCGGTGATCGTTCCACCCGTGCCAATGGCGGACACTATGACATCGACATTCCCATCGGTATCTGTCCAGATCTCCTCGGCGGTGGTCCTGGCGTGGATTTCGGGGTTCGCGGGATTCTTGAATTGCTGCGGCATGAAGTAGCGCTCCGGATCGGTGGCAACCTTCTCTTCAGCGTGCTTCACCGCGCCGGGCATCCCCTCCGCGCCGGGCGTAAGCACCAGTTGTGCGCCGAACGCTTTGAGCAGATTGCGACGCTCGATCGACATTGTCTCCGGCATGTACAACACCAGCTTGTAACCCTTCATGGCGCAGACGAAGGCAAGCGCGATACCCGTGTTTCCGGATGTCGGCTCAATAATGACCGTCTCCGGTTTGATCTTGCCATCCCGTTCAGCAGCCTCGATCATCGCCAGACCGATACGATCCTTGACCGATGAGCAGGGATTGAATGACTCCAGCTTACCCGCAACTCGTCCATGCAATCCTCCGGCAACCCGGTCGAGGTACACCAGCGGAGTCTTGCCAATCAGTTTGGTAATGTCTTCAGCGATTCTCATAACAACACTCCTTAGAAGTGAATTTTAATCTTCGTGCTTCAATAGAATCGGTCAGCAGTATCACCCAATTGCACAGAGCGCGTGCTTCGCACAGGTGTGGCGACAAATGCGAAAGCTATATCCAATACATCTCGGCAGCCTGGCCCGACTGCTCGATCACGTCACTTAAGGTGATGGCATCAAGGTTTGACTCAATGATCTTCGCCTGACGATCGATTACATCTGTTAAGACACGCCCGACGCTATTCGACCGCCGCCCCAGCTTCGGATATCCGCCGCTCGACACCGCCAGGCTGCTCCGCCCCTCGCAAGCGAGGATTATCTCACGCAGGGTTATCTCGGCAGGTTTGCCGGCAAGTTGATAGCCACCGGACGCTCCGCGCACCGAATTGACAATTCCCATCGCCCGCAAGCGCGAAAACAGCAACTCCAGGAATCTTTGAGGTAGTTCCCGGGCGAGCGCAATCTCGCGGACTCCGATATGCCGCGTGCGCCCCTCGATAGCCAGGTGCACCAGCGCGATCAATCCGTAATAGCTCTTGTTCGTAATCATCGATTTAAGATATCCTCGATTTCCAATTCGTCAATAAAAATACACAAAACATCATCGGATTTACGTAATTTTGTTAGGGTGCTCCGTTTTCTGAACGAAGGCGAGTTGTTTTCTCATGGCAGAGGAAGAGCGTAGCGGGACTGTCCCCGGCGAAAGGGGGATAATTAAGGCTTGCTGCGCGGCGTTTGCAGACGCATATTATTGGTTTAAGAGGGTTTTGGGAGGCGCATTCTGTCTCCCCGACCTCAGAGATTTACAAGCCAGGACAAGATCAACACGTTCTAAGAACGAGTCAGAGCCTGGCAGGAGAGCTGCTCGAAGCGGCGGGAATCCTGGTAAGATCGTCGCCCGACTGCCTCTAATGACAGGAATTACAGAAAAATCACGATCTGGAATAACACCCACAGGAGGTTCAATGTTCTTTCGCACTTCAGCGAGCAGTAGTGTCTGGCTGGTAGTAGCAGCCTTGCTCGGTGCCGCCGCAGTAGCCATTTTGGGCGGTTGCAGCCAGAATACCAGCAGCACCCAGGCTTCCGTTTATCAGGATCCGCCGGAAATGACCGCGACCTATGATTCGCTCGAATCTCTGGCCGCCAATACCGGCAAGACACTTGGATTCGAAGACTATGAGTCCGTCTACAAGCATTTCATGAGTCAGTATCCCAATTCCACCCCGCTTCACCGTGACTGGCAATCGACGCTCGATGCTTTCAATCGCAGTGATGAGAAAGTGGAGATGTACAAGAAGCTGCACGAGGACAATCCCGAGTCAGCGATGTATGCCTATCTTTACGGGCGTGTATTACCGGATGGACAGGATCGCGAAATGTTCAAGCAGGCTATCGAACTCGACCCTGATTACTTCTGGGGCAACTTTGGATATGCGATAGTCTCACTCAGAAGCAATCCGGTTGACACTGCTGAAGGGATCAAGTATTTGGAGAAGGCGCTGGAGGCCGATATGACCTATCCGAGCGTCTACACCCAGTTGATCAACATCAATGAGGAACGCGGCAATCTCGACGCGGCGCTCGAATATGCGAAAGGCTATGCCAGGACATCCCCGGAGAGCTATCGACCGATCGAGGCTCAAGTCGATCTACTGAATCGCCTCAATCGCGCCGATGAGGCTGAGAAGCTGTTGCTGGATTTCGCCAACGCGCATGAAGACAATGGCGGCGTACGCACACGGCTGGTTGAGTACTACAAGTCGAAGGACAATCTGGCTGAGGCGCTGAAGTGGCAATACCAGGTTGTGAAGATTTCGCGCGATCCTGATGCGGCGCTGGTTGATGTCGCCAAGCTGCACCTCGCTATGAATCAGGCTGATTCGGCTCTCTGGTACTTGAATGAGGCTGCCGGCAGAGGCTACGCCGATTTCCGTCGCGTCGCTAACAACCCGGAGCTTGCCGCAGTCAAGGAGGTCGAGGGCTTCGACAAACTGATGACTACGCTTAAGACAAACGCTGAGGCTGCCCGCGATCAGCGGTTGGCAGGCTTCCTGGAGAATGCCGCCGCAAACCGCACCGAGGCAATCGATGGCAAGCTCAACGAAGTTGCTCCCACTTTTGCGTTCAAAAATCTTGAAGGCAAGACAGTCGCGCTTGAGGACCTGCGCGGCAGCGTCGTGGTCATCGATTTCTGGGCGACCTGGTGCGGGCCGTGTCGCATGACCATGCCCGTGCTTCAGGAATTCGTCGATCGTGCACCGGCGAATGTTGAATTCCTCTCACTCAATGTATGGGAAGATGATCAGTCGAAAGTGCAGCCCTTCATTCAAGACTTCGGTTACAGCTTCAACGTCCTCTACGGCGACAACCAGGTCGCCTCGGACTATGGCGTTACCGGAATTCCCACCATGGTGGTGATCGATCCGCAAGGCAAGCTGCAGTACCGTCACGTCGGCTACGATCCGCATCTCGACCAGATCCTGCTCTGGCAAACGGAACATTTGCTGAAACAGTCAGGCGGAACGCAAGCCAAACTGTAGGCGATTGACGACATAGAGTAACAGGAAACTTTATTTCAACCGGCGGATCAGCGCGATCCGCCGGTTTTGTTTTTGCTAGCGAGCTCATCGCCCTCAATATGAGCAAAGCGCTAGCGCACTGTTATGACTTGGTAGCGTCTGATTAAGCAGTTGCAGCGAGTACAACCACTTCCTACATTGGCGCATTGAAACAGGCGGCGAGGCGCCCAGCGGCTCGCCGGGTGCAAGTCCTATTACTCTCAGGCGAAATTGGAATACCATGATGAAACGTTCGATAAAGAGAGTCGTTGAGGAATCCGATTCCCGCTCTCTCCTTAAACTGCTCGCAGTAGCTTTGTTTGCCATATCAGTGCTGATCGCTGCGACCGGATGTTCTGAAGCTCAGGATGAGACATTCACCGCAGCCAGATTTATTCTGCCAGCGGAAGTTCAGCAGACGATGGACTCTGTTAACGCATTCGCGCGTGCTTCGGGCGGAGCAGCCTCGTTTGAAGAGTACAAGGCCATCTACACCCACTTCATTGAACAGAATCCGAATTCGGTACCGCTGCACATGGACATCCAAACCCTCTACAACAATTTTGGGAAGCGGATCGACGCTCAGGATGTCTATCGGGAGCTCTATGAAACCTATCCGGACAGTGCGATGTTCATCTATCTTTATGCCCGCACTCAGGTGGGGCCGATCGTTGACTCCCTTTACCACAAGGCGTTTGTGGCTGATTCCAACTTCTACTGGTCAAACTTCGCGCTGGCGTCGCGAATCTTCTCCTATCCGCCGTACGACACTGCCAGGGCAATCGAACTCTACAAGCGTTGCATCAAGCTTGATAACGCCTATCCGGCGCCGTTTCAACAGCTAGCGGTGCTGTACAAAGCGAAGGGTGACTACGACAAAGCAATGGAGTTTGCGGACCTGTTTGCGACCTCCTCACAGAATCCGCGCACACCGCTTCTGCTGCAGGCCGATATCTGGGAGGCTAAGGGCAATGCGGTGGCGGCGCAGCAGCTCCTTGCCGCATACGTTGTCGAAAACCCGGGTGATCTTCAGGCACGACACGCACTGGCAGACCTGTATGAGCGGCAGGACAGTCTACAGCAGGCAATCGCTGAGATGTACGGCGTGGCGAGAGATTCACGCCTGCGTGCCCTGCCCTTCATGCGGATCGCGGAGCTATACGGTAAAATGGGGAATGCTGATTCGGCGTTAGGCTATGTCCTGGCAGCCGCCAGAGTCGGTTACGATGATTATTACAGAATCGAAAACGCGGCAGAGTTTGCGCTATTGAAGGATGACAACCGGTACTCCGATTTGATCGCCTTTTTGAAAGAGCAGTCGGAGAAGCACACCGCGGATCGAATGGCCGGTTTCGCAGACCGCGCCGACTCTATCAAGCAAGCGAATCTCTCCAACACGGTCAGTGAGCCGCTTCCGAGTGTGGGTTTGACCACCATCTCCGGCGAATCGATCTCGCTTGAGGCGCTCAGGGGGAATCCCGCCGTCGTCCTTTTCTGGAGCGCCTGGTCAGATCAGAGCCAGCGTGTGCTTGATCTCTTCCATGATCTGGAGGAACTGCGCCCGGAGGGTGTGAAGTTCCTGCTGCTCAACATGTGGGATGATGACCCCGAGGAGGCAGAGAAGTACCTGCGTGATCGAGGGTTCGACTATCCCGTGATACCGGTCGATGACTTCACTGCCGAGAAATTCGGAGTCTTCGGAGTACCCACCATCCTGCTGGCTGATTCCGACGGAGTCGTGCGGTATCGTCTCGAGGGCTATCAGATGGCGCTCGATCAAATCATCCTGTGGCAACTTGAGGCGCTGAAGTAGCCGCCGTCTCTTTCAGCGAGCCAGTTGGTGGCTAGCGCTCAAATCTGAAGAAATCGATGATGCTACCGGCAGTCGTGTCGATTCCGATACCATAGTTGTCGTTGCCGAAGTTGTCGGAGTTGCGCAGTGGCTGATACCAACGTGTATCACCCATTGCGACCGTGTCAGCGGCGATCGCATTGCTCTTTGGATCACGGCGCATATACTGATCTGTCCCACCCACATCGACCAGGATCGCATACGATTGTGCATACCAGGTGAATGGCGTTATCGGCCGTGGGGTGCGATAATCCTCGCGGAACGATGCGTGACCGAAGCCGTCCGTGCCACCGTCAAGCTGGTAGTAGTCATTTCCGCCGAAGTCAAAGAAGAATGAGTTGGAGCGAATCTGTGCCGTGGCGATCGAGATGATTTTGCCGCTGTAGGAATCATTCCCTTCCCAGTCGACCAGCAACGAATTGGTGAAATCCCAGCCGAAAGATAACCCCGCCCCGGCTGTTTCGAACAGTTCATGGCGATCATCACCCGTCTCGTCAAACATTGCCCCGATGCAGTAGTGAGCGCCGGAAGCCTGGGTGAAGTAGCAACTCTTGTAGAGATCATCGCCGTTAACATCATAAAGAATTCCGACACCGAACCAGTATCCGATCCCTTGCGAGAAGTTGCCTGAATAATATTCATCGTCGCCGTAGCAATCAATCAACGCTCCCAATCCCCCTGCCCAACTATGACCATCCGATCCATCACCGCGTCGACCCGATCCGGCCCCCTGCGCGATATTGGCGTTAATCAATTCACCGGAGTGGTAGTCGCCGCGATTGAAGACACTGGCATACGGCTCGGCGGTGTACTTATCGTTGCCGCGATAATCAACCAGTACCCCGATCCCCCCACCGATGCCACCCATTCCTTGTCCATCACCGGCGAGGTAGTAGGTATCGCGCCCTTCTCGATCAACCAGCAGGCCGACCCCGAAGTAACCACAGCCCTGGCCCGAAACACTCAGCCGATAGTTATCATCTCCGGCGAAATCAGCGAGCAGCCCGGTGCCGAAGATCCCAACCGCTTGCGACAATCGATCCGACTCATAGGTGTCGTTGCCACTTGCATCCACGACCGCACCTACTCCACAAAGCCCATAGCCACAGATTCGCAAGGATTGCGCGGTACCGTAGTGATCATTCCCCGCCAGGTCAAGGACCGCGCTGATTCCCTGAACTGGTGATGATCCACCACCCGCGCGATAGAGATCGTCCCCGCCGAAGTCAAGTATCAACAGGTATTCCCCCTCGCTGACGGTGTCACGGCTCGAGGAGTTGAACACTATTTTGCCGAGTGGCGTGGGAATCGAGATACTCTCCTGCAAACTGAGTTGCAACCCTGCCAGCCGCCTGGCAGATTGATCAAGGGTGGCGGCCACTTTGAAGGAGGCATATACCAACGATTGCCAGTCGATCAGAGCGGCACAATCATCAAACTGTGGATAGAATTTCTGGCCATCCCCCTGCGTGGCATCCAGATCAGTGATAGAGTAGAGTGC
>JBECKX010000010.1:0-2526 GCA_040235515.1 Candidatus Zixiibacteriota bacterium
TGCGGTGAAAATGACATCCTCGTGGCCTGACAAAGTGCTGTATACCTTCACCTCAACATCGTAAACGTCGTCACAGACTTTGTAACTGTCAGAGATTTCCACGTGTGTCATCACGAACGTGTTCGCGCCAAGCAGCTCCCCAATCGGTTTGCAGTAGCGACTCTTGTAGATGTAAAATGGTCCGATGCCGGCATTGAGCAGTTTGCCAAGGTCATACTCCACGAAGTTGTCCGGGTATTCATCCCGTACGTACGCCTTAAGCGAGTCAACGGCGTTGGCTGTGCATCCGGAGTGGTCGAAGCCATTGGCGGCGTCTTCAGCCAGAAAGACGATCTTGATGTCGGAGATGCGCACGGAGTTTGAATCCGCGGCGAAGATACCTGAAGTGGCAAACAGGAAGAACAGCAGCGCGGAAGTAGCGATCTGTGCGATCGCCGAGGCTCCGAACGCTGCGATAATCTGAAATAGCGGAGTTATTGGATTCGATCGCAGGTCAAGCCTTGAGTGGCATACTCTCTTAGCCGTCAGGCGAGGACGACTGACGGTCACGGCATGCACTCCTAGTCCGCCAACCTCAGCGGCATAACGAGGCAAAGGTAATCCTCATCAGCATCTGCTGAGGTCACCACTGCCGCGGCTGTTGGGGATGAAAGCGAGAACTTGACCTCGTCACCCTCCGTTTGCCGCAGGATATCGATCACATATTGGGCGTTGTAACCGATTTCGATATCGTCACCATCATACTGGCAAGGCAGCTTCTCGATAGCTTCACCACCGAGATCAACATTGGTTGCAGAGAGTTGCAGGGTGTTATTGTTGATCGAGAATTTAACCTGGTGAGTCAATGAGTTCGAAAGGATAGCGACGCGGCGAACGGTCTCCGCCAGAGCAGTCCGCTGAATCAGCAGGCTCTTGTCGTTATTTTTCGGGATAACCTGCTCGGTATTCGGATAGGGACCTTCAATCAATCGAGTTGAGATCGTGTTTCCGCCTGCGGTGAAAACCAGGTTGTTATCACCAAAGATAACCCCTACTTCAGTGATACTATCTCCCGCAAGTTTGTTAAGTAGATTCAGCGCCCGCGGTGGCAGGATGACATCCCCGTACAAACCTTGAAGTTTAGCATTATCGGCTTCCATGCGGGCGAGACGGTGGCCATCGGTAGCCACCATGCGCATTCTTTCCCCATTGGTTTGCCACAGAATACCGTTCAAAGCCGGCCTGGTTTCATCGGTTGAGGTAGCATACGCCACCTTGTTGATCAGCTTGCGCATGACATCTGCCGGCAACTTGATCTCTTTCTGAGTATTGACCTCCGGCAGCTTCGGGAACTCATCGGGTGACATACCGCTGATTTTGTAATCACCGGTTCCGAATCTCATTTCCAGCCGATTACTGATTGCCTCAATCTCGATCTCAGTCTGGGGAAGCGCATTGATGATTTCTGCAAAGGTCTTTGCCGGAATAGCGATCGAACCCTTCTTGACAGCTTTACATTCGACTGAAGTCGTAACCGATATCTCAAGGTCCGTAGCTGAAAGTTTGAGCGATTTACCATCAGCTTCCAGGAGAATATTACCAAGAATCGGAAGAGTCGATTTGGTAGGTACTGCACTCATAACGGCAGCGAGTGCTGATTGAATCTTATCGGTTGTTAACGTGAACTTCATTGGCTAAGCTTCCCTCTGTATCCACACAGCTATTTATTAGTTAGGAAGATAATATCTTAAATTCATAGCAGTAATAGTAGTGTGGACAAACTTCCTTGTAAAGCGATATTGTTGTCTTGTAACCCGCTACGCAATCGACTCAATGTGGATTCTACGTGAATTGCTGTTGATTCCAGCTGCCATTTTGTGGGCAACTATTTTTACACAATTTACCGTCTGCCAGATCAACGTCTTATCCACCATACATATCAGCCGTCAACTGGTCGACCTGGAGCTTAAAATCCTGTGATGCCGACATCTGATCATTGACCTGCTGGACCGCATGAATCACCGTTGAATGGTCGCGGTTTCCGAAGAATTTCCCGATCACTTTGAGAGAATTGTTGGTCAGGCTGCGCGCGATATGCATCGCCACCTGGCGAGCAATGACGACCTCCTGGCTCTTTTTCTTCGATTTCATCAACTCCTCGGAGACCTTGAAATAGGCCGAAACCTTCTTACTGATCAACTCGAGCGTGACCGGAGATTTCTTGTCGCGGATCGTGTTTTTCAAGCGTGCCTGCGCCATCGCGAGCGAGATCGGTTCACCTTTCAACGTGGAGTAGGCAATCAGTGCAGTCAGGGCGCCCTCCAACTCCCGAACATTGGTCTTGATCGAATCCGCGACGTAAGAGAGTACCTCGGGGGCAAGAATGACTCGCTCCAGATCAGCCTTCTTCTGCAGGATCGCCATACGGGTCTCGAGCGACGGCGGCTGGATATCTGCTACCAGCCCCCAGCTGAACCGGGACAGCAACCTCTCCTCGAGTCCCAGGATATCGCTGGGATGACGGTCTGCGGTAAGGACAATCTGTTT
>JBECKX010000043.1:0-41667 GCA_040235515.1 Candidatus Zixiibacteriota bacterium
ATCGTGTTGAACTTCGAATGAGGCATTCTTGCTCTCGTTCGTGACCTTCAGTTTCCTGCCCGCTCTGATTGCGTCGCGGACCCGGTCGATGAAGAGCATGTCGTCCTGATCGATCCTGTCCCAGTCGGATGGGTCGACAAAGGTAAGGGGGAGAATCCCAAAATTGACCAGGTTCTGCCAGTGTATGCGCGCGAAACTCTTGACGATTACCGCCCGCACGCCCAGGTAGCGAGGCGCCAACGCCGCATGCTCGCGGCTTGAGCCCTGGCCGTAGTTGCTGCCGCCGACAATAATCGAGCCTGATTCCTTCTGCTGCTGAGCACGGTTGTAGAACGTCTCATCAAGCTGATAGAAGGTGAATTTCGAGATTTCCGGAATATTGGATCGGTAGGGTAGCACTTTCGCACCGGCAGGCATGATAGCATCGGTGGAGATATCATCCCCCACTTTGATTACAACCGAGGAGCGAATCGAATCGGCCATCTCCTCAAAGATCGGCAGACTGCGAATATTCGGACCCTTCTCAAGGACAACGTGCTCACCCGCCGCGGGCGGAGCAGTCAATGTGTCTGTCACCAGTGTTATCGATTCCGGTTCTTCGAACCTTGGATAGTCGATACCCAGCGTGCGGGGATCAGTGATGACGCCGGTAAGCGCGGAGGCTGCGGCGGTCTCGGGGCTGCAGAGGTAGACTGCATCCTCTTTGGTGCCGGAACGCCCGGGGAAATTGCGGGGGACGGTGCGCAGGCTGATCTTGCCGGTAGCGGGGGCTTGTCCCATACCGATGCAACCGTTGCAGCCGGCTTGATGGATGCGTGCGCCAGCGCGCAGCAGGTGTTGCAGCAGTCCCAGTTCCATCAGGTTTTCCTGAATCTGGCGCGAAGTTGGATTGATATCGAAGGAGACACGGTCATGAGTTTTCCTGCCTGCAACCATCAACGCAGGTATGGCGAAATCGCGCAGTCCGGGATTGGCTGACGAACCGATGTATGTCTGATAAACTTCCCGCCCGGCGACTTCACTAACTTTCACGACATTGCCGGGGCTGGAGGGGAGAGCGATCAGCGGTTCCAGTTTGCTCAGGTCGATTTCGTCCTGCTCATCATACTTGCAACCGGGATCTGGAAGCAATTCTACATAATCGCCCTCACGCCCTTGCTGCTTCAAGAATCGCTTCACGGCGGCATCTGATGGAAAGATGGAGGTTGTAGCCCCCAGCTCGGCACCCATGTTGGCGATTACGTGGCGATCCATCGCCGTCAGGTGGTCTAATCCGTCGCCGTAATACTCAACGATTTTGCCGACACCACCACTGACGCCATGACGGCGCAAGACTTCCAGGATGATATCTTTGGCGCTAACCCAGTCAGGCAGTTTGCCGGTTAGTTTTATCCCCATCACCTTCGGCATTCTGACATAGAATGGTTCGCCTGCCATCGCCATGGCGACTTCCATGCCGCCGGCTCCCATTGCCAGCATGCCAAGCGAACCGGCAGCGCAGGTGTGGCTGTCGGAGCCTAGCAGTGTTTTGCCCGGAATGCCGAATCGTTCCATGTGCACGGGATGGCTGACTCCGTTACCGGGGCGGCTATACCAGATACCGAAGCGTTCGCAGGCGCTGCGGAGGAAAAGGTGGTCATCGGCGTTGCGAAAATCGGCCTGGATCAGGTTGTGATCAACATACTGGGCGGAGAGTTCCGTTTTGACGCGGGGCAGGTTCATTGCCTCCAGTTCGAGCATTACCATCGTGCCGGTGGCATCCTGCGTGAGAGTTTGATCTATCCGAAGCGCGATTTCACTACCCGGTGTCATCTCCCCGCTGACGAGGTGAGCCTTAATGACCTTTTGTGCCAGATTCATTGCCATTTGAATTCCTTCCGCTCAGGACCACTATTGATACTCGACAAATTTGCTCCTCTGTCCCAGCACTCTTGCGTAGTGGGATGGTGCGCAAGAAGCCCGGCTCCAGAGTAAATGGTACGTTGGTTCTGCCAGCCGCAGTTAGTATTTCGGTGCTACAAACTGTCGCAAGCCGCTCACGTATCACGAGTTGACAGACCACTGTTATCCACGTATAATTGACGCACTTTGATGGAAACTTTGAGACACACGCAACGTACTGTGGCTAGACTTAAAATCTAACAAATTCTCATACCAAGGAGAGAGAAACGCATGTTGAGACAACTCAGAAGCAGTGTCCGTGTACTGCTGCCACTGATGATCCTCGTGTTCACGGTAGGGTCGGTGCTGGCGAAGATGCCGGAGTCACGCAACCGCGAGGATATCCCTGCAAAGTACAAATGGAATTTCAACGACATTTACCCGAATTGGGAAGCCTGGCAGTCTGACAAGGAACAGATTCAGCAGATGATGGACCAGTTCGTCGGCCTCAGGGGCACACTCTCTGACGGGCCCGACAATCTCGCCAAGGCAATGAAGCTGTCTGATCAGATGGACCAGCTATCCTACAAGGTTTACCGTTACCCGCAGCTCCAACGCGACGTTGACACGCGCAACAATGAGGTCGGGGCAAAGCTGCAGGAAGTGAGCCTGATGTTTGCTCAGTTCGGGCAGGCGACGGCCTGGCTCAATCCGGAGATCCTTTCGATTCCGTGGGAAACGATGAAGAGTTGGCTCGACAACAGTCTCGAACTCGAGCCTTACCGCCATTCGATCGAGAATCTGTACCGGCAGCAGGAGCATGTGCTGGACGAGAAGGGTGAGCAGTTGCTCTCGTACTTCAGTTCATTTAACGGCACACCGCGCGACATTTTCAGCGAGCTGTCGACCTCCGATGTGGAGTTCGAGGAAGCTGCCTTCTCCGATGGCGAGACGAAGCTGGTCACCCCTGCGACTTACAGCTTGATCCTGGAGACGAACCGCAACCAGGATGATCGCCGCACAGCGTTTGAGACCATGTACCAGGTGTATGCCGACAAGAAGAACACCTATGCTGCGATCTACAATTCAATTTGTCAGCGCGACTGGGCGCAGGCTCAGGCCCGCAACTACAACTCGACGCTTGAAGCGGCTCTGTTCGATGACAATGTCCCGGTTGAAGTTTATGAGAACCTCGTGACAACCGTGAAGAACGGCACCGCGCCGCTGCAGAAGTACTTCAAGCTGCGCAAGGAAGCGCTCGGACTCGAAGAGTACCATCTCTATGATGGTGCCGTGCCGGTAGTCGAGTTCGACAAGAAGTATGATTATGACGAGATGCTGCCCAAGGTTGTCAGCGCGGTGGCGCCACTCGGTAAGGCGTACCAGGATAAGATGAAGCTGGCGACATCATCGGGCTGGATTGATGTCTATGAGAACGAAGGCAAGCGCACGGGCGCTTACTCAGCGGGTGTGTATGGGGTTCATCCGTTCATGCTGATGAATTATAACGAGACGCTGAACTCGGTGTTCACGCTGGCGCATGAGTTGGGGCACACGCTTCATACGGAGCTGTCGCACGAGAACCAGCCGTTCGCCACCGCACAATACACGATCTTCACAGCAGAGGTCGCCTCGACTCTGAATGAAGCGCTTTTCCTCGATTACATGCTCAAGCAGAGCAAGGATCCGAAGGAGCGCATCAAGCTGCTCGAACAGGCGATCGACAACATCGCCGGCACCTTCTACACGCAGGTGATGTTTGCGGATTTCGAGCATCAGGCGCACATGCTGGCAGAGCAGGGCAAGCCGATTACGGCCGACGTGCTGTCGGAGCTGTATGGTAGCCTGATGAAAACCTACTATGGTGATTCCATCGTTTACGACTCGCTTTACAACTACCTGTGGGCGCGTATTCCGCACTTCTACAACAGCCCCTACTATGTATATCAGTATGCTACCTGCTTTGCTTCCTCCGCTGAGATCGTCAAGAAGATCCAGAACGGAACCGAGCAGGAGCGCAAGGCTGCTACTGAGAAGTACCTCGGATTGTTGAAATCTGGCGGCAGTGACTATCCGATGACACTGTTACAGAATGCCGGCGCAGATTTGACGAAGCCGGAGACTTTCCAGGCGGTAATCAACCAGATGACTGACCTGGTCAATCGCTACGAGCAGGAATTGCAGAAGCTGTAGAGAGTTTCTGATTAGCTGGATTGATTGATGGAGCGGGTCGGTTGGCCCGCTCTTTTTTTCTGCGTTTGGGGAGTTGACTCTCAGTCTCTGAGCCGCCGGCGCAACGTCTTCCATTCCTCGCTGCGATCGGCCGGGATCACGGCGCGGTGCAGCTCCAGTTCGATATCGCGAACATACTTAAGATCACGCATACCGACCAGTACGCTTGAAACTCCCAGCGTGGAGCGCAGAGCGCGTACGGCCATCTGGCTCAGAGTTTCTGCCTTACCCCATTCCGGTGAGACCTCACGCACAACACTCATGATTTCTTCAGCGTTCGGGTTTTCATCGGAGAGCCTGATCAGCTTGTTGAGATAGATCGTATTAAGAGGCCGGTTGACCAGGACGCAGAGTTTGTGGCGGCGGGCGAGCTCGAGCATCGTCATTTCACCGGTTTGTGTCTCGTTTACAGCCGCGCCTGACTCGATCAGGTTGAAGGGGAATTGAACCACCTTGAAATTGTTGAGCGGGTTGATACTACTGGCGATCTCGAGGAGCTTCTCGAGTGAAGTGTAATCATACTCACTTGACTTGACCGGCAGTGTGTTCGAGCTGACCCCGTAACTTCTGATGCGGCCACGCTGGGTTTCTGTTTCCAGGTACTCGAACGCCAGCTTGATGCGGCGATAATACTCTTCGCGCGCCTGCTCAAGCTCCCACCCTTCATGTTTTGCCCACATCAGGAAGTACTCCGGATTGTGAAGCAGGTATGAGTCGATCGCTCCGCAGTTGAGTCTGCTCAATGAACGAGTGAGTTGATCCTTGATGAAGTCGGGGTGGATGCAGTGCTCGAGATTGGGGGCATACTCCACCAGGTCAGGGTAACCGCGACCGTCACGTTTCAAGTTCTGGCTCAGCCGATATTCGCGACCCTGGAGATAACCCACCTTGGAGATGATAACTATTTGATTGCGACCGAGGATCGCCTCGGCTTCAAGGTCATCAAGGACGCTGCCGATCAGCAACTCCGAGCCACCACCGGTATAGTTGGTGGAGGTATCGATCAGGTTAATCCCCGAGAGCAGTGCTTTTTGAAGTGCTGCGCGATGCTCAGGATAGGAGACATCGATACGATATGAGCCGAAGCCGGCGGCGCTGATCTTGAGTTCGGTGTCAGCGAACGAATTATACGGGATATCTTTGAAACGAGCGGCATACTCGCTGGTCGCTTCTGCGGTGGCGTGGGTGAATTTCACAACTGGTTTGGAGTCTGGTTAGTTGGGGTGTGGCTTGTCGCCGTTTTTGGCGGAGGCGCCGGGTTCGTCACTGCCGCCCTCGGCCGATATGTTCTCACGCCATTTCTTGTCGGACTCCTCGGCGGACTTTTCGATCGCCTCCAGCTTCGCTTTCCACTCCGGCTCAAGGTGTTTCGGCACTTTGAATCCGAGAAGCTTTGACTTGATCCGCGTGCCGAGTGTCTGCTGTTTCAGATAGTCACGTTTCAGCTTCTTGAAGAGCTTCTCTTTGCGATAGGCGATCGAGTCGTAGTGCTCGATCCGCAGCAGCAGCGCCTCAATCGTCTCACGACGCTCGAGCATGCCTCTCAGCGTGTTGTAGTCAGCCATGTTGAAGTTCTTCATGATAATCTGAATCAGCGGCTCAATCGCATGGGCCATCGGTTCGGCGAACACCATTGCCTGCGAGCCGATGAAGTTGAGTGGCTTGACAGATTCGAGCGCCATGATCGTCGGCACCGACATATTCCACTTCACGACGACATGGGCGAGGCGGTCGAGCAGATCTTTTTCATGCTCGGTGTAGTCGTGAACCTTCTCACTGCTGTCTGATTGGCCGAGGGGAAACATAGTCATACTTCAAGTTCTGCTAAATTTCGTCCGGGTCATCGTCCGGAACGATTATCTTCTGTTTGATCACGTTCAAAACTTCATCCCGGTTGTCTGCAAAGCGGACGTAGAGACCGCGAAAGTTCTCGAGGCGCGACGGCCTCAGGAATGGTGACAGCAAGACACCATTCTTATCTACATAAAATGAACGATACTGCGACCATTCTTTTTCAACCTTATTCACGATATACTGAACTCTGACTTTTCGCTCGGTAAAAGTGAACTTGGTGCGCACGAAGAACTGCGAGAGCGACCCCCACAAGACTAGAAAGGTGAGCGCCACAAAAAACCAGGACGCAGTCCAGGTGTAGACGAGGAACGCGAGAATCAGCACGAAAACGGCAACCAAGCCTGCGACCAGCGGTCGCTCCCTGGCCGGCAGCGTGCTCCAGGTAAGAAGGGTCTCATCCGGCGCAGGCTCACCGGAGGTGGTGTCTGTTTCGGCGGCAGTCTCTGAGTTATTCTTCTCTGTCATGGTCTTTGCGGTTCGCTGCTTACCATCCAGTTATTTTTCGTTTGGCTCGCTGCGATAGCGTTCCTGCCGAATGCGTGTGATTTCATCGAGCAGTTCCTGCCCATCGACGAGCTTCTTCTTGATGAGAATACTGACGAGCGCCTCCTGCGCAAGGTTGTTGGAGAGGGTGAGTTCTTCGTAGGTAACGATGCGCTCCTTGCCATCCACGACCATCCGCATAGCGATTCGTTGCGGGTCGACTTTCTTTTCCGAATCAGTCATTATTCGTGCCTTCCACCGCGCGATTCATCTTACCCGACCTGAAGCCGGTCACATCAATTGCGGTATATAAGAATCCGATCTGCCGAAACTTGTCCTCGATCTGTGCGCCGAGACCGTTGGCAACAACTCGCTGCATATCTGCCGTCTCCAATTCGATTCGTGCGATTTCGCCGTGATGCCGGACGCGGAGCTGCCGGAAACCGAGAGAGCGCAGGAATGCTTCCGCTTCCTCGATCTGCCGGAGTTTCTTGATCGTCACCTCCGACCCGTAGGGAATCCGTGACGCCAGACAGGCGGACGCCGGTTTGTCCCAGATATCCAATCCAAAGCCCCGGGCAAGTTCACGAATCTCATCCTTGGAGAGCTCCGCTTCAAGCAGGGGCGAACGTACCGACCGTTCCGCGGCAGCTTTCATGCCGGGGCGAAAATCGCCGATGTCGGAAGCATTCGCGCCGTCACAAACAACGGCGTCAGAACGCTCCTCAGCCAGTTCGCTCAGTTTGGTATAGAGTTCAGCTTTGCAGAAGTAGCAGCGATTGGGGGGATTGCCGGCGTAGTTGGGATCAGCGATTTCTTCCGTTTCGAGCTGAATAATATTGCCGGATGCGAGCCCTTGATGCTGTGCGAAGGCAACAGCTGCTTCGTATTCAGAAGTTGCGAGTGATGGCGAGACACCGATTGCAGCCACGACTTTTTCTGGCCCGAGAGCATTGACTGCGGCATAAAGGAGGAATGAGGAGTCGAGGCCTCCGGAGAGCGCCACAACCACCGACCCGCAGCCCCGCAGGAGTTCCTGCAAGCGCGCGTATTTGGTATCAAGGCTGGAGGTTTGAGGCTTCATGAGTCAACTCGCTTTCAGATTGCCGAGTCGGGGGAGAAACGCCTGAAGCGCTTCGATACCGGGTTGGGGATTGGAGACCTCCCCCAATGGACGCGAGAAGGCAACTGCGCCGCAGCCGCCAGAGCCTGCTCGGAATCGTGACACGAAGATTCGAGAGCGTTTCAGAGCGAGTATTTACCGAAATCTTCCGGGTTGATATTGCGCAGCCGCTCTTTCAAAGACTCAGGGTCGTTAATCTTCTCAGGGAAGCCCTGATCCTTCTTGATGTCGAACAACTCCGAGTTGACGAAGATCGGAGCATCAGTCTTGAGCGCGAGCGCAATTGAATCGGATGGTCGAGCATCGATCTGGTGGGCTTCACCATTCACCCTGATATGGATTTGCGCGTAGAAGGTTTGGTCCTTCAACTCGGTGACTTCGACCTTCTCGACCTTGCCGGAAAGCTCGCTCACGATTAACGACATCAGATCATGACTCAGGGGGCGTTTCGATTTTATCTGCGAAAGCTCCATTGCGATCGCCCAGGCCTCGAAGTGACCGATCCAGATCGGCAGCACGCGCTCCGAATCCTCGGTGGCGAGAATCACCACCGGCGACTTGGAAGCCACATCCAATGCCAGCCCATGTATTTTAGCTCTCACCATTTCGGCGCTCATTCAGATTTTTTCACCACCCAGACTTTACAGTTCGCTATCACATCGGCCGCCACTTTGATCGGCACGGTGTAAACGCCGAGGGCCTTGATCGGCTCTTCGAGCTGAATACGCTTGCGGTCCACTTCGATACCCTGGGCAGCCAGCAGATCGGCGATGTTCTGTGACGTGACCGAACCGAATACCTTATCTTCTTCACCAACGTTCACTTCCGCGGTGCAGGAGGCTTTTTCGATTTGGTTCTTCACATGCTCGGCCGCACGACGCACTTTATTGAGTCGCAGCTCCTGCTGTTTGCGGAGATGATCGATCGAGCGAAGGTTACCCTTGGTGGCCGGGACAGCCAGATTGCGGGGGATCAGATAGTTCCGCCCGTAGCCATCTTTGACGTCGACAACCTCTCCGACCTTGCCGAGGGCCTCGATATCATCTTTCAGAATCACTTTCATTTCTACCGACTCCTATACTAACTAGTTGTACGTATTATCCAAACCGTTTAGCCCGGATTTTCCGGAAATCATACTTTGCATCGAAAAGCGCCGCCAGCGGCAGTAAGACGCCGGCCACCACCTGCGTGATGAACAACGCCAGGTAGACCAGGATTCTCACGCCGACGGGCAGGCGAGCCTTTCGCATATAGAACTCGAGCAACGACAGCCCGAAGATCGAGAAAGTCACGATCAATAGTATGAGAACGTTCCATCCGATAACCTCTAAGGTGTGGACGCCGCTCAGAATCATTATCGCGGCGATTCCCACTGCAATGATCAGCCACTCAGCGGCTTTCCATTGTGTAAATGGCGCTACCCGTTTGATAAAGGTATCAGACCGGGTAACGATGTATTCACCTGCCAGCGCGCCGAAGAACAGGTAGCCGAGGAACGACATTACCAGGACCGCCGGGAAGTAGTAGGCTGCATGAGCCGCCCACCAATTCAAGTAGTCCGCGGCCATCTCCAGTTGCTGCGCCGAGTAGAAACCTCTCAACTCGGGGCTGGCGGCCGCACTCTCCAGAGTCAACACGAAGAGATCATAGAGAGTGGTCACGAACCTGCGAAAGATCAACACGGTCGCGGCCAGCGGCAGCACCGTCAGCAGCAGACCGAGCGAGAGCCCGAAACCTCGCTTTCTGACCTCGGCCAGAATCACCGCCGGCAGGATCACTCCGACCAGGCAGTAGATTGCGTGTCCGACCCCGGCGACCGCCCAACTCGCGACGACTGCTGCAAGCAATGCGAGCCCAAGAGCGGTATTTTGCTCCCAGAAGCGCAGTACGAGCACGCCGGCCATTACCACGATGAGCAACAACGTGGCGCCGGGATAGATCGCGACCAACACCGGCGAGACAGCCACCGCTGCGAGGCCGATGCCTATCCATGAGCGACTGGCGCTTGCCATCCGCCTCAATCAACGCTCAAGCGAGCGTTTAACGATAGGTTTCAGCCACGAATGGCAGAATCGCGATGATGCGTGCGCGTTTGACGGCGCGCGTCAACATGCGTTGATGCTTGGCGCAGTTGCCCGACACGCGGCGGGGAATGATCTTCCCGCGCTCGACGATGAAGCGACGCAGCAGTTTTTCATCTTTGTAGTCAACCGACGTCACGTGGTTTTCGCACAGTCGACAGACTTTTCTTCTTCTTCCATGGAAAGCCATCGTTTACTCCTCATCCTCGTCACTATCGTTCTTACTCTCATCGTTGGCCGGACGGCGACCGCGGCCCCCGCGCCGGTCGTTGCGATCGTCATCGTCGTCATCATCGTGGTGGCGACGCGGACGTCTGCGGCGACGGTCATCCTCGTCATCATCATCATCGAAGCGGCGCCGGCGGCGATCTTCGAACTCGATGGTCGGAGTCGGTGATTCGCCGGCCTCGATGCGGCGCTGACGCTCCTCGAGGTCGATCTCAGAGACGACCGTGAGGAAGCGCATGATCTTTTCATTTACCTTGAATCCGGTTTCGAGCTTGCCCGGAACTTCGGGGTTGGCTTTGTAGAGGAAGTGGGCGTAGTAACCCTGCTTCTGCTTCTCGATTTCGTAGGCAAGGCGCCGCACGCCCCAGCGCTGAGTTTCGACGATCTCGCCACCATTGGAGTTGATCGTTTCCTCGACGCGCTTGATCTCGTCTTCGATTTCGCTCTCCGGCAGACGCGAATCGGTAATAAAGGTAGTCTCGTAGAGTCTCAAATGGATTACTCCCTCCGGACTAAGGTTTACAGTAACGGTGAACAGCTACAACGAGAGGGTAGGAGCTCACCAACCAAAGGTCCCCGGTATTTGTTCAAGGAAGTTGAACGAGCCGGGAACAGGGAAAGGTCGTTGAAAGAAGCCAGTGCTCTGCGCCGGGCTAAACGACCTGACTATTAAATTGATTCATTGCCAGACTCAGCCCCTTATAGAAGACTGCGTCCAAACATTGGACGCCCAATTTAACAAATTCGTCGAGCGCGTCAAGCTCTTCGTCATTGAATCTCTCGAGGACAAATTCCTCCCACGACTTGCCCTCCGGCGCCGGGCCGATGCCAAGGCGGAGGCGCGGAAAATCCTCGGTGCCGATTTCTTCGACGATCGAAGCAAGACCGTTGTGCCCGCCGGCGGAGCCGGAAAGGCGCAGGCGCAATTTGCCGAATGGCAGCGCGAGTTCATCGGAGATGACCAGGAGTTCAGAGGGCAGTATCTGGTACTGTTTCATCACCGCCGATACCGCCTGGCCGGAGAGGTTCATGTAGGTCATCGGTTTGCAGAAGTAAGTCCGCAGGCTCCTGATTTGCAGGGTTGCCAGGTGATATGACTGCTTCTGCTCGGCGTACTTGCCGCGGCGCTTCTCGACATAGCGATCAACCAGCACGAAGCCGATATTGTGGCGCGTCAGTTTGTAGGCATCCCCCGGATTTCCCAGTCCAACAACCAGCTTGATCATTTTGGTTAGATTCCTGCTTAGCTTCCGGTGATCAAATCAGTTCCGCAAAACGCAACATTTCCCAGTTCCTGATATCGACGATCAGCCAGCGCGTCACACCCTTGTAGTCGAGCAGCAATTCGGCATAGTTGGAGTGAGGTGGAATCTCCAGGCTGAGAATCTTGTCGCCATATTGCTGCAGATTCACCCGACCGGTTTCGGCGAAGGTATCGGGATTGTAGAAAGCGACTTCAACATCATTCTCCACCACGCAAACGGTCTGGCTGGACACCTCGAATCTGACCAGGCGCGGTCGCTTCAGGCCGAATTTCTCCGCAAGGTACTTGCCCGAACCGAACTCGATGCGGAAGATCGCACCCTGTTCGGTGTCGGTGACGAACGCCGAATTCCCATCAAAGGCAAACGCCGCAGAGGTGATTTCATTGGCGTCATGGATGATTACCGTCTGGTACATAAACTTGTTTTCGGTGAGCACCTGGGTAACGGCGGGCATTTTGGTGTCGGCCATGACCAGTTTATTGAGGGGGCCGACCGCGATGGTGCTGGGTCCGATGCGCCTGTCGTTGTGGATTCGCATTGTCATCTCGAACGTGAACTTCGAGGAGTCGGGTTCATAAACGTGGAATGCCGACGAGTCGGGCGAAACGACATAGACCTTGTGTTGAGTCGGGTGGAAAAACATTCCGGAGGGTTCGTCGGGAAACTCGTACTGTTCGATATACTCCCCCTTGCTCAGATCGAACACCTTGAATCCCGGCTTCTTTCCTCCCACCGCCTCGTAGAGCTGATTTCGATCGGTGTCGAACGCGACGGCAACAATCGGATCTTTGCGGATATAGCGCTTGAGGACTTCGCCTGAATTCCGGTTGAGTTCGAACACCGTGTTGGTTTTCTGATCCAGCACGAAGTAGGAGTTTGAGAGCGCCGGTTTCGGTGGCATCTGCTCTCCTGCTGCTCCCTCGCTCGTGTTGCCGCTGGCGGGTTGGTTCTGTGCGGGAGTCGCCTGTTGGTTCTGCTCCTGAGATTGCGACCTGCTCCCCGATTCACCGCCGCAGGAAACCAGCAGCATCGACGTCACAACCGCAACGATCAGGCTTAATGTGAGGCCGGCTGTGACTCTGATGCGTTTGCTATAAACCAACATTTACTTTCGCTCCACCGAATATCGTGATTGCCTTCAGATCGGTTTTGATCTCTGTCTGCTCATGGGTCACCTTGACGCCGGGAAATGTCAGATAGGAAATCCCCAGCTCGATGTCAAGGGTTGGCATGGCGGCGAAGGAGATCCCGCCGGCAGCCTGATATCCGACCCTTGTTCTTGATTCTACCTCGGAACCGCCGAGGCCGCTCTCGTAGTCCTGCTCGATCGAGGCTATCCTGAGCATCGCTTCAAAGAACGGCTTGATCACGACGGCGTTCGGAGTCGCCCGCAACCCGGCGCCGCCCCCGGTCATCGCCATCTTCGATTCCTGAGTGAGCGGGTTTGTCCCCTCACCGGCATACTCGTGCTTCTTCTTGGCAAAGTCTGTCTGTCCGGCGGCAACGACGATACTGAGGAAGGGGGTATGCAACAGATCAAGATCTGCGTTGATCTCTGCCAACCAACCTGTTCGGGCGAAATCCTTGAAATCGCTTTGCGGTAATGCCGCCCCCAGTCGAAGACCAACCCCTGCGGTTGCCGAGTTCGATACGAATACGACTGAGGCCAGGGCCAATAGCGCCGCGACAAGCAAGCCGCGCATTGAGTTTTTTGGTTTATTGCTCATGTTACAGTGTCCTTATCATCTGCTTTGAACCGAAAAGATAGCAGGACGAGAGAGTTAGACAACTTCATTTTTCGAAGTGGCTGCCGCAACAGCGACGCGTGCTCTGCCGCTTTAAAACTCGGTCGCTATCACGACAAATTTGGTGTACATGGTTCTACATTTTTCTCCTTCCGGCGTTCATTTCGAGTCATTTCGCTTGCTCTCGGGAACCAATTCTTCTACTTTCACGATTCAATTAGGTGACTGCTCGCTGCGAGAGTTTTCGAAAGTAAGAGTTTTCGAAAGTAAGAGTCTTCAAAGTGAGAGTATTCGGAGCGAGAGCACTTTGTGTCAGCTCACGGACATCCGTTGCAGCATCAAGTTCGATAGCAGTCATTCTTTGACCTGTGAGTTTGGATTCACCCTTTACTGATGTTTTGTTCGGGAAAAGATTGAGACCCTCAAGGATCCGGCCGACCTGTAATGTCTGAAGTAGTAAAGACCTCGAAAACCGCAGCGATAGCAGCCCGCCGTCGTGCAGAGGGGCCGATGCGCCTTTCGCTGTATGCATCGGCTTACCTGCAATTGACCAAGCCGTCGATTATGCTGCTGGTGCTGGTGACGGGTGCGACCGCACTGATCCTCGAAGGGAGTTTTCTCACACAGCCGCTCAAATTCATCCTGGTGATGGTTGGGCTCTACCTGACCGGTGGTTCGGCCAACGCCTTCAACCAGTATCTGGAACGAGACGTGGATGCGCGGATGCGGCGGACGCAGCGACGCAGACCCCTGCCGCAGGGGATCATCAAGCCTATGCACGCCTTGATCTTCGCCGCCACGATCGGCATAGTCGGAGTCGCGCTCTTCTATCTCTTCTTCAATCTGCTGACCGCGGCCCTCTCATTGGCAACGATCCTCTTTTACAGTTTGGTCTATACGCTTTACCTAAAACCAAACACTTACCAGAACATCGTGATCGGGGGCGCGGCCGGCGCTATGGCCCCGGTGGGGGCGTGGACTGCAGCGACCGGACAGATGGCCCTGTTACCCTGGACGATTTTTCTCATAGTGTTCCTGTGGACTCCACCGCATTTCTGGGCGCTTGCGTTGTTCTGCAAAGAAGACTACCGCGAAGTGGGATATCCGATGTTGCCGGTCCTCAAGGGTGATAGCACGACTTATCGGCAAATGCTGCTCTACAGCCTCGCACTGGTGGCGAGCACGCTGCTGCCGGTGGCGTTGGGGGTCACATGGATTTATGGCGTGGTAGCGCTGTTGCTGGGGGGATATTTCTTGCAGAAGACTTTGATGTTGAAGAAACTAAAGACCGATGCCGCGGCTCGCTCGCTTTTCGGTTACTCAATAATCTATCTGTTTGCAATCTGTGCGGCGCTGATGGGCGCGGCCTTTATCTAGAGTTTTGGTAGAGAGTTTTAGTATGTGGTATCAGAAGTGCGCTGGCTCAAGGAGAGAGTGCAGATTCGATGCGAGTTTGAGTTACTGCGCCGTCGCGAGCAGCGATTTCTCAGGCCGGAGCAGAACTGTACTACACGAAGTAGTGCTCGCGAATAGTGTTGCGGTAATTTGAGTTAGGGGTAGCGCGCTGGAAAATAGCAGATGAACTTTGTGGTGAGAAAAATTCTTGACACGTCCTGCGAGTTGTTGTATCATCGGCGCCAACGCGTCACCAAATATCGAGAATGTCGCGGAATGTAATCGACATTAAGCGCAGCAAACGCAGGTAGGTTGCGCTTGGGATTTGTGAAAAAAATAACAAGTTAGGAAAAGTCTTCTTTGGCCAGGCAAGCATTCCCAGAGTGGACGAATAACCTCCCACCGATTCTCCTGGCGGCTGTTGCGGTCGTGGTGCTGGGTGGTGTTGGTTTTTTCTGGTATTACGGCTCACCAAAATATACTGATGTGGGGTATCGGCCGGTGCAACCGGTGGATTTCAGCCACAAGCTGCACGCCGGTGATCTGGGGCTGGATTGCCGCTACTGTCATAATTTTATCGAGAAATCCCCTGTGGCCAATGTTCCCCCGACGCAGACCTGCATGAACTGTCATACTCTGGTACTGCCGCAGTCGGAGAAGCTCTTGCCGGTACGTGAGAGTTGGGGGACAGGTAACCCGATTCCGTGGGTGAATGTGCATATGTTGCCGCAGTACGCCTATTTCAATCATGCGGTTCACCTGAATTCCGGAATCGGCTGCATCTCGTGTCACGGGAATGTGAGACAGATGGACAAGGTGCAGCAGGTACAGCCACTCAGCATGTCGTGGTGCCTCGATTGTCATCGCAATCCGAATCCGAATCTGCGGCCCGTTTCTGAGATCACGAACATGGAATACCAGGCTCCGGAGAATCAGGAAGAATTTGCCAGACAGTTCCGGGAAGAGAATGATATCAATCCAAACGATGAGTGTTCGACGTGTCATCGCTAGATAACAAGCACAACCACGATGGTCATGCAGAGGTTGAGGGTGGCGAAGTGGCCAGAGTAGAGCTGACCGCCGAGGAATTGGCCGAGCAGGCTTCCAAGCTCTCCGGCAAGACCTACTGGCGCAGTTTGAATCAACTGGCGAACACTCCGGAGTATCGCGAGTTTCTTGAACGCGAGTTCCCGGAGGGCGCCTCCGAGATGAAGGATGGTTTGACGCGGCGTACCTTCCTCAGCCTGATGGGTGCTTCGATTGCGATGGCCGGACTGGCGGGCTGCCGCAAGCCGGTCGAAAAGATTCTGCCGTATGTGACCGCTCCTGAGAATATCATTCCCGGGGTACCGAAATATTATGCCTCCACGATGCCGCTGGGCAACAGCGCGTACGGAATCCTGGTTGAGAGTCATGAGGGTCGCCCGACCAAGATCGAGGGCAACAAGCTGCATTCCTCGAGTCAGGGTGCTTCCAACTCCTGGATACAGGCCTCGATGCTGGGACTATACGATCCTGATCGTTCACAAAGTGTGACGAACGGTCTGGCGCGCTCCGATTGGGAGTCGTTCGTTGCCGGATGGCGAACCAGGCTGGAAGAGCATAAGAAGGATGGTGGTGCGGGACTCGCAGTTTTGAGTGAGGCCTTCACTTCACCGACCATGGCACGCCTTGCCGCCAAACTGAGAAAAGATTTTCCAAATGCCACCTGGGTGGCGTATGAGCCGGTCAGCGATGAAAACATCTACGCCGGCATAGAGCTGGCAACGGGAGAGAAGCTGCAGCCGGTCTATGACTATGGCAAAGCGGAGGTAATCCTCTCGCTCGACAGTGATTTCCTTTCGACCGAATCCGAGCAGATTAGTGCGGTTCGCGGCTATGCCGCCGGGAGACGCCTTGAGTCTGAAAAGGATTCAATGAATCGTCTTTATGTCGCTGAGGGTGCCTACTCGCTCACCGGTTCGGTTGCCGATCACCGGATGCGCGTTCGCACTTCAGAGATCCCTGCCTTTGCCGCGGCTGTAGCCGCTGAATTGCAGGCGCAGGGTGTCAATATCGTCGGTGGAGCCGCGCTGAGCGGCTTTGCCAATCACGGCTTTGACAAGAACTGGCTGCGGGTCGTCGCTTCCGATCTGATCAACGCGCGCGGCAATTGCCTGGTGGTGGCCGGTTATCGCCAACCGGCGGCGCTGCATGCACTGGTTGCCGCGATCAATCAGGCGCTTGGTGCGAACGGCAATAGTGTTAACTATAGAAGGCTCGCTGATGCCGAACTGTCGAACCGGGATGGATTTGCGGCTCTCGTACGAAGAATGGATGCCGGCGAAATCAAGAGCCTGGTCATGCTCGGTGGTAACCCGGTGTACAATGCGCCGGCAGATCTGAATTTCAGTCGCGCACTCAATAAAGTTGAATATTCGATCCATCTGTCACTCCACCAGGACGAGACAACCCGTGAGGCGGAATGGCACGTTCCGATGGCACACTACCTCGAGTCATGGGGTGATGCGCGGGCGGTAGACGGTACGCTTTCGGTGATTCAGCCGATGATCGAGCCGCTGTTTGGTGGTAAGAGCAACTGCGAGCTGGCGCACTTCATCATGACCGGTGAGGATGTGCGCGGCTATGAAATAGTTCGCGAGACCTGGAGGAATATTCTCCGATCAGGTGGTTTTGAAGTTGCCTGGCAACGAGTGCTCCACGATGGTGTGCTGAACGGTTCGGCCGAGGGGCCTGTCGCTGCGACAATAAATGGCTCGGCGGTCGGTGGCGCCATCGGTTCACTTCCGAAGGCGGTTCAAGGGTTAGAGGTCGTTTTCCAGGTGTCGCCATCCGTCTATGATGGGCGCTTTGCCAATAATGGTTGGTTGCAGGAGACGCCTTCACCGATCACAAAATTGACCTGGGATAATCCCGCGCTGATCAGCTTTGCGACTGCGCGTGAGCACAATCTTGAGAACGGCGACTTGATTCAGCTCGAGTTGAATGGCCGCTCGCTTGAGCTACCGGTATGGGTCGTGCCCGGCCAGGCAGACAATATGCTTGTGCTCGATCTGGGTTATGGTCGCACCCATGCGGGTCGGGTTGGGAATGGTGTCGGTTTTGACACCTATCGCCTCCGCACATCAGGCGCCATGTTCGCTGCCGGTGGGGCAGGCATTACAAAGCTTAATCGTACTTATTTACTCGCTTCCGCACAGGATCATGGCAGCATGGAAGGCCGCCCGTTGATCCGCGAAGCGACGTTGGCGGAATATCGCGAGGATCCCAACTTTGCCCCTGAGATGGTGGAGCATCCGCCGCTCAAATCGCTCTGGGACGAGCCGGATTACTCTGAAGGTTACCAGTGGGGCATGGCAATCGATCTAACCACCTGCGTAGGCTGTGGCGCCTGCTCGGTAGCGTGTCAGAGTGAGAACAACATCCCGATCGTGGGCAAGCAGCAGGTGAGCAATGGTCGTGAGATGCACTGGATGCGCATCGATCGCTACTTCGCGGGCAACCTCGATGAGCCGGAGGTCGCGCATCAGCCGGTCACGTGTCAGCATTGCGAGAACGCCCCCTGCGAGCAGGTCTGTCCGGTGGCGGCGACGATGCATGACCGCGAGGGTCTGAACCTGATGGTGTACAACCGCTGTATCGGTACACGCTATTGTTCGAACAACTGCCCCTACAAGGTGCGTCGATTCAACTTCTTCAACTACACCAAGGATATGCCGGAGATTATTCAGATGGCAATGAATCCTGATGTCACGGTTCGCTTCCGTGGCGTAATGGAGAAGTGTACATTTTGTATCCAGAGGATTTCTGAGGCAAAGATAAACGCCAAGCTGAGCGACCGCAGGGTGCAGGATGGCGAGGTCACGACTGCGTGCCAGCAGGCGTGCCCGGCGGGTGCGATCACATTCGGTGATCTGAACGACCCCAACAGCAAGGTAAGAAAAGTCAAAGAGCAGAATCGCAATTATGCGATGCTCTCGGAGTTGAATGTGCAGCCACGCTTAACCTATCTGGCGCGCATTCGCAATCCGCATCCCGAACTGATGAGGATTCGGCCCGAGTCGGCCGACCACGCAACGCACGGTTAATCGAGCGACTCACAGGATGAGTGAGCTCAGGAGAGAGTTTTGAGCGCGGAGCAACACGTAGAACGCCACGTTGAACCACCACTGATCAAGGGGAAACCACGGTTTGCCGACGTCACCGAGCATATTGCCCGTGTGATCGAAGGCAAGACCGCGAAGACCTGGTTCCTGCTGTTCGGGTTGGCCGTTTCGGCGTTGATGCTGTTGATTGGATCGGTCGGCTATTTGGTCTGGGAAGGCATCGGTATCTGGGGTTTGAATATCCCGGTCGGTTGGGGTTTCGCGATCGTCAACTTCGTCTGGTGGGTCGGTATCGGTCACGCCGGAACGCTGATTTCGGCGATTCTATATCTCTTCCGCCAGCGCTGGAGAACTTCGATCAACCGCTTTGCCGAGGCGATGACGATCTTCGCCGTTATTTGCGCGCTGCTGTTTCCCGGTATCCACGTGGGTCGTATCTGGGTGATTTACTGGGTGATGCCGTTGCCGAACCAGATGGCGATGTGGCCAAACTTCCGCAGTCCGCTGCTGTGGGATATGTTCGCGGTGGGTACCTACTTCACCTGTTCGCTGCTGTTCTGGTACGTGGGGCTCATTCCTGACTTTGCGACACTGCGCGACCGTGCTAAGAAACGGGTAAAGAAGATCGCCTACGGTATCTTCGCGCTCGGCTGGCACGGCGGCAATCGTCAGTGGAAACATTATGAACTGGCATATCTGATCCTGGCCGGTATCTCCACCCCGCTGGTCCTTTCGGTGCACTCGATCGTTAGTACCGACTTCGCTACCTCGATTCTGCCGGGCTGGCATACGACAATCTTCCCGCCTTACTTCGTGGCGGGCGCCATTTTCTCAGGTTTTGCGATGGTGATGACACTTGGGATCATCTGCCGCAAAATCTTCAAGCTCGAAAACTACATCACGATGAACCATCTCGAGAAGATGAACAAGGTGATGTTGTTGACCGGTATGATGGTGGGTTACGCCTACGGCACCGAGTTCTTCACGGCGTGGTACTCAGGTAATCCTTACGAAATGTTCGCATTCGCCAACCGCGCCTTCGGACCCTACTGGTGGTCCTACTGGATCATGATCGCGTGTAACGTCCTGGTACCGCAGGCATTCTGGTTCAAGAAAGCTCGCACCAGCATTACCTGGATGTTTATTGCTTCGATTCTGATTAACGTCGGTATGTGGTTCGAGCGCTACGTAATCGTAATAACGCTCACGCGCGACTATCTTCCTTCGGCCTGGGGCTGGTACTGGCCCACGGTATGGGATTGGATGACGATGATCGGGTCATTCGGCCTGTTCTTCACGCTCTTCCTGTTGTTCATTCGCTGGCTGCCGATGATCGCGATTGCTGAGATAAAGAACGTACTGCCGCAGGCAAACCCGCACCACAAGCACAAGGGTGAGGGGAAAGATCATGCTCACCCCGCCGGCGCCGAAGCAAAGCATCAGGCAGATGTAACCGGTAAACCAAATCCTGCGATGGGAGGGACTGGCTAATGTCACTCTTCTCGCAAATGCCGATTTCGACCGGCAGTAAGACGTATGGTGTTATCGCCGAGTTCAAGGATCCTGCCGACCTGGTTCACGCGGCAGAAAAGGTCCGTGACGCCGGCTACAAGGAGTTCGACTGCCATTCTCCGTTCCCGATCCATGGAATGGATGATGCGATGGGACAGAAGCGCTCGCCGGTCGGCTATATCGTCGGTACCGCCGCGTTCATCGCCTTCTTCGGGATCGTCCTTACGCTCTACTGGATCACCGGTATCGAGTACAAATTCGTGATTTCAGCCAAGCCATACTTCAGTTTCCAGGCCTTCGTGCCGGTGTTTTTCGCTATTTGTATTCTGACCTCGGCGATCGTTGCGACATTCGGCATGATAGTGATTAACCGACTGCCGCAGTGGTTCCATCCGCTGTTCGAATCGGAGAATTTCACACGCTTCAGCGATGATGGTTTCTTCGTCAGCATCGCCTCCACCGACCCCAAGTTCGATCTGGCTGCGACGCGCAGTTTCCTCGAGGGGATCGGCGGAACTAATGTGGAGACGATTGAGGTTGAGCTGCCGGAGAAAAAGAAAGCGGAGGCGCATTAATGTTGCAGATGTCCCGGCTCTCTCATTTCCGGCTGGCGTTGCTGCTGCTGCTGGGCGTGGCGCTCGTCGGATGCACACGCGGCAGACCGAGCGAGGAACCGCCGATTCATCTCAATCTGAACATGGATTTTCAGAATAAGTATATTCCGCAGTCGGAGAGTGAGTTCTTTGCCAACGGCATGACGATGCGTTTGCCGGTCCCCGGCACCGTCGCGCGGGGTGATACGGCATTCCTGCACCCCGATTACTTCCTCGGACTCGATGACCGGGACTCTACAATTGAAAAGATACCGATTCCGGTCGATATGCAACTGCTTGAGCGCGGACAGGAACGCTTCAACATCTACTGTTCACCGTGTCACGGACAGACGGGCAATGGACAGGGGATCGTGGTGAAGCGTGGTATGCTGCCACCACCCAGTTTCCACGACCCGCGCCTGTTACAGGTTAATGATGGCTACATCTTTAATGTCATCACGAACGGCATTCGCAACATGCCATCGTACCGTCATCAGATCCCGGTGCAGGATCGCTGGGCGATTGTTTCCTACCTGCGGGCTTTGCAGCGGAGTCAGAATGCAAGCATTGAGGATGTCCCGGAGGATATGCGACAGAAGTTGAAATAGCTGAAAGGCTCTTAAAAACCTGAGAAGCGATAATTGGACAAGATGAAGTTTGATGCAAATACATACAAGATGACTGATCCGGGCAAGCTGGGAAGCGTCGCGCTCGGCGTGGGCTTGCTGGGACTGGCGCTCTCGGTTGTCGGATACGTAATGGACAGCACACAGTTCTATTACTCGTACCTGACCGCCTTCGTGTTCTGGGCCAGCATCGCGCTCGGCGCCTTGTTTTTCACGATGGTCCATCACATGGTTGGAGCTAACTGGAGTGTTGTAATCCGCCGCATACTTGAGAGCATCGGGATGGCACTCCCCTTGATGTTCCTGTTCTTTATTCCGCTGATTTTTGGAATGAAGACTCTCTATGCCTGGTCGATTCCCGAGAACGTGGCTGCCGACCATCTGCTGCAGCACAAGGAACCATTCCTGAATCCGACATTTTTCGTTATCCGGAACATCGGTTACTTTGCGATCTGGTCATTCCTGGCGTTCAGACTCTACAAGCTTTCGATCAAGCAGGATAGCAACCCTTCGGAGCGGATCGTGGAGAGCTTCAAACATCACAGCGCACCCGGCATCATTCTCTTTGCCGTGACGATCACGCTGGCGGCGTTCGACTGGATGATGTCGCTCGACGCCCACTGGTATTCCACGATCTACGGCGCTTACTACTTCGCCGGATCTTCGATGGCGGTGATGGCATTCGCACAGATTTTCGTCGTCCATATGCGAGGCAAGAATATCCTGGCCGACACGATCACGGTCGAGCACGATCATGACATCGCCAAGCTGGCGTTCGCGTTCATCGTGTTCTGGGCCTACATGGCGTTCTCGCAGTATATGCTGATCTGGTATGCCAACATACCGGAGGAGACGATCTGGTACCAGCACCGCTGGATCGGGTCATGGAAGACGATCTCGCTGGTGATCATTTTCGGCCACTTCGTGATTCCGTTCGTGATCCTTATCACCCGTATCGCGAAGCGTAGCCCGCGCCTGATGCTGCTCGGTGGCTTCTGGCTGTTGATAATGCATTACATCGATATTTACTGGAACATCATGCCGAGCTTCTTCCACCATGGTGCGCACTTCTCCTGGATGGATGTTACGACGATGCTTGGCATCGGAGGAGTGTTTGTCTGGTTCTTCTGGCGCACTTACACGAGCAAGGCGCTGATCCCGGTCAGCGACCCACGCCTGGAAGCATCGATAGAGTTCGTCAATCACTATTAGTTATTGTCTCCGGATATTGTTCCGGCGGTGGTTCTTGAGATTGAACAGAGTAACAGAGTTAAGATAAGATGACAGAGACACACGAACATCATAGCGGTTCCCATGCCGAGGTCGGTTACGAGCGGAAGGACATCAATGTCTGGAAGACCTTGATTGCCACAGCCGCGGTGATTGCGGTAATCGTGGTCTCCGTTATCTTCGTCGACGAGATTTTTGTCCATACCAAGGAACGGATGATAGAGCAGTACGTTCTAAAGCCTGAATCAACTCAACTTCGGGATCTGCGTGCGGAAGAAGCTGAAATCCTCACCACCTATGACGTGATCGACAAGAACAAGGGCGTCTACCGCATCCCGATTTCACGCGCCATGAAACTGATGGCCGATGAGGCATACCGGCAGCAGGCCGGAGGAAGATAAGGCAGTTAGAATGTTGCATGCCGGGAGATATTGTCTTGCCGCCCAACGACGGATGATTGGGTCTATCATCACCACGCTGGTGCTGACGGCCTTTGCGTTGCTGTTCCTCGCGGGGCAGGAGTTGAGCGCGCAGGCGCTGACGCAGGACGACCCGGACCTGAAGAACATTGATGTTATTGAACACCTGGGTGACACGATCCCGCTGAATTTGACTTTCACCAATCACAAGGGTGAGAGAGTCAAACTCGAGGATTACTTTCACAAGGGCAAGCCGGTAATCCTGACACTCGCATACTACCGGTGCCCGATGCTCTGTACGATGGTGCTGAACGGCTTATCGGAGAGCATCCTGAATATTGACGGTTGGGTTCCGGGTGATCAGTTTGAGATATTGACCGTGAGCATCGATCCGACGGAGACCGCTGAGCTGGCGGACTCGAAACGCCATCGCTACCTCGAGAATCTGAAGGATATCGGTGGAGAGAGCGAGTGGGAGTTCATGGTCGGCGACGAGCCTGAGATCAAGCAGCTGGCCGCTGCAGTCGGGTTCAAGTATTTCTACGTAGAGGAGAGCAAAGAATTCGCCCATCCGGCAGTGGTGTTTCTGCTGACCGAAGAGGGCGTGATCTCACGCTACCTGTATGGGTTGGAGTATTCACCGCGCGACGTGAAGCTCGGGCTGCTCGAGGCAGGGCGCGGCAAGATCGGCAATACCGTAGATAAAATTGTGCTTTACTGTTTCCACTATGACCCGGATGCCAAGGGTTATGTGGTATTCGCAACAAATGTGATGAAGCTCGGCGGATTGGTTACGCTGGTGCTGGTGGGGATCTTCCTGATCTTTCTCTTCGCGCGCTACAGGGTTCGAAGAGTCATCCACCACCCGGGTGCGTGACCAGGCGGCTGGAGTTGCAGTATTGTACTTGCGATGTACTATCGATATTTGAGGATCAGTAGTTAGGTACTATGGATAACGGACAGACATTCTGGATGCCCGCAGGTCATTCGACCGTCGCCGGCGACGTCGATGCCCTTTTCTATTTCATTTTCTACGCGTCGTTGGTGCTGATGGCACTCGTGACCGCGGCGATCGTCTGGTTCATTATCAAGTATCGTCGTCGAGGCAAAGCCGGACTGACCGACAGCCGGGCGCACAACACCGCGCTGGAGATCACCTGGACCGTCATCCCGACGATCCTGGTCTTCATCATCTTCGCCTGGGGATTCAAGGCCTACCTGCGCTTGAACGTTGTACCGGCCAATGCCATGGAGATAAATGTGACGGGGCAGCGATGGTTCTGGTCGTTCCAGTATCCCGAGGGCATCAGTGCGGTCAACGAACTGGTCGTCCCGGAGGACAAGCCAGTGAAGCTGCTGCTCTCATCGAAGGATGTGATCCACAGCTTCTACGTTCCGAATTTCCGTATCAAGATGGATGTCCTGCCGAATCGCTATACCGTTGCCTGGTTTGAGGCCACCGACACCGGTTCGTACAACCTCTTCTGCACGGAGTATTGTGGGACGAAACATTCGGAGATGATCGGCAAGGTGAAAGTCGTGACCCAGGGTGAATATCAGAAGTGGCTTGAGGCCGCGCAGGGACCATCCGAGGGACAGTCGCTGGCCGACTACGGCAGGCAACTCTATCAGAGTCGCGCGTGTGTCACCTGTCACTCGATCGACGGCAAGCCGGGCACGGCGCCCAGCTTCCTGCATATCTTTGGCGAGCAGGCCACCTTCGAGGATGGAACCAGCCTGGTCGTGGATGAAAACTATATTCGCGAATCGATCCTCGAACCGCGTGCCAGGATAGTGAAGGGTTATCAACCGGTGATGCCGACATTCCAGGGCATGCTCAATGATGTTCAGTTGAACGCGCTGGTAGCGTTTATTAAATCGCTGGCGGAACATCCGCCGACCGAGTCGGGTGATCAGGGCGATGCGAATAGAGAGAGTACCACCGAGAGTGAGAACTGATTCGAGTGAGAACTGATTCGAGTGAGAGAAAATAAATGAGTACGGCATCGGCAAATGTAATACCGGAGCGCAACTACCTCAATGATCCGAAGGGATTGAAGTCGTGGCTCCTGACCAAGGACCACAAGCGCATCGGTTTGATGTACCTGTTTGCGATCATGTTTTTCTTCCTGCTGGGAGGAATCTTCGCGCTGCTGATCCGCTGGGAGTTATTGACCCCCGCGGTGGACATCATGGAGCATGACACTTACAACAAGATGTTCACGCTGCACGGCGCGGTCATGATTTTCCTTTTCATTATCCCTTCGATCCCGGCGGCGCTGGGCAACTTCGTATTGCCGTTGATGCTGGGTGCGAAGGATGTGGCGTTCCCACGGTTAAACCTGGCGAGCTGGTATGTCTACTGCCTCGGAGCGCTGTTCATGATCTACGCGCTGGTGACCAATCCCGCCGACACCGGCTGGACCTTCTATACGCCATACAGCACACAAACGAACACGGCGGTGATTTCGACGACGCTGGGGGTGTTTATCCTCGGTTTCTCATCGATTTTCACCGGATTGAATTTTATCGTAACGATCCACAAGCTTCGCGCACCGGGAATGACCTGGTTCCGCATGCCGCTCTTCGCCTGGGGGACTTACGCCACTGCAATCCTGCAGGTACTGGCTACCCCGGTCATCGGCATCACATTCGTGCTGCTGATCATGGAACGCCTGCTCGGGATCGGTATTTTCGATCCGGCGCTCGGCGGCGACCCCGTCCTGTACCAGCACTTCTTCTGGTTCTATTCCCATCCGGCGGTCTATATCATGATCCTGCCCGGCATGGCGATCATCAGCGAGACGGTCTCCGTTTTCTCGCACAAGAAGATTTTCGGTTACAAGCTGATCGCGTTCTCAAGCCTTGGTATCGCCTTCGTCAGCTTCCTGGTCTGGGGACATCACATGTTCACCTCCGGTCAATCGGAGTTGGCGGCGATCATGTTCTCGTTCCTGACTTTCCTGGTGGGAATACCATCCGGTATCAAAGTCTTCAACTGGCTGGCAACTATGTATCGCGGATCGATATCACTCGAAGCCCCGATGCTATACACGTTGTCATTCCTGATCCTGTTCACGATCGGGGGTATCACGGGGATTTTCCTGGGAGCCCTCGCGATAGATATCCATGTGCACGACACTTATTTCGTGGTGGCGCATTTTCACTACGTCATGATGGGTGGAACGGTGATGGCGTTCCTGGCGGGAATCCATTACTGGTGGCCTAAGATCTGGGGCAGGATGTATAACGAGTTCTGGGCAAAGATCGCCTGTGCGCTGATTTTCATCGGCTTCAATATGACTTTCTTCACCCAGTTCATCATGGGAACGCAGGGCATGCCGCGACGCTATTTCACTTATCTCGAGCAGTATCAGCCGATGCATGGGTTCTCATCGATCGGCGCTTTCGTGATCGGCGCCGGATTCGTTATCATGGCGGTTTATCTGATCGCAGCGATCTTCAAGGGTCGCCCGGCCGGAAACAATCCGTGGGGATCACTGAGCTTTGAGTGGTTGACAAGTTCACCGCCGCCGCATGGTAACTTCGACGAAGAACCGGTTCTTGAGCATGGCCCTTATGATTATGACACCATCGAGGTTGTTGCGACCAAGTAAGTCCCGGTTGCGAACCGGGGCAACGCAGAAGAATATGAAAGGAAATCTGGACAGATGCATGATGTAGCCGACGGTCATCCTTCCTTCCTGCAGCATCATTTCTTCGAGCCTGAGCAGCAGGCCGAGGCTGCCAAGCTGGGAACGTGGCTTTTCCTCCTCACGGAAATCCTGCTTTTTGGCGGGCTCTTCTGTGCGTATGCCGTCTACCGCGCCTGGTATCCGGATATGTTTTATGAGGCTCATCTGCAACTGAATGTGGTTCTGGGAGCCACCAACACGGTTGTGCTGATTACCAGTTCCGTCACGATGGCGCTCGCCATCCGTGCGGTTCAGATGAACAAATCGAAGCAGGCGATCTGGCTGCTGGTAGCGACCCTGGCGTTTGCCTGCACCTTCCTGGTGATCAAGTATTTCGAGTACAGCCACAAGTTCCACCTTGGTCAGTTGCCGGGCAAGTACTACAGCTTCACCGGACTGGAGGGCAACAACCCGCACGTCTTCTTCAGCGTCTATTTCCTGATGACCGGACTGCACGGATTCCACGTGCTCGGAGGAATGGGACTGATCACCTGGATGATCGTCAAGGTCTCGAAAGGCAAGCTTTCGGGGGAATACTATACACCGATCGAGATGACAGGGCTTTACTGGCACCTTGTTGATATGATTTGGATTTTCCTTTTCCCGCTGCTTTATCTCATCGGGTAGGATATCGCGTTAACCTGTGTTGACTAGGGTTGAGAAGAATGGCACAAGCTGCAGCACATAGTTCGAAGAAGAGCCACGTACACATCATGCCGCTCAAGGTCTATATGGCGGTTGGCGCGGCGCTCTTGATATTGACATTCGTCACCACCGAAATCGCGCAATTCGATTTTGGCGAATTCAACATCTACATCGCGCTGGTGATCGCCTCTATCAAGGCGATGCTGGTCGCGTTCTTCTTCATGCACCTCTGGTGGGACAACAAGCTGATGTTTGTGACCTTCTCGATCGGTTTGATTACGCTCACTGTCTTTATCGCGCTGACGATGGTCGATACGATGGACCGCGGTTCGATCAACCCCGAGACCGCCGGCCAGATCAACCCGAAGGCTGAGATGTACAATTCGCCAGACTTCGGTAAGGGTGGACATCACGGTGACGCCGAGGGTGCGGCCTCGCATGACTCGACTGCCGCCGATTCCACCGGGGCGCACATCGATTCGACCGCAGCGGAAATGTCTGAAGGCGCCGGTGAGGGTGAAACCGCAACATCCGGAGCGGGCACGCAGCCGCCGGGGGATGGAAGCTCGACCCACTAGCCGTTCCTCTCGCTCGACACGGGAAATCAGTCTTGCGATTCCAGAGTAGATATGTTATGCCATTTTAAGGGGGAGATGGAGTAGAGTTACGTGAAGTCATTCTTGCGTCTATCGATAATCGCCACGCTCGGAACCTACCTGCTGATTTTCATCGGCGGCCTGGTCAGAGTGTCCGGCGCGGGGCTTGGTTGCCCCGATTGGCCGCATTGTTTCGGGGGCTGGATTCCACCGCTCAGCCTCGATCAACTGCCACCCGATGTGAATCCGATCATGTTTAACGTGGCCCTCGCCTGGATCGAGTGGCTCAACCGGCTTGCGGGGATGATCGTGGGGCTCTTCATCGCCGCAACCGCCGTTGTCGCAATCATCAAGTATCGGCATGTCAAACGCATTCTGATTCCTGCGATACTGGCTGCCCTGCTGGTAGCGTTTCAAGGCTGGCAGGGAGGAATGGTTGTGCTCTCGGAGCTTAACCCGATGAGTGTATCGTTGCACCTGATCATCGCGATCATCATCGTCTCGCTGCTGACCTACATGACGCAGCAGGTGAATTTTCTGGAGGTGGGCTACCCGGAAGACAGGGGCGCTTATCCGAACAGCGTGCACAAGTCGATCATGATTCTCTGGATAATCGGATTCGTGCAGGTGTTGCTGGGAGCCTGGCTGCGGGGAAGTGTCGAGACTCTGGTCGCGGAACACCCGCTGGCAAATGATGGCCAGCTTTTGTCAATGCTGAGCCATATGAAGTATGTGCATCTGCTGATCGGCATTGTGATAGCGGTCGGCGTGTTTCAGGTGGGGCATCTGGTCTTCAAATCTACGTCGAAGCCGTCAATGCTCGTGCGTTATGCCATCTGGCTGCTCTTCATCCTGATCGCTCTGCAACTGGTTGTGGGAAGTGGTCTGATTGCGATTGCGCTGCCGCCGTTGCTGCAGTTGTTCCATCTCTGGATAGCGGCATTGTTCCTCGGAACTCTGATCATACTTTATACGGCAGTTAAACCGGCAGGGGAGGTGAAGGCAGCATGACAACGACGACAAATGATTCCAAACGTGGCATGCCCGGAGGCCTGCTGTGGGGATTTCCGATAATCCTGTTGCTGGCGTTCGTCGCGGCATTGGTGATCAACTGGGCCGAGGCGTCGCGCACCAAGATTCCTAAGCTTGGCGATGTACCTGCCTTTGAGCTGACTGAGCGCAACGGCGCCAAACTTCATCGTTCTGATCTCGAGGGAAAACTGCATGTGGTGAATTTCTTCTTCACGAGTTGCCCCGTTGTCTGCCCGATGATGATGGCGGAGCTGAAACCGCTCTATGATATGTACAGCAACTCTGACAAGATCGAGTTTCTCTCGATATCGGTTGATCCTGACAGAGACTCACTTGCAGTGATGCAAGCATACGCGCAGAAACATGGCATTACAGATGAACGCTGGAAGCTTGCACGCGCACCGATGGAGGATATCCGCAACCTGATGGAGAAGGGCTTCATGCTCGACTCCGAGGATCTCCCCGGAGGGCACCCCACGCATTATATTCTGGTGGATGATCATGCACGGATCAGGGGCTACTACCCGTATGATGATGAAGGCGCGATCTATCTGCTCAAACAACATATCAGGGAACTTGCGCGGGAGATGTAGCTGCGCACCGGAGTAGAGCACCGTATGATTTACACATTTCTGCCAATGATTAACTCGATTCTGAATGCGACAGCCGCCGTCTTTCTGATCGTAGGGTTTGTCCAAATTCGTAGAGGATTGTATGAGAAACATAAGAGAGCAATGCTGGGGGCGCTGGTGTCTTCGGGACTCTTCCTGACCTCATACCTGATTTACCACTACGAGGTTGGCTCGGTGCCGTACCCCCATCATGACTGGACTCGACCGATCTATTTCGCGATCCTGATTCCGCACGTGATACTTGCTGCCGTGATGACGCCATTCATCATCGCCGCAGTGATCTATGCCTTCAGGAACCGTTTCGACAAACACAAACGAATTACCCGCTGGCTCTGGTGGGTTTGGATGTTCGTTTCGGTGAGCGGGATAGTGGTGTACCTGATGTTGTATCATCTGTAAGATTTAATGGCGGGAAGCCCCTCACTCCCGGCCCAATCCCTTGTGAGGTGTACAAGAGGGGGAGGGGAGTAAGCTGCAGTTATCGCTTCCGCAAGGGATGACGTAGAGTCAAGCGGTGCCCGCTGCGGCGGGCACCGCTACAAATAGCCTGACACTGATTCGCAGAATTACCCACTAACCTGCTCTTCTAGTTCACTCCGCTCATACAACTCACGATAAAGTTCCGAGCGTTCCAGCAATTCATTGTGAGTTCCTCTGTCAGCAATGACACCGTCATCGAAGAGCAGAATCTGATCAGCCTTCTGCATCTCCTTCGTGCGATGCGTCACGACGAAGCAAGTCATGTCGGGCATGACCTCGTCCAGCGCTGCCCACAGATGCTCCTCGGTTCGGGCATCAAGAGCAGAGGTGCAGTCATCCAGGATCAGGATCTTCGGCTTACGCGCCAGCGCACGCGCAATCGCTACGCGTTGCTTCTCACCACCGGAGATGTTAAGTCCGCGCGTTCCGATAAGCGTCTGCAGACCCTTCGGGAAGCGTTCCATCTGTTCCTGTAACTGGGCAAGCGCAATCAACTGGTTGATGTCATCATCGCTGGCGTCGTCACCACCGAAGCGAATGTTGTTCTCAAGTGTCTCGCTGAAGAGAATCGGCTCCTGCGGCACGTAGCCGATGATGTCGCGATAGCTCTCCAGTGGCAGGGTTCGTAAATCACGCCCATCAAGCCTGACGCTGCCCTGTGTCGGGTCGATCGTACGGGTCAACAGGTTAACGATCGTACTCTTACCGCTGCCGACGCGACCCACGAGGGCGACTGTCTCACCACGGTTCACCTGGAAGGTAACATCATGCACTGCTTCGCGACCCTGCTCACCGTAACCGAAGGTGACCTGTTCGAAGTTGATAGTCTCGAAATCAACCGTAACGGTGTCGGTCGCGTGGTTAACCACCATCGGCGGGAATGTCTCGATCTCCTGCAAACGTCCGATGCTTACCGCTGATTGGCGTCCTTTCACGAGGAACGCGCCGATGTCAAACATCGGGTATACCATGATGCGCAGGAACACGAGGAACGCTACGAAGTCACCGATAGTGATCGCGCCGGTCACGGCCATCGCGCCACCAAACAGCACTACGAGGAAAAACCCGAACTGCCAGATATGGGTATAGAGCATCTCGATCGCCGACCACGCCCGCACCGCCTTTATCTCGGCGCCGCGGCGTTCGGTGATGATCTTCGCAAACTTGGCGCGCCACGCTTTCTCACGGCTGTACGCCTTGATCACACGCATTCCGGAGAAGGCGGCCTCCATCGTGCTGTTCACGAGCGATATCCTTGACTGCAACCAGTCGAAACGTTTGTCGAGCTTGGTCGAGGTCAGCATATACACAACGATCAGCACCGGCAGAGGAGTCATCGTGTAGAGCGTCAACCTCGCGTCGAGAGTCAGCATATTGAAGAGCCCGAATCCCACCAGCAGGATCGCTTCGTAGAAGCGGAAGATGCCGGAGCAGGCAAACCACGACAACTTCTCCGCGACGTCATCGGTCATGCGCGTCACCAGATCACCGGTTCGGAACCTGTTAAAGAAGTCAGGGCCCATCACGGTAGTGGAATCGAACGCCCGCTGACGGAAATACCACTCCAGTCGCATATTCATATAGGCTCGTGTTCCCTGCAGCGCGATGTAAATCATCAGGGTTGCAATCGCGAAGAGCATCAGGATCAGCACGGCGCCGCCGATCTGCGAAAAACCGAGCGACTGCACCCAGCTCTCCATGAACTTCAGGTAGGAGGGCATCCGCGCATCATCTCCGGAGATCGAATCGAAGATGTACTTCAGGATCAGCGGGTTGATCATGAAGACCACCGCATGAATCGGAGTCAGGATGATCATCAACGCCAACTGCGGCTTATAGTCGCTGTAGGCTTGCGCCAGCCATTTAATCTTCTGCCACATAGTTTAGTCCAGTCTATTACCTCACTGTGACCGCATCGGAATCAGGTTCCGGGTCGGTCGCAGCGTTGATTTCAGTTTCCGATCCCGACTTCATAAACTGCAGTCGGAAAAGTTTCTCGTAGTAGCCGCCCTGGGCAAGCAATTCAGCGTGATTACCGCGCTCGATGATCTCGCCGTTACGGATCACGAGGATTTTGTCGGCATCCAGAATCGTCGAGAGGCGATGCGCGATAATCACCGAGGTCCGACCTTTCAGGAGTCGCTTGAGCGCGGCCTGAATCCGGCGTTCGGTGTCGGGATCAACCGAACTGGTCGCTTCATCGAGCAGCAGAATCTGCGGATTGAAGACCATCGCCCGCGCGAATGAGAGCAACTGCCGCTCACCGCGACTCAGGTTGCCGCCTCGTTCCGCTACCTCGGTATCGAAGCGCTCCGGCAGTCGATCGATGAAGCGGTCCGCGGTCACGATCTTTGTCGTCGACTGCAGCAACTCATCCGTCACACCCTCATGCTCCAGCGTGATATTCTCCCGAATGTTGCCGGGGAAGAGGAAGATATCTTGCAAAACGAGGCCGAACTTGGCGCGCAGGTCGTTGATACCGATATCGCGGATGTCGACGCCGTCGAGCGTAATCGATCCACGCGTGCGGTCGTAAAAGCGAAGCAGCAGATTGATGATCGTGCTCTTGCCGCCACCGGTCATTCCGACCAGAGCGACCTTCTCGCCTTTCCTGATCTCCAGAGTGACATCCTTCAGGGCGTAGTTGTCATCGTTCGAGTATGAGAAACTGACATCCTCGAATTTGATGACATCCTCGAACGACTCCCAACGCGTCGGCGTAGCGGCTTCAACGATTCGCTCATTGTTTTTCAACAAGGCGAAAATCCTGCGTGCTCCGGCGATCGCCTGCTGGACGATATGCAGCTCTTCGGAGGCGCGATAAATCGGCTCGAAGAAGCGTTCGATGTACATGATGAACGCGATCACGATACCGGCGGTGACACCATCCTCAGCGCCTGCGGCACCGACGCCTCGGAGCACCATGTTGGCACCGATCAGCACCACGGCGGCGATCACGACGCGCTGCAGGAAGTACATGCTGTTGAAGAACATCACGTTGGAGACATGCGTCTCAGCGTCCTTGCGGAACTTCCGTCTGTTCAGGTCCCACATCCGTTGCTTGATCGTATCCTGGCGATTGAACACCTGCACGATCGGCATCCCCTGCAGTAACTCGGTCAGTCCGGCGAGGATATCAGCCATGAATTTGCGCACCTGCAGGAACCGGGGCGTGGTGTAGCGCTGATAAAGCCAGACTAACACCGCTGCCAGCGGCGATACCGCCAGCACCACCAGCGTCAATTGCCAGTTGTAAATGAACATGGCAGTCAGCATACCGATCAGCAGCAGGATGTCGCGTACCACCATCACGACGATGTTCGTGAAGAGCTGGCGCAGCGACTCGCCATCCGACTCAACGCGCGAGAGGAGTCGGCCCACCGGATTCTTGTCGAAAAACGCGATACTCAACCCCATCAGATGGTCGAAGCAGCGACGTTTGAGTGACGTGATCACATCCTGGCCGACGATCTCCAGGTGTACCCGTTGAGCGTATTCGACTGAGGCCCCAACGATGAATGAGATCAGAAACGCCAGCGCGCAGAGCATCATCGCGGTGGAAGCTGACCCCACCAGCGTTTCGACCGCTGTTGCCGCAGAACTCGAAGGGAGGGCAGCCTCACTCAGGTTCGAGTAATTGTTCGCGGCCACAGCAATGTCTGTTGCCTGCTGGATCAGGATCGGCCCCACGACCGCCATCGCGGTCGCGATGATCATCAACACCAGGTTGATCACCAGCCGCTTACGATGAGGTTTCAGCAGCGGCAGCAACCCGCGAAAGGCGGTTCGCGCCGGAATTGCGTTCTCTTGTTCATCCTGGAAGTATGCTGTATTCATTTTAGTTTCCTGCCTATCCTGATTCTCAAACTAACTCCGTACTTACCGGTTTCGCTGCGCCACCACCTGTTGCCTCAGAGCGGGGCTCGAAAAGGAGGCACAAAAAAACCGGACCCTTCACTCAAGGGTCCGGTTCGTGAAATCACGCAGATAATGCCTGGTTTCATGATCGTAAAAGCCTCGCACGACTTTGACGAGACAGGACCCTCGTTACTGGGCACACCATGCCTAGCGGCTGGTTAGTAACTATGCGTCGGAAATTAATCATCTGAGTCTCTGCCTCCCAGCTTGGAGGGATCATGAATTATAGGTAAATCGAACTGATAACTTCGTAAGCCGAAATTGGCTTGAGTTTGCCAATAATAGCTCGACATCGAAAAGTGTCAAGAAAAAAATCTGAGGATTCTTTTCTCAGCGGGATTTCAAACATTCCTGATGACACGATCCAGCGAGGACTCCTTGTGCATAATCAGTTGTAGGCGAATGAGATATACTTTGGCGTCGGGATCATCAAAGGCCTGCAATAAAGTTTTGTTAGCAGTGTGGATTGGAGCTGAGCCGGCATCAGATTCCAGAATTTCCTTGCGCCTTGAGGGGGATAGCCCGAATTTCATTCGTAAATGCAATCACACGTTTTTAGATAATAAGACTGAAGCCCGAACAAATTCAGGGGAGGAAAACAGTGGAAGATCAACAGGACGCTTCGCGGATTAACGCAGGCATGGGAGTGGGGGATGCGATCAAGCACGCATTCATTGTTTCCTGGAAGTACAAGTGGTTCTGGCCGCTGGGGTTCATCCTCAATCCCCAGATTGTCGGTGTCAGCTACTACAATGGAAAGCCAGATTTCGAACGGTTGTTTGAATCGGGGGAGATTTTCCTCTGGATCGGCGTGATCGGACTGTTCGCGTTCTTCCTGAGCCTGGCCGCAGCCCTGGTCCAGCCGACCTTAATCCTGGCTGTCGATCAGTATCGGCAGGGAAGATCGTCCCGATTCAAGGAGACGATCCGCGCAGGCTTTGACAGTTTTCTGCCATGCTGGCTGATGGGGTTGCTCTGGTTGGTTGTGGGTATCGCTGCCATGATCATTCTTGTAGTCCCGGTAGCATTGGCATTTGCCGCATCGCCGGTGGCAGGGGTGCTGGTGATGATGCCGGTTCTGCTCGTGTTGATGGTTGGGGGCTTTCTGCTCATGCCGATAATCTATTTCGGCTATCGCCACCTCGTCCTCGAGCGGTTGGGAATAATCGCGAGCATCAAGGCCGGGTACAGGACCTTTTTGGAGATGAAGGGCCGGGCGATCGGAACCCTGCTGGCGACTTTGGCGATAATTTTCGGGGTCAATGTTGTGATCGGGATACCATCCGGGATTGTCCAGATCAGCACGCAGCTTGGCGGGTTTACCGATTCTCCCGCCTATGCGTTCTATCTTCTGTTTGCGCTTGGTTTCTCGATAGTGTTTCACGGATACTTTCAGGCATTCAGTTCAGCGGTATGGACACTGGTGTTTCCCGCGTTCGGAAGTGAGCTGGAAACTGTCGCGGAAGTGGAAAGTCGTCCATAGGGCTGCAGATTTCCGGAACATTTGTCGACTCTTTTCGCTATACTACGTGGCAAGCTATGAGATTCCCGCGCCTTGCGGAAATCGGCAAACCTGAGACGAATCGGCATGGCTGAGTTGAGAAGCTCCTGAACCGTGTCGGTGCGCGGCAAGCGGGATGAGTCCTGATTTGCCGCGACAGCAAGATCTTGGGGGTGACCTGGTTTCGACGGGGTTACTGGGGATTAGCCTGCGCGCCGAGATTGTGTCAATCTCGTTAAACGGGCACAAACCAATTTAAATGGCAACAACTACGCCATTGCTGCCTAATTAGCTGGTAGCTGTCTGCCGTGGGGCCCGCCGTCAGGCGCCGCGACCAGGCATCAACAATTGACGGCTAGCTTCAAGGCTCGGCTTTGCGGCCGCGAAGTGAAGATTTTTTAGCGAAGCTGGTTTACGGGTAGCGTTGTCTTCCCGCGATCCCGTAGACGAGATATAAAAGGAAGAACACGCGCGTAGAGGGTTAGTTGACGGTTTCTTCGGACGGGGGTTCGATTCCCCCCACCTCCACCAAAATTTATTTTCCCTAACTCATTGAAAGTTAACGGTAAGTGTCTGAAAAACAGGCACTTTTGCACCTATCCTTGCCTGAATAACGCCGAATATCGTGCAATAACTTACGACGATCATGGTCACAATATGGTCACAATGATCCTGCAAAAGTGGTCCCACCAGACTACATTGTGACCATGGCAAGTCTCTTTCAAAGGCACGGGATTTACTGGATCGACTACCGTGTAAGCGGAAAGCGATTTCGGATTTCAACCGGGACCACAAATAAGCAGCATGCCTTGGTCAAATTGGAGGATCTGAAGGTCAAACTCTTCAAGGGCGAGATCGGAGCCAAGAAGCTGACCGGGCGGAAGTCCTCGGTCACCGAATTCTTCCAGCGCTATGAGGGCTATTTCCGTAACGGCAGTAGCGTTGACCGCCATCCCGACATCGCTCGCTTGCAGGCTTGGCACAGCTTTTTCGTCAAGAATGGGGTCCGACACTTGGCCAGCATCACGCCCGGCCTAGTGGACACGTTCCGAATGGAGGAACTGGAAGGCAGAAAGCCCAAGACAATCAAAAACTACATTTCTCTCCTGAAGACAACTCTGAACAAAGCGGTCGAATGGGACTTGATCGATCAGAATCCCATCGCCAACGTCTCTGTCTCGAAGATTGTCAAGACCTTCAACTTTTTCAGCAAAGACGAGATTGCCCAGCTTCTCAAGGTGGCGGATCCCGAGGTTCGCACCGGAATCCAGATTCTGGTTTCGACTGGTATGCGAAGAGGGGAGTTGTTTCACTTAAGGTGTCGAGACGTTGATCTGAAGAGTGGTAGTATTCGGGTGTGGCCCTATGGCGAATACTCACCGAAGGGAAAGCGACCGCGAACGATTCCAATGACAGCAGAGATCAAGAAGATTTTCTCAAGGTTGCTGAAGGATAAGAAACCGGATGATTATGCCTTTCGGCCCTATGTCAGCGAGAATCGACTCTATAAGCGATTTGCCGAACTGCTGAAGGAATTGGAGATGAGGGGCACACTCCATGACCTCCGCCACACCTTTGCTTCACACCTAGCCATGGAGGGGGTACCGATTCCAGTGATCAAAGAATTGCTGGGGCACTCAAATATCTCGACTACAATGATGTATGCACACCTATCGCCGGAAGTTCACAAAGCAGCTGTAGACAAGTTACCTTTTTAGCCATTGTCAGCAAGAACATCAATCCCTCTGCCCTTTTGCTCTTGATAAATGTCCATAAGTGTCTCAGCAAAGCGGCTCACGTTTTCTAAACACTCAATAGCATCTTCTGTTGTCAGTTCCTCGTCGTATTTGTCCTGAAAGAGAGTCTTGGTTTTCTGAATCATCTCATCACTCCACTAAGTCATTACCCCCTCCCCTTTGATGCAGGAACATTCCTGGCGATGAGTTCCTCTACCCAGTCCTGCATAGTAAGATTCTCGTTGGCAACCTGTATCCGCAATCTCTGATGAAGTTCCTCACTCAGTCGAATGTGAATCATCTTCGGTTTCGTATGGGTCGTTTTCTCTCTCGGCATAGACGTCGTCCTTGATTTTGGTGTTCAGTTATAAATATAGCTTGCGCAAGTGACCGAAGCCAGCTATTTTTGCCTCATGGGAATTCTGAGTGACACTTTAGAGGACAATAAAGAGCGGGCTGGGCAGCTTCTCCAATCGATAGCGCCGTTGCCGACTCCCTCCTGGGAGGTGCACTCGCCCAAGTTGGAAAGGTGTAGCTTGTGCGGACGGCAGTTGCCAGCAGACGACATTCCGGCGCATATGTACAGTCATGCCGGTGTTAGTTCCTATGTTGTAGCCAACAACCAAATCGTCCGCGATGTTGCCTATGTGGACAAGCGCTTAGAATCCTTGGATGTTTGTACCTTGGGACAGGAGCCTGCCGAAGTCGAAGTGAGCGTGAGCGGCGATATATATTGGGTTGGCGACGTAAAAGGGCAATACTCTTTTGGAGACCAATTCAGGAAGCTGACTGATGGGGAGCTTGTGGTTAGAATAGTCGACTTCAATGGAAAGCGGCTCCATAGGCTCTACATCGGAAGTCCACCGGTCCTAAGATGCCTTGAAATCGACCGTTTTGCCTTCGAGTACCTCTTTCGTCTCCTCAACAGGAGTTGTGATCCTGAATACGATCGGTACATGTCTGAAGTCGCAGAGCTTAACCCGTCACCGCCTGAAGAACTCTACCGGAACGCGCTTTATGACTTTGCCACTGGATATAGGCTGGTTCAGTGCAATAAGTCTCAAAGCGGACACCTGGAGTCTGCCTTATATGGGCTATCACGGTTTAAGACCAAGTTTGCAGTTACCGGTAAAAGAATACTCGCGTTGCGCATGAACTGTTTTGGCCTTCTCAGTGACTGTGAACCAACTTCTCGCTTCTTTCTCTCGGGTCTCCTTTTCGGTCAACCGTTCGATGCCCGAGAAAAGGCATACTCAGCAGAGATTTTTGATTCAGAATATGGGGTATATATTGATGCAATTACCGAGAAATTGCTAGAGGCGGTCAGTGCCTATTACGCTGCGGATGCAGCAATTTTTCAACGGATAGTAAAGGATCTGTGGGAGATTGTCCCTGAATACGACACCAATAGTCATGTGAAAATTCTGCTCCTCACGGCACGCCATTGGAGGCGCGCGGGTAATACAAACGAGGCTCGAGTTAACTACGCAAAACTTATAAATGACCCCGACTTTGGTCGCGAAGCACAGGGATTCCTTTCATGACCAAGAAGAAAAGAAAAAACAAAAAGTCAACCGAACCTAAACAGGTCTCTCCCCAAGATATCATTCAAGAGATTGAGGCGAAGCTGGCAGCGGATTCTCGAAAGACTCCGATTGGCCCCATCGTTTCACTAATAAAGAAGTGCCTCCCGTCGAAGGATTACAATCATCACGTAGACAAGCTTCTTGAGTACACCAAGAGTAAGCCGTGGTTCACTCAGCTATCACTGGAAGCAGTGTCAAGAGTGAGCCAGAAACAGAAGGCCTCAGATCAGGCTTTCATCCGGCAACTTGTTATTGAAAATCGCAGACGCTGTGCCATTCCGTTAGAAGAATCTCGACCGGTGCTCTTTGAACGGCTCGACGATCAAGAAGAACTGAAGATCAAAGATTGGATCATCGAGTCCAGGGGTAAGGGTGCCAATTCGGATTGGTGTAGAGCTGCGCTCGTTAGTTTGCTAACGATACAAGAAGGTCAATTGTCCGAAAGGACGATTCCCATTCTTCACAATTTCCTTGAAGTGATGTTTCCGCGTAAGCAGAAGACAAACAAGAAGAATCGGCAGTCTGCAATAGCTAATGCTCGATCTACTCAGCAGTACGTGAAACGTCTTGCCTCAGTCCTCATGCCGACCAAACCGTCTTTGCCCAAGCTCGCGTGGATTCGAGACCTGACAGACCCAGTTCTCACGTTGCTGAAGCGCTGTGAGACGGAACTATCCAGAGCCAAGTCCGATCTATTCTCCAAAGAACGAGACCTTCAGCAGGTAAGCAGTATCAAGGCAACCCTTGAAGCGGAGAAAAGAGAATTAGTTGGGAAAACAGCCGTTCTTGAAAAGGACATCGAACAGCTAAGACTCCAGCTGCAGCAAGAACAGGAGAACCTCAAGAAGTTGCGCATCTGGTGGGAAGAAAAGGTCGAATCTGACAAAGGAGCCCATCTCAACAAGTTCAAGGCGCAACTTCAACACGAAGTATCTGAGGCCATGATCTGCTTAGCAGGAGACGAACCAAACGTCTCAATGGCGCTGGATAGACTAAAGCGAATCAAACAAATGAGCGTGGAATCTGGGGGAAAGTCGTGAACCAACGAGTCGGCATTGGAATTGATTTCGGAACGACGAATTCGGTTGTCTGTATTTACGATAAGTCAATCAATACCTCAAAGGCATTCTTAGATAGTGGCTTTCCGCACTCTTCCGTGGTGTGGTACCGAGCTGACGGATCTACCCCTCGAGTTGGCAGAGAATCAAAGCGACAGCTGAGGAGCTACTCGGGAACCGAAGGACACCATTTTGAAGCCTCGATAAAGCGCCAGCTTGGTAGAGGATACGACCAGTACATATTTGGTCGGAAAGTTTCTGCCCACGAGATTGCGTCAGACATCTTTCGATTTCTGAAGGAGGATGCCTGTGATCAGCGCCCAGACCTGGAATTCTCGGGTGCCATTGTTACTATTCCAGTCTACTTCGACGGTAAGGCGCGGCGCGATCTACGAATGGCTGCCGACAAGGCAGGTATCTACATAAGATCGTTTATACACGAGCCATTCGCGGCAATTGTAGGATACCTGATTCGGTCTGACTCTTGGAACAGAATATCGAGTCTGAACGACAGAGTTGTGCTGGTCTTTGATTGGGGCGGGGGTACTCTGGATATTACAATCGCAAAGATCGTCGACAATCAATTGATCGAGTTATCCATTGGTGGCTTGAATGATCGGGCTGGCGACTATTTCGATGAACAGGTTCACAAGTGGGCGTTAGGTAATAGTTGTAATCGCAACAACTTGACTGTTGATGATATCCGAATATTAGCTGGAGACAGGGGACGGCTTCTCACTGAATGCGAAAGAGCGAAGATCGCATTGTCCGATGATCTGGACGATAAGATCCAGACGGCCCGTGCTTACAGCTTAGGTGAACGGTGGTACGATATCGATGAGGCTGTTCAGCGAACGGACTTAAATGGGATCGTATCCGCTGATGTTGAAAGAGCAATATCGGAGGTAGAGGCGGTTCTCGCCCGCGCTGGCATATCGCATCATGGCGTGGATACGGTCTTACTGATTGGCGGCACTTCAAGAATGCCGCTGGTGCGAGACCGACTTCGAGAACTGTTCAGTCACAGGATTGTGGAAATAGAGCAAGCAGATACAGTTATTGCAGAGGGGGCAGCTGTGATAGATGCCCTCAATTTGCAGCCGATGCTATCTCGGTCGGTCTGTGTAGAATTGGCAGACGATTCACTTTATCCTGTATTTATGGAAGGAGAGCTCGCGGTTCCAGATCTCTGCAGGAAGACTCTAAGCTTCTATTGCACGGACAATCGGAATGGTGAGGCTAAACTCATTCTTAAAGATAGTTCAAACGGATATCGATCGTCCAAACCGGCGTTAAAGCAGATACTAACGCTCCCTGTGTCACCAAATCTTCCAAAACCATACAACCATGAGAAAGTGACAGTTGATTTCTGGCTGGATGAGGATTTGATCGTAAATGTTCGAGGAAAAGCAGCTACTCAGAACAAGGGTAATTCATGCGAAATATACGACCTGTGCTATGGCTTAAGGCTCCAAAGTCCTGAAGGGGAGTGACAATTTGAAATCAAATGTGGCAGTCAAATCAAACTTAGTTCTGGACCATCCCGACTATCGACCAGTCCACCGCTATCTTCCTGGGGATTTCATAAAGAGCATATATCCGGCAAAGATTGATAGGCGAGTCATTGAATCTGAGCTAACAAAGCGGCAAATCTTCGAGTATGAACAATACCTTGTCTGTATGGTCTGCGGAATGCCCTGCGCGGGGACCTGTGAACTCTCAGATTGTTCGGATTCCGACTAGGAATCCGCATCGTAGTAGCCTCATCAACATTTGATGATCCCGGGACAGAGTTGGACTGTGTGGTAAGGGAGTAACAGTTGGCTGGTAGAAAGAAGACTTTTCCGTGCGGACATACAGGCAAGGGCAAGTACTGCCACCGGTGCGCACAAGAGGAGAAACGTAAGCAAGCAATCTTGGAGGCGAAGAGCGAGTGGGAGGATCGCTTGAGCTTAGCGCCTGTCGAGCTGGGACATCTGCCAAAGGAAGTGGCCGAAAAGGCCCTCGCCGTGATA
>JBECKX010000122.1:0-2600 GCA_040235515.1 Candidatus Zixiibacteriota bacterium
ATGCTGTACTTAACGCATTCCCCGCAAGAAAATCCCACCTGGAACAAGGGCAAGCTGATAGGGCAGAAACCGCCCCTGAAACTCAAGGAGGTCTGGGCGATCCGCACTCGCCTACAGATGGCGCATAAGACCCGCGAGCTGGCCATGTTCAATCTTGCCATCGACAGCAAGCTGCGCAGCTGTGATTTGCTCAAGCTCCGGGTGCGCGACGTCGCACATGGCACGCAAATCCTCAAGCGCGCCATGATCCTGCAGCAAAAGACCCAACAGCCGGTTCAGTTCGAACTGACGGCCCAGACCAGGGAGGCGCTGTCTACCTGGATCCAGCAGGCCAAATTGAACAGTGGTGATTTTCTGTTTAGAAGTCTACGCAAACAGACTACGCATATTTCGACCCGGCAATATGCGCGGATCGTCTCAGACTGGGTGGCGAGCATTGGCCTCGACCCCGCCGAATACGGGACGCATTCTCTCCGACGAACCAAGGTCTCGCTTATCTACCGGAAGACTCGGAACCTGCGGGCCGTTCAGCTGTTGCTAGGCCATCGGAAGCTGGAAAGCACGGTCCGCTATCTGGGAATCGAAGTGGACGACGCGCTTGAAATCTCCGAACAAACGGATATTTAGGGAAAATCTGGCGATTGGCCAAAGTTGGGTGCCTGCTCGCTAACCACCTGCAGGCACTCGCCGGGACGGTAGATCTGGCATCCAGACACCATAGCGGACATGCCTTGCCAATCGAATCGGCCCGGGCGCCTTTTCGGAAATCGGCCGAGGCTGTGTGAAAACTCAGTCAAGAGTAAGATACAACTTTCCAGCGGAGGATTGTTGTATGAGCGGCTTCATCGAGGGAGAGAATCGCGACCAGGCGACCCTGTTTCCAGAGCGCATCGACGATTATGTGGATGAAGACAGTGTGGTTCGGGTCGTCGATGTATTCATTGATCGGCTGGATATTACCGGGCTGGGATTCAAAGGGACACCTGCCGATACGGGGCGGCCCGGCTATCACCCGCAGACGCTGTTGAAGATTTATGTGTACGGCTATCTCAACCAGATCCACTCGTCCCGGCGATTAGAACGAGAAGCCCAGCGCAATGTGGAATTGATGTGGCTGACGGGGAGGCTATCCCCGGACTTCAAGACTCTCGCAGATTTCAGGAAGGATCATGGCCAAGCCATCCGACTGGTATGTCGAGAGTTCGTGATGTTGTGTCGGAAACTGGACCTGATCGGCAACACGGTAGCGATCGATGGTAGCAAGTTCAAGGCGGTCAATAACCGCGACAAGAACTTTACCCGGTCCAAGATGAAGCGGCGGCTGGCCGAAGTTGAATCCAGTATCGATCGTTATCTGGATAAACTGGATCGTGCGGATCAGGCTGAGCCACCCGAAGACACACGACCACTCCAGGACAAGATCGCCGCATTGAAAGAGGAGATGGACCGGCTAAAAAAGCTCGAAGTCCGGATGCTTGAAGCGCCGGACCAGCAAATCTCACTGACCGATCCGGATGCCCGATCCATGAAGACGCGTGGTGAGGGTATCGTGGGCTACAACGTGCAGACGGCTGTAGATGTAGGGAGCCATCTGATCGTGACACACGAGGTCATTAATATCGGAGTGGATCGTCGGCAACTGAGCCCGATGGCGAAGCGGGCGAAATCGGTAGTGCAACCCGATTCTTCACAACCACTGCGGGTGATTGCAGATCAGGGATATTATCGGAGCGAGGAGCTGCAAGCCTGCGAGCAAGCCGGTATTACGGCCTATGTGCCCAAATCGGATACCTCGGGCAAACGTAAAAAGGATGAGTTTGCCCGAAGTGAATTCCGGTACATCCCGGCAGACGATGAATACGAATGCCCCGCAGGTGAACGCCTGATCTATCGGTTTACGCGTGAAGAGAATGGCAAGAACATCCGCCGCTACTGGTCATCTGAGTGTGCGCGTTGTCCGATCTGGTCGAAGTGTACACCAAGTAAAGAACGCCGCGTGAGTCGTTGGGAGTACGAATCTGTGCTTGAGGAAGCACAAGCACGGCTGGCGGAGTATCCCGACGCGATGCGCATTCGTCGCTCGGCGGTGGAACATCCCTTCGGTACACTAAAAGCCTGGATGGGAGCAAACCACTTCCTGACCAGAACCTTGGCTCACGTAAGCACGGAGATGAGTCTTCATGTGCTCGCATACAATATGAAACGGGCGATCAAGCTGCTGGGTGCGAAAGCATTGGCCGAAGCGATCTAGTACGTTCGCTCGTCTGAAGGAAATAGCTTCTCTGAACAAGCAATCCGGACTTCGATGCCCGACAAAAACGGCTTAGTAAAACTTCCTAGGCGGGTTTTCACACAGCCTCGGCCGAAAGTCGCCGTTCAGGAATAACTCGATGGAGGATTTATCAGTCACTGTGAATGACCGGATTGGGTCGAAGTCGCCGTCTGAGGTGGGAGCGTTGGATGCCCGGTATCAGTACATTCCAGACATGCCACCGAAACTGCGAAACGTCCGCTTTTGAGGAAAAGCGACATTCGCCATACGTCTGGCTATGTCTGAACTGGCAGCCGGTAGGTAGCAGACCATGTCCGCAGCCTGGAGT
>JBECKX010000018.1:0-8530 GCA_040235515.1 Candidatus Zixiibacteriota bacterium
GTTTATGGCAGTGTGTGTCAATCCCTCCTGGGGCTTGAAAACAACCGGCGTTCGAATCGGCAGATGTTGCTATGGCACGGAACCACAAAATCTATGTGTTAGTTCATATAGCGAATGTTTGCCACAAACTACTCTCAGATTTTGGGGCTGTGGGCGACCCCTCGACAGCTTTCAAGGGCACCCGACCTAGGCGAAATCGGCTATCGAACGCAAAACGGCCCGGGCCGTTGCCGGCCCGAGCCGCTAAGCTGAAGCTCCTATCGCACCCTCCTGCTAAAAGAGCTGAAAATTAACACCTAACCATGGAAACGATGAACGTCGAGGGCTTGTTGCAGTCAAGCCAACGAACAATTTATCCGGTTCCGAAGGGCAGCCAGGTTCGGAAATCAAATCCACCAGCTGTCCCGGTCTGATTGTCGACTTAGAAATATACCTCCTGCGCTCCTTCGTCCGTTACTCCACCACCCTGATCGCCTTTATCAAAGCCAGGGGGCGGGGTGAAATCAGGATCACCCGGACGCTCGGCGTCAGTGATATCTCCAAAATGCGGATTATCCGGCGGGTCCTCCGGTGTGGGGACTACCGGGTTATCACTCGAGCAACCGACCAACAGCAACATGGACATGGAGATTGCCAGCAATACTCCTAATCCCGAAACGTACCATCTGGAGTTTGAATTGCGTTTCACGATCTCCTCCTTACAGAGACAAATGAAAAGGTGCTTACTTTAGGTGACACTGCATTTCTCTCGCGCTTTAGTCCTTGCCTCTCCCTAAGCGCAACCGCAATGCCGAGTTGTGAAGTGACTGAACAATCGTCTCGAGTATTTCTTAAGATATTGAAGCAAACCGTGTTAAAGCGCTATGGGACTTGAGCCGGCGAAACCTCCCCGGAATGTTAGCTCACGGCACAATTGCTTTATTGTGGCGCCGCCCCCATACTCTATAGGCAGGTCCCCGACACGAGCCGTTCGAAACCGCCGAGTTGCGGAGCCACGAATTCGGCCTACTGCCGCCGTCCTCCGCCCGGATCGAATGTGGTGGTAGAGTCTTCAACACTGCCGAAGCCCCCATCACCCGGTGGGACAATGAAATCACCGTTATAGCCATCGCTGCCAGTCTCACCGGTAGTATTGTCGTCACTGTCAGGACCGAACAGGTTGATCGCGCCATCGCCCTTCCCGCTGTCGCCACCTCCGCCATATGCCGGGTTGAACTTGGCACAACTGGTTGTCAGTATGGCTGCAAAGAGCAACAGCAGAATCAATGTCGCCCGGACGCCTGCACCGTCCGATTTGATCGCTGGAATCACAAAATCCTCCTTCTTGCTCCATGGGAGCGGGAAATGGTTCAGTGGGGGAATTGATATCGTAAGGAATATTTACTTAGAGCAACTCGACTGCCTCAAGCTGCGCAGTATTTGGGATGCTGGATTGCGTGACGAAAACCACGCCGCCCTAAGCGGATAAGGTGGGTCTATGTTAGGCTAAGGATTGTTGTTTCAAAGAGAGAACAGCAGGATGCTACAGCGATGTATGGGAATGAAGCGATTGTTTCACCCGAATATTCGATTCGAAACCGGATGTTCAGAATCGCAACCGCAGGCGCAACTCCGCAGTCTCGGATTCGGGCTCGAAATCGGGGGTGACGTCGATGTCGAAACCAGCCAGGTGAGCATCAACGTAAGCATCAAACATACTGAGAAATATCGTGATCCCCGCCGCCCAGAGGTAGTCGTTGCGGTTCTGTCGGTAATTCTGGTAGCGCGCAAACTCGAACGGTTGTAGTTCCTCGGGCGAGTTCTGCACGAGGTCATATTGATCCTCGGTGCGTCTCCACCAGTCGACCGCCTTGATCAAAAAGAAGGTTTCAAATCCCGCCACCAGGCCCGCCTTGATGTATTTCCGATTGTAGAGCTGTCCCCAGCCCGGCACGACCACCGACCGCAGCAGCGCTCCCATCGGTGAGCGGTGCGGTTTTTCCGGTGCGTCGTTCATGATCGGTGCGGCGATTCTTAGCGAATCGGCGGTGGAATCCTGCGCGACAAGGCTTCCGGTGGAGGCCAGAAAGAGTGTCAAAAGCGAGATTAAGAGGAATACTCTGGGCTTCATATCTGTATAATAACAGGACGGTTAAACAGCTCGCAAGTTCAAACCCGAGTCGGGTGGTCGATTGGACGGCCTCCCGCGGATTCATAAACCCTCTCCACGCTCCTTTTACAGGTCGGGATGGAATTCGCACCATTAGCCTTTGCTTGACATACCTTACACATCGATGAATATTAGCCCTGTGGAAGTCTCGAAATCGCTGATAGAATTGCTGTGCAGCGACTGCCGGACGGTGGTACTCACCGGTGCGGGAATCTCAGCAGAATCTGGTGTGCCGACGTTTCGCGGCAAGGATGGGCTCTGGAATAAGTTTGATCCCCGCGAATTGGCGACCTTCAGCGCGTTCATGGCCAACCCGAAACTGGTCTGGGAGTGGTATCTGTTCCGGCGAGATCTGATTAACAAAGTCGAACCGAATCCGGGGCATTTTACGCTGGCGGAGATGGGAAAGGCATTAAATCGATTGCGGATTGTCACCCAAAATGTGGATAATCTCCATCAGCGCGCCGGATCTGTCGATGTGATTGAACTCCACGGCAACATCGCGCGTAATAAGTGCGCCGACTGCGGTGCGCCGGTCAGCGAGCAGGAAATCGATCCCGACCAGATCCCCTTATGCCAATGCGGTGGCAGGATCCGGCCTGACGTTGTTTGGTTTGGGGAGATGCTGCCGTTTGAGGCGATCGAAACGGCCCAGCGGGAATCGTCGCAGTGCGAACTGTTCTTTAGTATCGGAACCTCTGCGGAAGTTTACCCGGCTGCTGATTTGCCGAGAATAGCAAAGAGAGCTGGTGCCTATCTGGTCGAGATCAATCCGGATCCGACCGAGGTGACCCATATTGCCGATGAAGTCTTCGCCGCACCCTCCGGCGAAGTTCTGCCTGAATTGTGGCGCGCAGCCATGAACGAGCAGCGCGCGAAACGTACAGATCAACATATTGACTAGGGAGAAGTTATTGCAGATTGGCTATCGGAATGAAATTTGATCTAATCCCTATGTCGAGATATGAGTACTAGCTTCAAATCAAGAATCATCCTCCTGACACTCCTCACGCTGGCTGCGGTCATGCTCAGCGGCTGTGTCTACTATAATACCATGTATCACGCCCGCCGTTGGTTTAACCAGGCGGAGTCGCTGCGGAAAGAGAGTGGCCGTGACCTTGCCGCCGGCCAGGAAAACAAGCTCTATAGTGACGCGATCGTAAAGTGCTCCAAGATACTGACCGAGCATCCGACATCGTCATGGGTCGATGACGCCCTCTTCATGATCGGGAAATCGTTCTATCACCTCGACGAGAATACCAGGGCAGAACGCAAGTTCCGAGAGCTGTTGTCTTCATTCCCTGACTCGAAGTATGCCAGCGAAGCCCGCTTCTACCTCGGTAAGGCTCGTTTCAAACTCGAGAATTACCAGCAGGCGCGAGAGACCTTTGCGGAATTCATGAAGGAAGGCAAGAAAAAGGAATGGCGTGCTGACGCCACTTTCCTGATGGGCGAGATCAGCGCTGCTGAGGGAGACACCGCCAGAGCAGTGCAATACTTGAATGACTACGTCGCCAACTTTAGCGGCAGCGTACGCTACCTGGAGGCGTTGAACAAGATCGGCGAGTACCAGTTCGAGTTGGGCAATTACTCGGCAGCAGCAGCGGCTTACGCCAGAGCGGCGAAGAATACCGATGACCCGGTCAAACGTTACCTGGCTCGCTATGAGCAGGGACGCTGCTATTATCAGCTCGACAGCGCCGCCGCCGGTCTGGCCATCTTCCAGGAACTGGAGGAGGAACAGAGCGATTCGGTGAAGCTGGGGGAGATACTGCTGCGCGAGGCGGAGGGCCTCAAGCTGCTTGGAGAACAGCGGGAAGCAATTCTCCTCTACGATGCAATCAGCACCGAATTCAATCAGCGCCCCGAAGCCGCCGAGGCATTCTATGAGTTGGGCGTGGTTTGTCAGGATGACTTCAATGATCTCGAACTCGCGAAGTACTACTTCGATCAGGCATCGAGGATTCAGCGGGGAGGCGATTTCAAGACTCTCTCCATCGAGCGTGCCGCGGAGATCACCAAAGTCGAGACATTTCGTTCCAAGCTGAATTCAGAATCAGCCGAGGAGGCCTCCCTTAGCCGTTTCCTTCTGGCTGAGTTGTATCGTACCGCCCTCAACAGCCCCGATTCCGCACTGGCTGAATACAAAGACCTGGTAAGGACTTTCCCGGAGAGTGGTTACGCTCCCAAGGCCCTGCTCAACATCGGCTACCTGTACGAGTCGTACCTCGAGGATACAACTTCTGCGAATCAATATTACGAGCAGGTGCTCAACGACTATCCGCGTTCCGATGAAGTGAGTTCCGCGTTGCTTCTACTCGGTGACCAGGCCGATGAACCGACGCAGCTCTATCCTGAGCGCTTGTATGAAATGGCTGAAGAACAACACTACGATGCCGCCAATCTCGACTCGGCCAGCACGCTCTACAAATACTTCATGAAGGAGTTTCCCGAATCACAACTCGTGCCAAAGGCCGACTTTGCCGTGGCAAAAATCAAGCTGGCGCAATTTGTGCCCTCCGAAAATCCACCAACCGAAAATCCATACCGCAGAGCAGATTCACTGCTCGCCGTCGAGGCGGCCAGACAAGACTCAATTGCAAGGCACACGGCTGACTCGCTGAATGCCGCAAGAATCGATTCTGTCACCAAGGCACAACCTGCACGCGATACGGTTAAAGGCGTCGACAGCGACACGATCGTTACGGTAACCTACAAAGCCGGCGAGAAGCAGATTGACTCGGTCGATGCAGGTACCGATGACATCCGTCTGACCGACTTTATCCAGGGTAAAGGAGAGGAGGTTCCATTACCTCCCGCAGACACTGTAGTTGCGAATACGAAGAAGGGAGCGGTGCCGCCGGATGACGTACCTCCTCCAAAGCGAACTCCCCCGGCCAAACCTGACTCAGCAGGACATCGCCCGAAACTTGCTCATCGAGGTGATACCACATCGACCGCAACTGATTCGGTGCCGCACGGTAGTTCAAAGCCGGTCGTAGCTCCAGACTCGCTGCCGCCATCGCCTAAGGATTCCAAGAAAATCTCGCTCGACAATTTCCCCAAGCCGCAGAGTGATACCGCTGCCGGGACCGAAGCGGAGGTTAAGTCCAAAGCTCAGAAAACGCCTCCCACCGATCCCGTGTTCGGAGACACTCCAGCTGATTCTGCCGGCGCCGCAAACGATTCGCTTGGCGCTGCTGGCGCGGTCGTTGATTCTTCGCTGGTCGATTCGACCGAGGTCGTCGTCGTGGATTCCTCGATGATCTGGCTATTCCAGCATCTGGCCAACAAATACAAAGGTACAGATATCGGTAAGGAAGCTGAGCGTCTCGCCAGTGGTCAGGGCGTGAAACGCCAGCAGCGGAGAATTCAGGAGCCGCCGCGACCGCAAACTCCGGTGGCCCAGGCCGATACCGCTACAGCGGCCAAAGATTCAATCCCGGATAACCTCTTCGCCTTTCAGGATACAACCGGTAGCGCGGAAGCTATAGAGGATGCTCTGCGCGAAGAGATCGATAAATGGCCGTTGATGGAGGATGAGCCGATTGACATCCCGGAGTTTCAATATCCGGATCAGGCAGCCACGAGCAAGTTCCAGGGACGGTTAACTCTTAAAATTAAGATCGATTACAATGGTCGTGTTACGGAAGTCAATATTCTCAAGGGTTCCAATGTCGCACTGATCGACCAGGAGGTGAAGAACATCTTCCTGGAGACATACTTCGATCCGCTAAAAATAGAACCGTTGCATCTCGGCAGCTATTTCATTTATTACTACGAAATAGAGCTGCCGGAGGTATACAAATAGAAAAACGCGACATTTTTCATCATTGTACGGTTCTTGAAAACAGAGCCCTCGGCGGCGATGCATACCTGTTGAGAATTGAGCTACCGCTCAAGTCATTTCCAAAACCGGGAACATTCCTCCATATCAAACCGACGCGTGAAGGCAGCGACCCGCTCCTGCGCCGCGCTTTCTCGATCTATGACTACCACGAAGCGGATGGCGCCGTTGAAGTGCTCTACAAGGTCTTCGGCCGCGGATCATATATCTTGTCTCGCGTCCCGGTCGGTGAGAAACTCGATACTCTTGGCCCGCTCGGCAACGGGTTTGAAATACCCGACCCTGCCAGAAAACTGATCATGGTTGGTGGTGGTGTCGGAATTCCGCCGGTCTACTTGCTCGCGAAGTGCTGTCTCAGAGAGAAAATCCCAGCGACACAGATTACCTTTCTCTGCGGTTTCTCTGATAGAACTGACCTGGTCCTGTCGGAACGAGTCGCCAAACTCAATGTGACCACAGAGATTTCCACCGATGATGGCTCTCACGGTTACCACGGATATGTGTCGGAACTGCTCAGAGAGAAACTTGCCGCAGGACTTGCCGGCGATAAGACCAATATCTACGCCTGTGGACCCGAGGGCATGCTCGCGGCGGTCAAACGCGTCGCGCTTGAGCACAAAGCCACGTGTTATCTCTCCCTCGAGTCGATCATGCCATGCGGCGTTGGCACCTGCCTTGGCTGTGTGGTTAAGAAGGCCGGGGAAGAGCGCTATCACAGAGTCTGCCGCGAGGGCCCGGTCTTTGATGCCAATGAGGTGGAGCTATGAGCAAACCAAACCTCGGAGTCAAGATCGGCGGAGTTGAGCTTAAGAACCCTGTGACGACGGCATCGGGCACCTTCGGTTATGGCGAAGAATTCGACGAGTATATCGACCTCTCGCTGCTCGGTGGCATCGTCACCAAATCGATCACGCGCCACGAGCGCAAGGGACATCCACCCCCGCGCACAGCTGAGACAGCCTCCGGAATGCTCAATGCAATCGGCCTGGCTAATGTCGGTGTGGACGCTTACGTCAGAGACAAACTCAAGTTTCTGCGTGGACTGGGCACGCGGATCATTGTCAATGTCGCCGGTTTCGATCTGGAAGAGTATCTTTACGTTATCGATAAGCTCAACGGGCATGACGAAATCGACATGATTGAGCTGAATATCTCCTGCCCCAACGTCAGCGGCGATGGCATGGAGTTTTCGGCGCATCCCGAGACCGCATTTGACGTAGTCAGTAGAGTAAAGAAGATCTGCGATTTCCCGCTGATGCCGAAGCTGTCGCCCAACGTTTCGGATATCCGGGGCGTGGCCAAAGCCTGCGAGGAAGCGGGTGCTGACGCGCTGGCGCTGATCAATACCTTATACGGTATGGCGATTGACCCGTTTACATGGAAAGTCAAGCTGACCAATGTCACTGGCGGGCTTTCCGGCCCGGCGATCAAACCGGTCGGAGTGGCGCTGGTCTGGCGAGTTTTCAACACCGTGAAAATTCCTATTGTGGGAATCGGTGGAATTATGGATTATCGGGACGTCGTCGAGTATATGCTCGCGGGAGCGACCGCGGTGCAGTTCGGGACTGCCAATTTTATCCAGCCCGATTGCACGGTTCGCGCGATTTCTGACTTAGAACACTACCTGCGCGAGCGTAACATTAGTGATATTAACGAACTCATAGGAAAGGCGATCAAGATATGAATGCATTTGTAGATAAGCTGGTTCAGGCCCAACAGCGCAGCGGCAGCCTTGTATGCGTGGGCCTTGACTCCGACTACGATAAACTTCCCAAGCACCTGCTTAAAGCGGAAGATCCCGTCTATGAGTTCAACAAGGCGATCATCGCGGCGACCAAAGACCATTGCTGCGCCTATAAGCCGAATCTCGCTTTCTACGAGGCGCTCGGACCGCGTGGCTGGGAGACCCTGAAGCATACCATCCTGGAAATCCCCGAGGAGATTCCGATTATCATCGATGCCAAACGCGGCGACATCGGCAACACCGCTGCCAAGTATGCCGAGGCGATCTTCGATGATCTGGAAGCTGACGCTGTCACGCTCAACCCATACATGGGCTTTGATTCGATCGAGCCGTTCCTCAAGTATGAGAACTGCTTTGCGTTTATTCTGGCTCTGACCTCCAACGATGGTGCGCGCGATTTTCAGTACCTCTCCTCGATGAACAAGCCCCTCTACATGCATGTCGTCGACAAGGTGAAGCAGTGGAATCATGACGGCAATCTTGGCCTGGTCGTGGGTGCATCCGACGCCGACCAGATCAAGCAGATCCGTGATGCGGCCGGCACGATGCCGTTCCTGATCCCCGGTGTCGGGGCGCAGGGTGGTGATCTGGCTAAGGCTGTTGAATATGGGACTGCCGATGATGGCGTAATCCTGCTCAACATCTCGCGCGGCATTATCTTCACATCGAAGGATGAAAAATTCGCCGAGGGCGCTGCCGAATCGCTCTCACGTTACAACGAACGCATCAACCAGGTGCGCGGGGCAGTAACCGCCGACGAAGAGTAGGTCATGCCCGCCTGGGGCATGAC
>JBECKX010000033.1:0-3580 GCA_040235515.1 Candidatus Zixiibacteriota bacterium
TCGGTCTGTTTCAGCGCGGCGCGTTCAGCCTCGAGATCGACCTGCGGCTGACATGAAATCAGTATCGCCCCAATTGCAAGCAATGATAGAACGTAGCGGATTTTCATGGCCCATTTCCCTCGGAAAAAGTTACTCTAACCCAACGATCACTTACCCTTAAAATTCGGTGTCCGTTGTTTGTCAAGGAACGCCGACAGACCCTCGTTCTTATCCTCGGTTTCACAAATCGCGGCAAACGCATTGATCTCGAGCCCGTTGGCGTTCGCAAGATCCATATCAACTCCGCGGTTGATCACATCCTTGGCCCACTGCACCGCGAGAGGCCCCTTGGAGGCAATAGCATCAGCCATCTTGCCGGCTTCCTCCATCAGTTGCTCCGGGGGATGGACAGCATCCACCAATCCAATGCGGAGTGCTTCATCAGCCTTGATGATCCGCGCCGAGAAGATTAACTCTTTCGCGCGACCAATCCCCACCAGGCGCGGCAGTCTCTGTGTGCCGCCAAATCCGGGAATGATTCCGAGGTTGACCTCCGGCTGACCCAGCTTGGCTTTCTCGGAGGCGACTCTGATATCGCACGCCATCGCCAACTCACAACCACCACCAAGTGCGAAACCGTTGATGGCCGCGATCGTGACGATACTAGAATTCTCCAACTGCGCGAAAACATCATGGCCGAGCTGCACGAAGGCTTTGCCCGACATCAGGTCGAGTTCCTTCAACTCGCCGATATCTGCACCGGCAACAAAGGCTTTATCGCCACCACCCGTGATGATGCAAACACGTACGTCGGTGGAACTCTCAAGTTCACCAAATGCCTGACCCAACTCAGACAATGTTGCCGAGTTCAGCGCATTGAGCGCCTTGGGACGATTTATTGCAATGGTGGCTTTGGCGCCAGCGACTGTAACTTCAAGATTTTCGTATGCCATATCTCAAGTCCTCATTTTCCGATTCTTACTTGCTGTAGTCGTAGAAGCCACGACCTGATTTGCGGCCAAGGTAGCCTGCCTTCACCATCCGCTTCAGCAACGGCGGGGGAGCGAAGCGCGGTTCGCGGAATTCCTCGAACATGATTTCGCCGATATACATGATCGTGTCGAGGCCGATGAAGTCGGTCAATTCCAACGGTCCCATCGGGTGGGCGCAACCGAGTTTCATACCGTTGTCGATATCCTCCTTGGTGGCGACACCGTTCTCGTACCAGCGGATAGCATCGATCAGGTAGGGGACCAGCAGGAGGTTGACAACAAACCCGCAGGAGTCTTTCGCGCGCACGACGGTTTTACCGCACGATTCGGCGAACTTGATGGCGGCGTTGATGACATCATCCTCGACCATGATTGTGCGGACAACCTCGACCAGCTTCATCACCGGAACCGGATTGAAGAAGTGCAGCCCCACGAAGCGTTCCTTGCGGCCTGTTTCGGCAGCCATATCTGTGATCGAGAGAGAGGAGGTGTTGGAGGCGAAAATAGTGTCCGCTTTGCAGATTTTGTCGAGCTCACGGAAGATCGGGATTTTGACGCCGAGGTCTTCGGTGACAGCTTCAATGACCAAGTCACAATCGGCCAGATCAGCCAGCTTGGTAGTGGTCGCGATGTTACCGAGGGTCTTCTTTTTGTCATCCTCCGTGGCTTTGCCTTTCTCGATGGCGCGGTCGAGCAGTTTTTCGATGCGACCAAGGCCCTTCTTGAGCAGGTCGTCTTTCTCCTCGCGCGCTACAATTGAATAACCCGCTGCAGCGGCAACCTGCGCGATCCCTGAGCCCATTTGCCCAAATCCTACGATTCCGACTTTCTTAATATCCATGATTCCTCCCTGGGTGAATAGCTTCCCGCGCACGAGGCAAGCGGGGCACCCGCAAGTGAGTTTGCGTAAGTTTAAGGCGAGCAGAATAGCCATGTTACGGCGGGAAGTCAAGGGGTTTGGGGGGGATGGTCAACCCACCCTCACCCCTGGCCCCTCTCCCTCCAGAGGGAGAGGGGTAAGCTGTTCTGCAGCTATTCTGCCGTCTTCGCAGAGTTCGCGGTCTGAGCGATTCCGGCTCCCCTCTCCCATTCATGGGAGAGGGGTTGGGGGTGAGGGGGGTAGAAGTTGGGACTCAAGATATTTGAGCACTCCTCCGAGGTTCGTCAGAACATCTATCGCTGCCACACGAATCACGCGTATGCCCTGAGCGTTGAGAAGGTTTTCCCGTCGCAGGTCATACTCAATCTGAGCCACATCTCCGTGCAACGCCCCATCAATCTCGATTCCCACTCTGAATTCTGCACAATAGAAGTCGAGCACGAATCGTCCCTTCGGACATTGCCTTCGAAATTTCAAACCATGAAACCGTCGACTGCGAAGATGCTGCCAGAGAACTCTCTCAGGGTAAGTCTGTTCTCTGCGGAGCAGCCGACCGACTCCAATCATGTACTTTGATCTATTCCCTTTTGACACGTGAGTCAAGATACGCTACGAGTCGGCTCCGGTCAACCCACCCTCACCCCTGGCCCCTCTCCCTCCAGAGGGAGAGGGGGAATCTGTTCTGCAGCTATTCTGCCGTCTTCGCAGAGTCCGCGGTCTGAGCGATTCCGGCTCCCCTCTCCCATTCATGGGAGAGGGGTTGGGGGTGAGGGGGGCGGTAGAAACTGCCGCTGACTTTTCAAACCTTGAATCGGTTGACACATTCTTCCATTTATCCTACATTCCACGCCATGCTTGAGGATATCGGAACGATAACGACCGGCCAGGGAATCATCGACGCCGCACAGAAAATCGGTAAATCCAGCGGGGCGTTCAGGGTTGCCGTTGCCGCCGCTGAGGATGTGGATGTCCTCACTGCCTGTGCGGAAGCCGCCGCTCTCGGTACCGCTACCTTCACGCTCTATGGATCAGAGGCAAAGCTTAAGGAACTCGCCGAACAACACAAAATCGACTTTTCCAAATTCACGATAGTTGACTGCAGGGATGCTTCCGAGTCGGCCCATCGTGCTGCCGAGTCAGCCGATAAGGGTGAGGCAGATGTGATCCAGAAAGGATTTCTATCTACCTCGGCGCTTCTCAAAACCGTACTCTCACGCGACTTCTCGTTGCGTGCAGCCGATACTCTCAATCATGTCGCCGTGCTGGGATTTCCCGGCTATCACAAGCTCCTTGGCATCACCGATGGCGGCATGGTGGTCAAACCAACCTTGGAGCAAAAAGTGCATATGATCAAGAACACAATCCAGGTGTTCCATATGCTCGGCTATGATAAACCCAAAGTTGCAGTCTCCGCGCCGGTTGACTACATCCATCCCAAGATTCACGCTACCGAGGATGCCGCCAAATTGACCGGCATGTACAAAGATGGCGAAATCAGCGGTTGTGAAGTTTACGGCCCGGTGACCTTTGATGCCGCCACCAATCGTGACATAGCGGTGGGGCGGGGTGTAAAGAATTACGTCGCCGGGGATGCCGATATCTTCCTGGTCGATTCGATCGAAGAATGCAACATCATCTCCAAGGTCCTGATCCTGTTGGCGCCGGCGACCTTTGCCGGTGTAATCCTCGGCGCTCGCGTACCGGTTAGCCTGGTGTCGCGCACCGATAC
>JBECKX010000044.1:0-14466 GCA_040235515.1 Candidatus Zixiibacteriota bacterium
CGTGTGAATTCCTTCGACTACGAACTCATCGAGCGCTCGCAACATCCGCCGCAAACCATCCGCCCGGTTCTTGCCCCGAACGATCAATTTGGCGACCATCGAGTCATAGTACGGCGGAACGAAATACTTGGCGTAGACGTGGGTATCGACCCGCACACCATGGCCACCCGGCACATGGAAGGTCGTTATCTGACCCGGTGAGGGCGCGAAATTCCTGTCGGGATTTTCGGCGTTGATACGGCACTCGACCGCATAACCCTCAACCTTCACCTGCTCCTGCGTCAGGCTCAGCTTCTCTCCCGCAGCAATCTTGAGCTGCTCAACGATAATATCGATATCCGTCACTTCCTCGGTCACGGGGTGCTCAACCTGAACGCGCGTGTTCATCTCCATGAAGTAGAATTCGCCGCTGCCGTCGACCAGAAACTCGATCGTGCCGGCGTTCTGATAGCCCGCATACTTGGCGCCGTTGACCGCGGCTTCACCCATCTTCTGGCGAAGCTCCGGCGTCATAACCGGAGAGGGGGATTCCTCGATCAGCTTTTGATGCCGCCTCTGGACCGTACAATCACGCTCACCGAGGTGGATCACGTTGCCATGCTCATCCGCGAGTATCTGGATCTCGACGTGTCGCGGTCGATCGACGAATTTCTCGATATAGATTTCGGGGTTGTTAAATGCGGCCTGCGCTTCCTGGCGAGCCTGGCGGAAGCCTTTCTCCAGCTCTTCGGCATTGCGAGCCAGCCTCATTCCCTTGCCACCACCGCCAGCCGCCGCCTTGAGCATGACAGGATAACCGATCCCGCTGACAACCTTGCGAGCCGCATCGAGGTCTGCCACACCGCCATCACTTCCGGGCACCACCGGTACACCGGCGCGCTGCATCGTCAACTTTGCCTGCACCTTGTCGCCCATCGCCGTGATAACCTGCGGCGGGGGACCGATAAACTTGATATCGCATTCGCTGCAGATCTGAGCGAAGTTGGCGTTCTCGGCCATGAAGCCGTAACCGGGGTGTATCGCGACTGCGCCGGTAATCTCGGCAGCGGCGATAATCCGTTTCGGATCGAGGTAACTCTCCGCCGATTTGGCGGGGCCGATACAGACCGCCTCGTCGGCAAAGCGCACATGAAGCGAGTCTACGTCCGCCTCCGAGTAAACCGCCACAGATGCGATACCCAGCTCTCGGCAAGCTCGGATGATGCGAAGAGCGATTTCTCCGCGATTGGCAATTAGGATTTTCTTGAACAAATCAAACCTCTTCCTGCGCCAAATTCAGGCCTCCAAATCAGAATCACACTATAGAATTTGCCTGTTCGATGCAAGGAGAAAGCGGGCGGTGGATGCCCCTGGATTGCGATTGTTATATCTCAATTTCCGCCGGTCGGAATGCGTCAGTTGACCACCCCGTAGGAACTCTTGAAATAGAGCAGAGAGAGCGTCGCATCCGTTACCTGGTGATCGTTTACACCCGATGTTTTCTCGCCGGTGAGCGTGATTTGGTTTACTCCGGCGGTGACGGGGAAAATCCTCTGCAGCGAGATCAGCTCTCCAAAGGTTCCACTCGTGATTGAGGGCCAAATGATATACTCCCGGGTTTGATCGCCCGGCAGATTCGGAGGATCGGCAGTTAATCCAAAAATCGCCTCTGACTTTGTAGCGGAGACATGGTATACTTTGAGATTGAAGCTGGCGATGGCGAGCACGAATCCATCGGCAGGTGCGTTAATCGCCGCCTGGATGATCGTCGCCTGACCGGCACTGGTCAAGAACAAGCTCGTTGCTGACTGGAAAGCGTTTTGGGCGCCACCGGCATCGTCGTTGAGAACGCTCACGGAGATCGCATTGCTCAACAGCTTGTCCCCGGTGATTGTATTGTCGGCAATCTCGTAGCCATCGATCGACCCGGCGGGGAGGTAGACCTTTGAACCCGGGTTGGCATTGCCGGGATCCAGCTCGATCTGGGGAATCCCAACCTCGTCGGCAATAGTCAACTTGGGCTGGGGGGAGGAATCACTGGCGTCTATTCGCAACGAGGCATTGCCGCCGGCGGTAAGCTCGAATACGGTCTGGGTAGAGGAACTGCCGCCCAGCATGAATATTCCATTGCCACCTTCGTTGTCGTTGAGCCTGAGAGTGCCTCCAAAAATCGGGTCAGCCGCCAGGTTAATCTGCGCCTCATCATTATCGTCGACTACCGTAATCTGTCCGCCACTCTGCAGTCCGAACATCAGAATTCTGGGTGCACCGGCGAAGTACTGTAGGAACGAACTGTAACCGGAAGTACTGCTCCTGGAAAAAATGAATTCATCCCCTCCACCGCCGATGTTGATCGTCAGCAGACCGGTCATCGTGCCTCCCGTGATCGGCACGAAAGCTGAGTTGGAGAGGCCGCCGAGAAACTGTGCGTTCTGCGATTCCTCGGCAAAATTGGCGCGCAGGCTGTAGGCCGTGGCGACGATCGGCTGTCTCGGCGTAAAGGGAGCTTCGCCTGAGATCTCTATCTCCAGGTAGAGAGTCTGCCCCGAGAAGATCGGCTCCGGCAAAGCGGTCATGCTCGCATCTCCGAGAACTACGGAGAACAGGCCGTTGACGACGGGTACCGAGACGGGGGAAGCGCCGCTGTTCCATTGGAGCGAGCCACCGCTGGGGGCCGTGTAGATTCTGAAAATAAGATCATAGTTGCCATCTACCACCGGCGTGCCAGAAGCATCGGTCAGTCGGCCCTGATAATTGAGAGTCGGGGCGATCTGTGCCATAACGCCGGTCGCAGCAGCAAGCGTGAGGATGATTACTGAACAAATCAGCAGACGAAGATTTGGCGAGACCATGGGGCAGAAAGTCCTTTCGCGTTTTATCGGATCGAGAATAAATTTTCGTTTAGAAGCTCAGATGAGCTTAGCGGTTGGTATATCTTCTTTCAATTTAACGACAAGATGGAGATTAGCAAGCGATTATAGCTCGTTTAGCGGGCGCCGACCGGCGATATCTACACTCGATATAAGAAGTATGCATCTGGTTTACAGATACACAGCCCCTTTCTCTCGGGAAATAGAGATACCTGCGCACCTAGTCCGGCAATCGTTTGAGTTTGGGCCCGGCTCGGAATGGTCGCTCGTTTCCAATCCTGGTTGAAGCAAGAAATCCCATCTCTTCCAGCTCTTCCAAATCCTTGCGGGCGGTTGGACGTGAGACATTGTATACTAATGCATGGGTTTTAATAGTGGTGGTAACATCGGAATTCTTATAGAGGTATCTCAGCAATTGGATCTGGCGATTGTTGAGTGAATGCTCGTCTCCTGCGACCTCCGACAACTTCTTGATATCTCTCCGCAAGCGTCTCAGATATGACTCGAATTCTCGGCGTGCCAGCTTGATCTTACGTATGTTGTAATCCAAGAAGTAGGTCAGGTCATTGTCATCCTGTTCGGTGTAGACGTAGGCATCGCGATATTGTGCCGGAGAGCCCTTGATGGCTTTTGACAATGGCAAGAATGTTAGAGCCCAGTAGTCATGTCTCAGACAATACCAATAGAACAGCGCTCTGCCGAGTCTACCATTCCCATCCACGAAGGGGTGTAAGTAGCCGATCCAGAAGTGAATGAATATCGCCTTCACTACCGGGTGTGTGAATCGTCGCTCTTCGAATCTGTCATTCGCATAGTCAACCAATCGTTTGATTTCAACGTCAACGAATTCGCGCGATGGGGGAATATGATAGATCATCCCAGTCACAGGATTGCTTACCAAGATACGCTCCTCCTTCGATCTAAGCGTTCCGACGTCTCGGTCATCTATCGTGCCCTTGGTCAGCCTCGCGTGCAAGTCAAGAATCAGTCCTTCGCTAAGCGACTCCCTCTTCAACTCTTCTTCGATTGCGATCATCGTTTGGTAGTTATTCAGGATCATTTGCTCCGAAGTATTTCTGGGCTTGCGCCTCTCCTGTAGCATCTCCTTGGCCACGCGCCTTGTCGTGTTCGCACCCTCGAGCTGAGATGAGGCTATCGCCTCTTCCATAACACCGCGTGAGATCAGTTTTCGAGCACCAATCTCTTCATCGACATACCTATGGCTCAACTCCCCACCCAAGTGTAGGTCAACATCGTGCAGGAATCTCTCCTGCTCTGGAAGCGACTGCCATGTAAACGGTGACTTGTTTTCATTGAGGATAGGAGTTGTAGTACGATTGGAGCTGTGTCGCCGAAACAGTTTAACCGCTGCCCAGAATTCTTCTGCTGTCATGTTCTTTGGGTGCTCCTTGTAGCGTGCCCTGTCCCAATATAGATATTCTGGCGTCTCCGTTTGGATCAGACATTCCTGCAGATTGTCAGATTCTAGTATCTTCTCGTAGAGCTTATTCGTAGTGGCTTTTGTCAGATCCGGTTTGTCAATTGAATAGATCAATTGTGTTCTCCAAGTGGTAACCAATGCAAAGTCAATGTAAAATACATATAAACTCTTTACATATCGGTTGTCAAGCCAAGTATGTAAAGTGGTTTCATAAACTTTATACAGATTTTACATTGGAGTAACGCACCGAGAACATCAACTTATTGTAAAACAAAAAGTTAATGGCACGGTAGTTCGATCAGTATGAACAAACGGCAGAAGCACTAAGCTCCTGCCGCTCAAGGATTTATATACTGACTCGTATGTGACGACCGCTAGGCGTTCTGTCCCGAGAAACTGCTCCACTGGTTGTCGGAAGCGCTCGTGATACCCTTAACGCGCAGGTCGAAGTCATCCGGATTGGTTGCGTTACGCATGGCATCCTGATAAGTGATCGCCCCCTGCCGATAGAGCCCCATGATCGACTGGTCGAATGACTGCATCCCATACTGCACCTGGCCCGCTTCGATGAACTCGATAATCTGCGGTGTTTTCATCGGGTCGATTATGGCATCCCTGATCGCACCGGTGGAGACCATGACTTCCATGGCCGGAACACGGCCCGGAATATCGGCGCGTGGCAGAAGTCGCTGACACAAGATCGACTTGAGGGTTCCCGCCAGCAGCAGGCGAATCTGCTGGTGCTGGTGTGGCGGGAAGAAGGAGATAATACGGGTGATCGTTTCGACGACGTTCATCGTGTGCAGCGTAGTTAACACGAGATGGCCGGTATCAGCGGCTGCGAGAGCGATCTGCATCGTCTCGACGTCACGAATTTCACCGATCAGGATCACATCGGGGTCCTGACGGAAGGCGTGACGCAGTGCCGCGGCGAAAGTGTCCGAATCAGCGCCAACTTCACGCTGCGCGATGATCGATTTCTTGTCGCGGTAGATATACTCGATCGGGTCTTCGATCGTCACGATATTCTCGTGCCGATTCGAGTTGATATGCTCAATGATCGCTGCCAGTGTGGTCGATTTACCCGAACCGGTCGTTCCGGTCACCACCACCAGCCCGCGGCGGGCTTCGCAGAGGTTCTGGATTACATCGGGAAGGTTCAACTCCTCGAATGACGGCACCAGGGTATTGACCGCACGGATGGCGATACCGGGAGTTCCACGCTGCTTGTAGAGGTTGATACGAAAACGGCCCAGCTTGCTCACTGAGAGCGCAAGGTCCATCTCGTTGCGCGCCGCGAAACGCTTCTGTTGTTCCGGGGAAAGAATCTGCGAAACGATCTCTGACATGTTGTCTTTCGAGATCGGTTCGGTATTGATCGGTTGAAGCTTGCCGTGGACTCTTAGAGTAGGTTTGATTCCCACACGAATGTGCAGGTCGGAAGCAACCAGCCGCTGCATCTCCACCAGCATATCACGGAGGTTCATTGCGGTCTCCTGAAGCTGCTCCGAAATCTGGCCGGTGTATGTTCTGGTCGCGTGCGTCGTGTTGATCGTCTTCCATCAACCTCGACCGCCCGCCTCCGCGCTGCGACTGCTACTGTACGATCAGGAGGGTTCGATTAAGAAGAGCGGTTGGCCAAACTCGACCGGCTCGCTATTCTCAACCAATCGCTTCACGATCGTACCATCAAACTCCGCTTCGATCTCATTCATCAGCTTCATCGCTTCGATGATGCAAACCGTCTGACCCTTCGTCACGCGCTGACCCACCTCCGCAAATGGCGGTGCGCCGGGCTCGGGCGAAGTGTAGAATGTTCCAACCATCGGGGAGACGATCTCCTTGCCGGTAGTGGACTGCTGCGGTTTCGTTTCTGTTGCCGCCTGAGTTGCGGCGGCCTGCGGAGCGGCAGCCTGTGGCTGCGTCTGAGCCGGTGGCAATGTCGGTGCCGCCTCAGCGCGCGGAAGTGTTATCGAAGTGTGACCGCCGTTGCCATTGCCACCATTCGAGTGGTTCAATGGCGTTTTCTTGACAATCTGCACCCGACTCCACCAGTTGCGCACGGTTAGTGACTCGATCTCCGACGCCTCAACCAGCTTGACCAGTTTTCGGATGGTTTTTTCTCTCATCTGTTAACTACGCTTTGGGTCCTAAAACCCTACTCTAAGTTATCGTAACTTACCAACTATTTCTTTATCGCCATGACGCCGTCGATAGCATCAAACTAAAGTTCTATCAACGACTTATCTGATTTATTAATGATCTGGCAGCCGTTGCGCGTGATGATCACATCATCCTCGATCCGCACACCACCCCAACCATCGATGTAAATGCCCGGCTCAACGGTTACGACCATATTCGGCTCCAATACCGTATCAGCAAGGGGGCTAAGTCGCGGTTCCTCATGGATTTGCAGACCGATGCCGTGGCCGAGACCATGGCCGAAATTCTTGCCGTAGCCGGCTTTCGCGATGATATCGCGAACATGTTTATCGACCTCAGAACCCTTCAAACCAGCTTTCGCCTTCTTAGTTCCGGCAATTTGAGCTTTCAATACCAGGTTATAGATCTTCTTCTGCCGCGAGTTCGCTTTCCCGACAACGACTGTACGGGTCATATCGGAATGGTACCCCTCATAGACGGCGCCGAAATCGAGCGTGACGAAATCGCCTTTCTTCACCTTGCGGGTGGAGGCCACACCGTGCGGCAGCGCCGAACGGGGACCGGAAGCGATAATCGTGTCAAACCCCGGTTTCTCCGAGCCAAGCATCATCATCTGATACTCCAGCTCGGCGCGGATCTCATTCTCGCCGACTCCCGGCTTGATGATCTGCAGAATCCGCTCGAAAGCGATATCTGTTATCTCAGCCGCCTTCTTGATCAGCTTGATCTCGCCGGCATCCTTCTTCACCGCCAATGACTCAACCAGGCCATTCGTCGGCGCCAGCAATGCATTGGGGAGTTTCTCCTGAATCATCCGCAGGCTCTTGACCGGCAGGAACTGCTCCAGGTAGCCGACGCGCAGGTTCGGGGCTTGAAGCTGCTTGATCTCATCAAGTTCACTGTACAGCTCGCGTCGGGCAATCCTGATTTTCGCCCCCGTGACCTGCTGCTTCACCTGGCCGGCATAACGAAAATCGGTGGTGAAGATCGCTTCTCGCTGGAAAACAACCAGCAAGCCATTTGTACCCGTATAGCCACACAGGTAGCGCACCAGCGGCAGGTCTGTGACCAGCAGGCAGTCGAGATTCTGTTTCTTCAATATCTGCTGTAGAGCAGTAATTCTCTTTTTCATTCAACGATTCCTGTGCTCGATTCCTTGTTTTGAGCCGACCCTGAAGCTGATTGCTCAACAACCTCAGTCGGCATTCTCTCTCGTAGTCCATTCTACTCTAAAGCTCCCTGATCTGACCCGATTCCGATTTTGACGAGTGATCAGTTGCAGAGCTCTAGCTTCTCCCGCAGCTGTTGATTGTTTGGCGACAGGCGCAGCAACCTCAGATAGATCGCGCGTGCCTTCTCTTTATAGCCCTGCTCGAGAAAAAGGTTGGCTGCCGTTTCAGTGGCCAGCACGGATGCTGGTACGAATTCCGACTCTGCCTTTATGGGATTATTATCCCCGCCCGTTTCCTCCAACACCGCGGTCAGACGGCTCAGCAATGCTGCGGCACCCGGCTCAAGGCTGAGTGCTTCCCGGTAGTAGCGGGTGGCTTCCGCCAGTTCCCCCTCAGCTCGGTGCAGGTCACCCAACTTCATCAACGTCAGCGGGTTGTCCGGATCACGCTTGAGTGCTTCCAGGTAGGTAAATGTTGCCGATATCGTCTTTTTCTGCTTCAAATAGAGGTCTCCCAGTACCTGATAGCCGATGGCATATTCGGGAAACTGCCTGATCCCGCGCTGGCAGATATCCAGGGCGGCGTCATCCATTCCCGCCTGCATTAGTTCGGCGGCGGTGCGGGCAAAGCGATAATCGAGCGGTTGAGGAGAAGCGTCAATGGCAGAAGCTTCAGATTCGGGTTGAACGACCTCCCGGTCGAACCGAATTGGTTCGAAATGAGGCCCCTGATTCTGCCCCTGACGATTTTCCTCCTGATGCAGCAGGTCAGCTTCCTTCCTGCCAACGCCGGCCCGCGGTTCATTTCGATCTTGGGCAGACTTATCCATTAGCCATCCAGTAATGTCTTGACGAAAACGATACCCGCTCTAACCGGAAAGGTCAAGTAAAAAACGGCTTTAGAAAGTGGTGTCGCCGTTGGGGACTTGCCTGCCCCAGCCCGGGATTTCCCGCTCAACGAAAGCCAAGAATAGCGAACGCTAGGCTCTCCCCTACCGCACCTAGTGCCCCTTCACCCACTCCACCACCTTCGCATCCAACGCCTCCACCCGTTGCGGCCAGACCCAATGCGACCTCGGCCAGTCCCATGAGTCACCCGTGAGAGTCTGGAAGGTCCACTCGCTGTGCCCGATTCCGGGGACAACCATAATCTCAAACTCGACGCCCGCCTGCGTCAGGTATTGCCGCATCAATTCTTCGTTCGATGCCGGCGGCACCAACGGGTCCTCGGCCCCGAAAATCGCAAGCACCGGACAATTCATCGCAGTAAGCGCATCCTGCGGGTCGTATACCATCCTGCGCCACCAAAGCAAATCAGGATCGGCGTTTGAGGTCGGCAACTGAACGTAATCTTTCCACTCGGCCTGTGATACGATCCGCGTGCTCAACTCCAGCAGGTCCCAGGAGGACTCCCCGGCAACGACCTCAAAGTACAACCGCTGATGCTCAAGCGCCGAATCGATCGCTGCCTCGGAGAAGCCATCGTTGCGCATCGTGTTCTCGGTGACATCAATCTCCTGCCGATAAAGCGGCACGGCGGGTCCCTCATAGAGAATCGCATAAGGCAAATCCTCTACCTTGCCGGCAACCAGCGGCGCAACCCAGCCACCCTGGCTAATCCCAAGTAAGCCTACCTTGCCGGGGACGATATCTTTGCGAGCCGAGAGCGTTTTCACGGCAGCAGCGGCATCATCAGCCAGATCGTAGAATGTGTATGAGTCAGGATCACCCCCTGACTCACCCATCCCCCTCTTGTCATAGAGCAGCGAGGCAATCCCCGCCTGCGCCAGCAGGTAGGCGAAGGAACGATAGCGCCATGCCGCGCGGCTGCCCTGATCACCAGAACCGTGAATTGTCACGACTGCCGGATATGGCGGTGGCGTGGTCGGTTTGACGAGCGTGCCAGCCAGAGTGATATCACCGTTCTTGAACGTGACCTCCTCTAACTCATAGAATCGAGTCAGCCAATCACGCGTGCGCGTAAGGTGCAGCTTCAGCGGCGGTCCCCATTTGTCGTTGACGCCTGCCATCACGTTGTGATCATCATCCACCACCATCTTGAAGACACCATTGATGATCCTGAAAGAGAGGTCGGGATAGTTGAAGTTGATCTCCGTAACCGGCTCATCCCACACGCTCCATTGCGGTATGTCGAATCTGCCGGACAACGAGTCACCCGACTGCCGAAAATCAACCCGAATCTGCATCACTGCCCCATCGCGCGAGTAGGCGCCCTCCCAGTGACCACTGAGGTTTGGCAGGGCAACGGCGGCAGACGCAATGAGCATCGTCAGAGCGAATGTGAGCTTCAGGGAACGGGCAGATCTCATGCGTGCAGTCCTTTCCTGTGATTTATTGGAGTATTGATTGCTACTACGGGGAACTTGAGATGTGGGTTGCGGGAGATTCGCGGGAGGGGGAGGTGACAGATGCTTCGGTAGGGGCCAGTGGTACTCGCCCGGTCAAATGGAAAGGGCGAATGCCATTCGCCCCTACGGTGCCGGCCTGGCAGCTCAAACCCTCGTGCGGCTTGACAAGCAAACAAGCAATCGTCGCGGGGGCAGTATGCCTGCACCCCAGCGACACAGATTCCTACATTTCTATTTCGCCGGCTTCTCAGCCTTCCACTGTTCGGCGGTCTCTTTCGCCAGGTCCGCTGGCTTCCCCGTTTGGAGTTGCTAACCAACTCTCCAGAACCTATCTTAACAAAGACTACGTTGACCTTACTACTCTGCATTTCTATAAATCATGCCGCAAAATCACCGAGGGAGGGTAATGTGCGCCATTCGCTTCTAACTGCCACCACAATCACATTCTTGACACTCACGCTGATCGTCTTCTTCGATCCTCAATCTGTCGCCGGAAGCCCAAGCCGAAATGACGTGACGGATGCTGCCCTTGGCGCCCTTGAGATGGTTGCCGAAGGTATCGCCATACCCGACGCCGTCGCCCCGTTGGTTGATCTGGCTCAAGGCGCTGATATCGTTGCGCTTGGCGGAACCCAGACCTACCTGAACAAACTGCGCCAGGATATCTTCGTCGAGATTCTAACCGCCACTCCGCAAGAGGAGGCGGTGCTGCAAAGGAAGCTTAACACGATTAACGAGATGCTCTCGCAGCTTACCGGTCTCAAAAACAAGAGGACGATTGCGGAGCAGAAGGCAGAAGAAGATGGCTGCGATCCGTTCAGTGGGGTCTTCATCTGTTCCACGCCGATCATTCCGCCAGGAACATTCGCGCTCGAACTGAGCAAAGTTGATTCACTTTACGCGACGGTTTCGGGCGACGCGCCCGCTGCTCCTTTCGTGGGAATTGTCTCACCTCTCTTCGCTGGTGCAGACCCGGTGTCAGTTGCAGTCGATACGGCCTTCATTGAGATCACTTTGTCGGCGACATCGAATCCCGATAGTTTCGAAGTCACGGTCAATCAATTCGGTATGCAGCTACCATCGTTTGACATTGCTCCCGGCACTCCTACCGGAACAAATCTGGTTTCGATTTATCCGTTTGGGTCAGCTCCGACAGGCTACTACGATGCAGTTACTCAGCGGTTCGATTTCCGTTTTGAGGGTGCCATGATAAACGCGCTTTATTCGCCTTCAAACCCGATACGATTCTTTCATCAGGCAAACGGTGTGGTACTCGAGGCGGAAGGAATTGTGCACGCCAGCGGCGATGACCCGATGCTGGTGCCTGTTCCGGGCGGGGTGAAAGGGATTGGCGCGGCTACCCTGCCCAAGCTGATGGCGGCAACAACTATGGTGTTCGATTCCGTTCTTGGCCAGGTACGATTCGTCGAAAACACCGATCCCAACCTGGATCCCGATGTCTCGATGGCACAGTCAATTTCGGGAGACTACGCTTTCACGACCACGGAGGACTCCCTCATAGGTGCTGACCTTTCGATTGACCCTATCGATTTTCTTGGAGTGGACTCGATTGCGGGCCGCTATCTGTTCGGTGACGCCGACTTTGCGGTAACTCGAGGAGCGACAACCTACCTGGATGGGTTCATTCACGATATCTATCTGGATGCCGAGGCGGGTGATTTCTTCGGTGTCATGGAAGTGATAGGCTTTGATGCGTCCTCACCCATTGCTTCGGAAATCGCGGCAAGCGTCCAATCGCGTTCAGTTCAATTCTGCAGTGGTGCGGGAGCGACCGACTTTTCTGCTCTGACGGACAGTTTTACCGTGTCAGCCGAGATGTGGTGGCCACAGGTGATTCACCTCGGCGGCAAGGCGACCTACGTTTATGGTGATGCCGACGGCAATGGAGCAGTCTCGATTGGCGACGCCGTATTCATTATCAACTTCATATTTGGAGGTGGACCCGCACCCTCCCCGTTACTTGCAGCCGATGCTAATTGTGACGGCACAGTCTCTATTGGAGATGCCGTCTTCATAATCAACTTCATCTTCGGCGGTGGTCCGGCACCATGTGAATAACGCTGGGGGATCCAATACACCAGGCAGTCTGGGCGTCTGCCACTTACCAACGCCATTCACCATTTTGGTATCAAACTGGTAGGTCAAGCCCTCTTGGGGCTTAACAAACAGACAACCAATCGGCGGGCGCAGCATGCTGCGCCCCTACAACATGGATTGCTTTTCAGCTACTTCGCTGCCGCCTTTTCGGCCTTCCACTGTTCGGCGGTCTCTTTCGCAAAATCCGTGAAACTGCGCGGAGCATGACCGAGCACCTCAGTCAGGGTCTCGATATCACCCGGCTGCGCCTTCAGGCCATGCTTGATGAAGTAGTCATACATGATCTTGAAATCGACCACCATCCACGCCGGCAGGCTTTGCGAGGCTGCTTCGGCCCACGCCTCGAGGTCATCACCCATATAGTTGACCTCGGTGCCCAACGTTTCGGTCCAAATCTTGGCAGTCGACTTACCACCCAGCAAATCAGGGCCGTTCAGGTTGTAAACCTTGCCATTGTGCTTGTCGGAAGTCAGCGCTGCCGCATTGACCTCGGCGATGTCGCGGACATCGATGCGGGAACAACCGACCGGACCGAGCGGCTGCGGGTAGATGCCATGCTGCAGGATCACATCCTTGTACCAGTATTCATTCTGGTAGAAGTTATTCGGGCGCACCAGCGTGTACTGCATTCCCGATTCTCTGACAGCATTCTCAACCGGGATTTTGCTCTCGAAGTGGGGAATCTTCTCCGTGCCCGGTTCCATCATTACCGACATGTAAACAACGCGCTTGACACCCTGCTTCTTCATCGCTTTGACCGCATTCAGCCCATGCCTGGTCTCGTCGGGATGAACTACCGTGATCAACATCACATTATCCACTCCTTCAAACACGCCTTGCAGGGTCGGCGGATCGGCCAGGTCACCGACAACTCCGGTGGCGCCAGCCGGCAAGGTTGCGATCCTGGCTGAATCACGGGTCATGACTTTGACGTTCTCACCTCTGCTGAGCAGTTCCTTTACGGTGGCACTTCCTACCGTGCCGGTTCCCCCGATCACAAGTGTAGTCATCGTTGTCTCCTTAAGCTCCTATCAATGAAAGTCTGAGTTCTGTGTTGTTCGCCGCATACAGCCGGCGGAAGTGATACGGATGAAGCGCCCACTCGATTTTCGAATTATTGATTCCGGACAAAGAAGGGCGACCGTTGCGATCGCCCTGCGAGACCTAAATTCCGTTCCTGTGCGAGTTTATGCACTTAAGCTCCGGCGGCACCACCCATCATCAACGCACCGGCACCAAGCACCAGGCCGATTCCTGCGAGGATCGCGAAGAGCACGACGAGGAATACCCACGCCAGCACCGAAGTCCCGAGCGCCTTTCCGAACGTTGTCTTGAAGAAGTACTGTACCACTACCGCCGTGATGATGAAACCTGCACCGAGGCCCAGGATCCAGCCGATGATCGGCAGCCAGATGAGCAGTATACTCACGATAAAGGAAGCAATTCCTCCGAGAACGGCGCAGATCAGAGCCTTGCTGAAGCTGCGACCCGGAATATCGACAATTCTTGCGGCCAGCAGTAAGAAGAGCGCATGAATCAAGATTCCGACCGCCAATCCAGCTAGTGCTATCAGGATCCCGGCGCCAGCCAGAATCTGTTCAATTCCCTCAGAACCTTGCATACTACTCTCCTCGAAAAAGTTTTCTGGTGCTAGTCAAGTTATGATCTGGTTTGTGAATCAGTTGTGCGTCAATGCAATGGACGATAATAGGGACTTCGACTTATGAGAGCAAATAAAAATGTAGGGTGCAAATTGGTCACAGAAATACGACCCCTCACCCCCCATCCCCTCTGATGAGCTTTGGAGAGGATGGGGGCAAGGGGCAGAATTTTCAGAATGCGCCGCGTACGCTGGTTTCAACTGACAGCCAACTCAAAGCATTGGGATCTTCCGCCTGCAATAGAGCTGAAGCTGATGTAGATCAATGGGAATGCCCACAAGGCGTGCAGTTTGCTCAAACTCAGCGGTATCAATACTACCAGCATTACAGTCTCAGCCATTAGGATCTTCGGAGCTGCGTAAAGCAGAATTAAAACCTGCCTGTCATACTTTGGTTCTGCCTCGTATTGGGTTTTGACAAAAATCCAATAGCGATAGAGCACTGTGAGGACGATCAATGCCACCCCCCAGACTATCCACTCAAATGGAACTTTAGAAAGGCCCAACTTCGGAATCTACCTCCTCGACTCCCGTCTGTAGTTTGCCGTTGGGTATGACAGTGTTTCCCCTACTTCTTCGCACCCGCCTTCTCAGGCTCCGCCGCTTCCACCTCTGCAGCCTTCTTGCTGTGACCGTTGGTGAAAAGACCTGCCTTCTCGAAAATCTCGCCTTTGAGCTTCTCGCGCAAATCAGGA
>JBECKX010000159.1:0-15152 GCA_040235515.1 Candidatus Zixiibacteriota bacterium
GCCAGGACCATCGTGATCGCTGCAGTCAACGTCGTCTTGCCGTGGTCTACGTGACCTATCGTTCCAACGTTTACGTGCGGCTTCGTACGCTCAAATTTTGCCTTCGACATGGTGTGTTCGTCTCCTCTACTCTATAGAAACAAAATCAAATATTCTGTTAAGCCGGCGTATACTCAAGCTTCTTCGATACAGATTCCGGCACCTGCTGATATCGAGAGAACTGCATAGTATATATTGCGCGCCCCTGAGTCAAGCTCCGTAATCGGGTTGCGTAACCAAACATCTCAGCGAGCGGCACAACCGCAGAGAGCACCTGGCCGTCGGAGCGGTTATTGATACCGCCGATACTGGCCCTGCGCGACTGCAGATCGCCCATTACATCTCCCAGATATTCTTCGGGGAGAACGACTTCGACATCCATCATCGGCTCAAGCAGGACCGATTTACCCTTCTTGGCAGCATCCTGAAACGCCATCGAGCCGGCGATTTTGAATGCGATGTCGGATGAATCGACTTCGTGATAGCTACCATCGACCAGGCGCGCGAGCACGCCGACAACCGGATAACCGGCTTTGACGCCGGTGGTCATCGCTTCGCGGATACCCTTCTCGACCGAGCCGATGTACTCATTCGGAATTGCCCCGCCGATCACTTTATTCTCAAACTTGATCTCTTCCCCACCATCTTCGAGCGGCTCGAATTCAACGACGACATGACCATACTGGCCTCTGCCACCCGACTGGCGTGCGAATTTCGCCTCAGACTTGACAGCCTGAGTGATCGTCTCACGGTAGGCTACCTGCGGGCTACCGACGTTGGCCTGAACTTTGAATTCCCGCAGCATACGATCAACGAGGATTTCGAGGTGAAGTTCACCCATGCCGGAGATAATCGTCTGCCCGGTTTCCTCGTTGGCCTCGACGCGGAAGGTAGGATCCTCTTCCGAGAGCTTGTTGAGCGCGTCGCCCAGCTTATCCATATCGGCCTTGGTCTTTGGCTCGATGGCAACCGAGACGACCGGCTCCGGGAACTTCATCATTTCAAGCAGGATCGGTTTATCGGGATCGGAGATCGTGCTACCGGTGGTGACGTTCTTGAACCCGATGCCGGCAACGATATCACCGGCTTTGACTTCCTTGACATCCTGGCGCTTGTTCGCGTGCATCAACAGCAGACGGGACAAACGCTCTTTCTTTCCAGTATTGACATTGAGCACCTGGCTGCCGGCCTTCAGAATTCCGGAGTAGACACGGAAATAGGTAAGGCGTCCCACGTGCGGATCAGACATGATTTTGAATGCGAGCGCGGAGAATGGCTCATCCACTTCAGGCCTGCGCTCCATTTCCTTCTCGGTATCGGGGTGATGCCCCTTCACCGGGGGCAGGTCCGCCGGGGAGGGCAGGTAGTCGACGACTGCGTCGAGCAGCTTCTGCACACCCTTGTTCTTAAACGACGAGCCAACCAGCACCGGGGTGACTTTGCAATCGATCGTGGCCTGACGCAGCGCCTTCTTGATGTGGGCAACCGGGGGCTCTTCGCCCTCGAGGAACATCTCCAGGAGATGATCATCGTAGTCGGCAACCGATTCAAGCAGCTTTTCGCGCCATTTACGGGTGACATCCATCAGTGACTCGGGGATTTCCTCATCGTCGAACATCATGCCCTGTGACTCTTCATGGTAGACACGGAACTTCATGTTGATCAGGTCGATGGTCGCCGTAAAGAGGTCTCCCTCACCGGCGGGAATCACGATCGGGATGAAGCGCTGGGACAGGCGATCGCGCATCATATTGAGGGCGCGCTCGAAGGAGGCACCCACGCGATCCATTTTATTGATATAGGCGATACGCGGCACTTTGTACTTATCGGCCTGGCGCCAGACGGTTTCGGACTGTGGTTCGACGCCACCCACCGCGCAGAAGAGCGCGACGGCGCCGTCGAGCACACGCAGGGAGCGCTCGACTTCAGCGGTGAAATCGACGTGCCCGGGCGTGTCGATGATATTGATCTGGTGATCTTTCCAGTGGCAGGTTGTAGCGGCGGAGGTAATCGTAATACCGCGCTCTTTTTCCTGCTCCATCCAGTCCATCTGCGCGCCGCCTTCGTGCACTTCACCCATGCGGTGGCTCTTACCGGTATAGTAGAGGATGCGCTCGGTGGTGGTGGTTTTGCCGGCATCGATATGAGCCATGATGCCGATATTTCTGAGTCGTTTAATATCCATAATTAGAGACAAAAACGCCTCCACTGAGAATTCGTACCAGTACAGTTTTCAGCGGAGGACGTATGTGGTTTTGCAGTACTACCAGCGGAAATGTGCGAACGCTTTGTTCGCTTCCGCCATTCGGTGCGTGTCCTCTCTCTTCTTAATTGAGGCGCCTTCGTTATTGGAGGCAGCCAAAAACTCAGCGGCCAATCGCTCGGCCATTGTCTTTTCAGAACGGCTGCGTGAGAAGCCGATCAACCAGCGGAATGCCAGCGCCTGACGACGCTCGGCGGCGACTTCGACAGGAACCTGATAGGTAGCGCCACCGACGCGGCGAGATTTGACTTCGAGGATCGGCTTTACATTATTCAGAGCCTTGTAGAATACGTCAAGACCCTTCTGGCTTGCCTTCTTCTCGATGATTTCCATCGCATCGTAGAAGATACCTTCAGCGACAGACTTCTTGCCACGCGTCATCAAGTTATTGACGAACTGTGAGACTACGATATCACCATACTTCGGATCCGGTTTTGCCGGACGCTTATCAGCAGCTTTTTTCCTTGGCATTACGCTATGCTACTCCGATAAAGATTACTAAAGACTGTTTTCAGACAGCTTGGCTTCGACCACTTGCGACTCTGCGCGAACGCGACTGCGTTCGGGCGAAGCAACTGAGATCGAACCCGAGACCTGGCAAGGACGCCCTATTTTTTCGGGCGCTTGGCACCGTACTTCGAACGTCCGCGGGTACGACCCTCGACCCCAGAGGTATCCATCGAACCTCTGATGATATGGTAACGCACACCGGGAAGATCTTTGACACGGCCGCCGCGAATCATGACAATCGAGTGTTCCTGCAGATTATGCCCGATACCGGGAATGTAGGCCGTCACCTCCATCTGGTTGGTGAGGCGCACACGAGCGACTTTACGCAGAGCCGAGTTCGGCTTCTTCGGCGTGGAGGTATACACACGGGTACAAACTCCGCGCTTCTGCGGCGACCGCTTGAGCGCCGGCGTATTGGTCTTCTCTTTTATCTGCTTGCGACCCTTGCGGATCAACTGGTTAATCGTCGGCAAATTAGTCCTTCCTTTACCAGCCGTCTATCTTCAGTTATAAAGTAAATGTTTCGGGCGCAAGCGCGCCCGAAACAAGATTCAAATAATATCAGGGGAGCAGACCGATGTCAAGCCTTTTCTTCCACAATTTCGGCTTCTTCGGTGTCGGTGGAGTCGGAACCGGCAGGTTCGGCAGGCTCGTCGTCGAGGACGTCCAGGCTGCGGTAAGCTTCCAGTCCGGTACCGGCAGGAATCAAGCGGCCGATGATGACATTCTCTTTCAGTCCACGCAAATGGTCCTCTTTACCTGAGACAGCTGCCTCGGTAAGCACCTTCGTAGTTTCCTGGAACGAAGCCGCCGAGAAGAATGACTCGGTCGTGAGCGAGGCCCGGGTGATACCGAGCAGCAAGTCGCGCGAAGTCGCAGGCTCACCGCCCTCGGCCATGATGCGCTCGTTGTCGGCGCGGAAGCGGTTCTTGTCGACACGCTCACCCTCGAGGAAGTTGGTGTCACCGACATCCTCCACGACAACCTTCTGCAGCATCTGGCGCACGATCACCTCGAAGTGCTTATCGTTGATCTTCACGCCCTGCAGACGATAGACCTCCTGAATTTCGTTCACGAGGTACTCCTGCACCGCGTTGGTGCCGAGGATGCTGAGGGTATCGTGCGGATCAATCGCACCTTCGCAGAGACGATCGCCGGCCTTGACGCGGTCACCGGAGTGAACTCGCATGTGCTTGCCGTGCGGAACCAGGTACTCGCGCACTTCACCGTCAAAGCCTTTGACAAAGATCTGCGTGTTACCACGGATGATCTTGCCATACTCGACGGTGCCGTCGATTTCGGAAACGACGGCGGGATCGCGCGGTTTGCGGACTTCAAAGAGTTCCGCCACGCGCGGCAGACCACCGGTGATGTCGCGTGTTTTGGCGAAATCACGCGGGATCTTGGCGAGCACGGTACCGGCAGGCACATCCTGTCCATCATGGACTTCGAGGTATGCCCCGGTCGGGATCGAATATGAGGCTCGCTTCTCGCCCTTCTTATCAATGATATTTATCTTCGGAAGCAGTGTTTTCTCGCGCTGCTCGACGATAACGAGCTGCATCATGCCGGTGATTTCGTCCAGCTCTTCGCGCATCGAGACACCATCCACGATATCCTCGTACTGCACCGTACCCGCCATTTCATTGACGATTTCATGGTTGTACGGTTCCCATTCGAAGATGATGGTACCACGCTGTTCGCGCTCTTCCTCTTCAGGATTGAAGTTCGGATCAACCTTGTAGACCTTGGCGCCATCCTTGACACGCATGATGGCGGCGTAAGGCACGTTATAGGTAGTGCGCAGACGGCCTTCGGCGTCGAAGAGCCTGACTTTGCCTTCACGACCCACGACGACCTCTTCACCGCTCTCGCGCTTGATCGAACGCACATCCTCGAATTCCACGTGACCGTCGGTTTTCGCGACCACGCGAGACTGTTCGGTAATGCGCGCTGCGGTACCACCGATGTGGAAGGTACGCAGCGTAAGCTGGGTTCCCGGCTCGCCGATCGACTGAGCCGCGATGACACCGACGGCTTCGCCAAGCTGCACCATTTTGTTGGTGGCCAGGTTACGACCGTAGCAGGCCGCGCAGACACCGCGACGGGTTTCGCAGGTAAGCACCGAACGGATATAGACGCGTTCGATTCCGGCGTCCTCGATGTTCTTGGCGGCTTCTTCATCGATCTCGTCGCCGCCGCGCGTGAGCACGCGATCGGTTTCGATCGGATCATACACATCCTCGAGCGCCACACGACCGACGATACGATCCTGCAGTGACTCGATGACTTCTTCGCCATCCTTGAGAGCGGAGATATAGACGCCGAGAACGGTACCGCAATCCTCCTCGGTGATGATGACATCCTGTGCCACATCGACGAGGCGGCGCGTCAGGTAACCGGCATCAGCCGTTTTCAGCGCCGTATCCGCAAGACCCTTACGCGCACCGTGCGTACTGATGAAGTACTCGAGCACGTTAAGACCTTCACGGAAGTTCGCGATAATCGGGGACTCGATGATTTCACCGATCTGACCGGTGATACGCTTCTGCGGCTTGGCCATCAGACCACGCATACCGGCGAGCTGGCGAATCTGATCCTTGGAGGAACGCGCGCCGGAGTCGGCCATCATGAACACCGGGTTGAAGCCTTCACGTTCGTGGGCCATGCCGGTGAACATCTCTTCAGCGACCTCCGATGTCGTGCGCGTCCAGGTATCGATTACCTTGTTGTAACGTTCGCCGTTGGTAATGACACCCTTCTCGTAAGCCTTCTGGATCTTGGCGACTTCCTTCATCGCGTCGTTGACGAGTTGCTTCTTCTTCTCAGGAATCGTCAGGTCATCGATACCGACGGTGATTCCCGCCAGCGTTGCATACTCGAAGCCGAGGTTCTTGAGGTTGTCGAGGAAGACGGAAGTCTTGACCGCACCAAGTTTGGTATGCGCCTCGAGCACGAGCTGTTCGAGGTTCTTCTTGGTCGCGGTCTTGTTAAAGAACGGCATTTCTTCCGGGAAGTACTGATGGAACTGAATTCTACCGACAGTAGTCTCCACCAGCTTACCTTCATATTCGACTTTAATTTTAGCGTGCAGGGACACCTTGCCCATATTCCAGGCATAGAGCGCCTCATCGAATGACGAGAAGATGAGCCCCTCGCCCTTCTCGTTGCTGCGCGGCTTGGTCAGGTAGTGGATACCGATAACGATATCCTGCGACGGCGTCGCCACCGGCCTGCCGCTCGACGGCAGCAGGATGTTATTGGTGGAGAGCATCAGCAGTCTGGCTTCAAGCTGCGCCTCGAACGAGAGCGGCACATGCACGGCCATCTGGTCACCGTCGAAGTCGGCGTTGAACGCCGCGCAAACGAGCGGATGCAGTTTGATCGCTTTGCCTTCGACCAGCTTGGGATAGAAGGCCTGGATACCGAGTCGGTGCAGGGTGGGTGCGCGGTTGAGCAGCACGGGGTGATCGGAGATGATCTCTTCGAGAATATCCCACACCTCGGGACGCTCGCGCTCCACCAGTTTCTTGGCACTCTTGACGGTCTGGACGTAGCCCTTCTCTTCAAGCTTCATGATGATGAAGGGCTTGAACAGCTCGAGCGCCATCGTCTTCGGCAGACCACACTGGTGCAGTTTCAACTCGGGGCCGACCACGATAACGGAACGACCGGAGTAGTCGACACGCTTACCGAGCAGGTTCTGACGGAAACGACCCTGCTTACCTTTGAGCAGGTCAGAAAGCGACTTGAGCGGGCGCTTGGAATCGCCGCGAACAGAGTTGGTGCGACGACCGTTATCGAAGAGAGCGTCGACCGCTTCCTGAAGCATGCGTTTCTCGTTGCGGAGAATCACTTCAGGGGCGCGGATATCGATGAGCTTCTTGAGTCGGTTGTTGCGGTTGATGACGCGACGATAGAGATCGTTGAGATCCGAGGTCGCGAATCTTCCACCCTCGAGCGGTACGAGCGGACGCAGATCGGGCGGAATCACCGGGATACGGGTCATGATCATCCACTCGGGGCTGTTGTTCGACTGGCGGAACGCCTCGATGACGCGGAGACGCTTGAGCGTGTCCTTCTTGCGCTGCACGGAGGTCTCAACTTTGACCTGTGCGCGGAGCTGGATCGAGAGTTCTTCGATATCGACTTTCTCGAGGAGCTTGCGAATCGCTTCGGCTCCCATGCCGGCTTCGAATTCCTTCTGCGAGGATTCGAGTTCGATGAACTCCTCTTCAGTGATGATGTCCTTCTCTTTGTATGAAGTATTCCCCGGATCGATCATCACGTAGTTTTCATAATAGAGAATCCGCTCGAGGTCTCTGACTGAGAGATCGAGCAGGTAGCCGATACGACTCGGCAGCGACTTGAAGTACCAGATATGAGAGACCGGTACCGCGAGGTCGATATGGCCCATGCGGTCGCGGCGCACTTTGGCTTGCGTTACTTCGACGCCGCAGCGATCACAGACGATGCCGCGAAAACGGATACGTTTGTATTTGCCGCAGGAGCATTCCCAGTCTTTGACGGGACCGAAGATACGCTCACAGAAGAGACCGTCACGCTCAGGCTTAAACGAACGATAATTGATGGTTTCAGGCTTGGTTACTTCACCGAAAGACCATGACAGGATCACCTCGGGTGAAGCTAACTGTATTTTGATCGCGCTGAAGTCCGAGGGTCGTTTCTGCTGCTTAACGGAAAAATCGACCACCAGGATACCTCCTTGCTGACATTACTTTCGACAATCTTGAATCGGCCCGGTGCGCATTCGGCACGGGTCGAGCTATGCTCAACGATATTGACATCACAATCTCCCCTGCGGATTATTTCTCGACCAGTTCGACGTCGAGTGCCAGACTCCGCAGCTCCTTGATCAATACATTGAATGATTCAGGAACTCCCGGTTCCGGCGGATTCTCGCCCTTGACGATCGCTTCGTAAATTTTGGAGCGACCGGTTACGTCATCGGACTTGACGGTGAGCATCTCCTGCAGGGCATAGGCGGCGCCGTATGCCTCGAGAGCCCACACCTCCATCTCACCGAAACGCTGGCCACCGAACTGGGCTTTACCGCCGAGCGGCTGCTGCGTAACGAGGGAGTAAGGTCCAATCGAACGGGCATGAATCTTATCATCCACCAGGTGTGACAGCTTCATCATGTAGATGCAGCCGACTGTGATCTTGTTATCGAATGGTTCGCCGGTTCTGCCGTCGTAAAGTGTGGTCTGGCCGGAGATCGGGAGGCCGGCTTTCTCAAGCTCCGCCTTGATCTCCTTGATCGAGGCACCATCGAATACCGGGGTAGCCACGCCGAAATTCCTGGTCTTGGCTGCCCAGCCGAGGTGAGTCTCGAGGATCTGCCCTACGTTCATACGAGACGGCACGCCGAGCGGATTGAGGATGATATCAACCGGTGTACCATCCTCGAGGAACGGCAGGTCCTCGACCGGCACGATCTTGGCGACAACACCCTTGTTTCCATGACGGCCCGCCATCTTATCACCGACAGAGAGTTTGCGGCGGATGGCGATCTTAACCTTTACCAGCTGCTTGACACCCGGGGGCAGCTCGCTGCCACGGGTGACCTTATCGATCTCGATCTCTTCACGCTCGGTAGCGTCGTTGATCAGCTTCTGGGCTTCACCGACGATCAACTGCGCCTTCTTGTCGAGGCGGGAATCACTGACGATTCCCTCTTTCCAGTTGACCATCCCGAAATCGATATCGTCGAAGATACCTTCCTTTACCTTCTGACCGGCACGCAGGACGACGCTGCCATCTTCCGTGCTCTTCAGACTCTTGGTAGTGGCACCATCGAGCACCTGTTCGAGTCGCTGGTTCCGGAACTTCTTGATCCGGTTGAGCTGATCCTCGAACTGCTTTTTTACCGCGGCGATCTGCGCCTTCTCCGCTTTCTTGGCGGCCTCTGAACGGACCTTGCGAGAGAAGACTTTGGTATCGATGACGATTCCGCGCAGTCCCGGAGAAGCTTTCAACGAGGCATCGCGTACATCGGCGGCCTTCTCACCGAAGATCGCGCGCAGGAGGCGCTCTTCGGGTGAGAGTTCGGTTTCTCCCTTGGGAGTGACTTTACCGACAAGCACGTCACCGGCTTCGATCTCGGTGCCGATTTTGACGATACCGCGCTCATCGAGATGCGCCAGCTCCTCTTCGGAGACATTCGGAATCTCGCGAGTGATCTCTTCCGAACCACGCTTGGTGTCACGCACCTGCAATTCATACTCTTCGATGTGCACCGAAGTGAAGACATCCTTGGCCAGCAAGTGCTCGCCGAGAATGATGGCGTCCTCGAAGTTGAAGCCGCGCCACGGCATGAACGCCACCAGGGCGTTATAACCCAGCGCCAGCTCGCCGCCATGTACGGCGGGACCGTCGGCGATGACATCGCCAACTTCCACGCGCTCGCCCAATTCGACGATCGGGGCATAGCTGATGCAGGTATCCTGGTTGGAGCGACGGAACTTGGTCAGTTTGTAGGTATACGGCTGGACAAAGCCGAGGTCATCATCCTTGCTCTTGCTGTCGGGCTGAATCGTGATGTGGCTGCTGTCAACCTCGGTTACGACACCGGCAACGGTGCTGACGAGTGCGGCGCCTGAGTCGCGGGCGGCCTTGCCCTCCATACCGGTGCCGATCAACGGCGGGTCGGTAACGAGGAGCGGCACTGCCTGGCGTTGCATGTTCGAACCCATCAAAGCACGGTTAGCGTCGTCATGTTCCAGGAAGGGGATCAATGATGCCGCCACGCTAACCAGCTGGCGCGGGCTGACATCCATATACTCGATGCGATCGGCCTCGACCTGCGGATAATCTGAACGGAAACGGCAGGTGAGGATATCGTTGGCGAACTTGCCATCCTTGGTCAGCGGTTCGTTTGCCTGAGCGATGTAGTACTGGTCCTCTTCATCGGCGCTGAGGTAGACGATCGTGTCGGTGACTTTTCCCTTATCAACCTTTCGGTAAGGAGTTTCCAGGAATCCGAGGTGGTTGATACGGGCATAGGTCGCCAGCGATGCAATCAGACCGATATTGGGACCTTCCGGCGTCTCGATCGGGCACATACGACCATAGTGAGTATGGTGCACGTCACGCACTTCGAAGCCTGCGCGTTCACGCGTCAGACCACCGGGACCGAGCGCCGAAAGACGGCGTTTGTGGGTCAGCTCCGCCAGCGGATTCGTTTGATCCATGAACTGGGAAAGCTGTGAAGAGCCGAAGAATGTATCGACAACCGATGAAACCGTGCGAGCGTTGATCAGCTCGTGCGGTGACATCTTGTCGTTATCTTTGAGTGACAGACGCTCCCGAATGGTGCGCGCGACACGCGAGAGGCCGACCGAGAAGAGATTCTCGAGCAGTTCACCCACGGTACGGGAACGGCGATTGCCAAGGTGGTCGATATCATCGATCGACCCTTCGCCGTTGCGCAGACGATTCAGGTAGCCAATGATCTTGATGAAGTCGTTGGCTTCGAGCGCGTTTTGATCCAGCGGCGTATCGAGTTTCAACCTCTGGTTGAGCATGTAGCGGCCCACTTCACCGAGATCGCAGCGTTTGGAGTCGAAGAACATCCGCTCCATCACGGTGGCGGCGACTTCGGGAGTCAGGGCCTCACCCGGGCGCACCATCGCATGGATCTTGGCGAGCGCCTCTTCCGTCGACTTGGTAGTATCTTTCTTCAGAGTATTGCCGATGATGCGGGCGTCCTTGGTGGCGTCAGCCTTGAGGACTTCAATCTCCTTGATCCCGGCGGCGACCAGTTTTTCGACCAGGTCTTCCGTCAGTTCCTCGGAGGGTCCGACGATAACTTCGCCGGTTTCTTCATCGGCATAGGCGTCAGCGGTAAGACGTCCCACGGCTTTGGCTGCGTTCTTGCCTGTCAGTGATTGTTTTTCGAACTGATAGTAAAGAGCGAGCAGGTCGCGATCGGTTGAGTAACCGAGCGCGCGCAGGAATGTGGTGATCGGCAGTTTTTTGCGACCATCAGAGCTGACATACATGATGTCATTGATATCGAGCGTCAGCTCGACCCAGCTTCCACGGTAAGGAATGATTCTGGCTGAAAAGAGGCGTTTACCGTTGGGATGTATATCGTCATCGAAGAAGACGCCGGGTGAGCGGTGCAACTGACTGACGATCACGCGCTCCGAGCCATTGATGATGAATGTACCCTGATCGGTGATCAGCGGGAATTCACCAAGAAAGACGTCGTTTTCGATTACATCTTTGACATTCTTGTTTTCTCGCCCGACATTTTCTTCCCCTTCGATTTGCTCGTAGGAGACGAGGCGAAGGGTAGCTTTGAGAGGAACCGCGTAAGTCATGTTGCGGTCCTGACATTCTTCCACCGTATAGCGCGGCATACCGAGGGTATATTTCACGAATTCGACGGCATAGTTCTCGCGAATATCGGTTACTGGAAAGATGTCGTTGAAGACACGCTGCAACCCGACATTTTTGCGTTGTTCGGGTGGCGTTTCTTTTTGCAGAAACTCCGCAAAGGCATCCAACTGGATGGCGAGCAGGTTCGGCATCTCCGCTTCAAAGCTTAATTTGGCGTAGGAACGCCGGTCGAGAGTCTTTACCTTGGCCAAGAAATCACTCTCCTTTACACAGAGACTTTGGAAGACAGAATATGGCAAACAGGGCAAAAAGTGCCCTGAATTTTACATGATTCAACTAGAGCTGCAAGGATCAAAATTTGGTTATTACCCCAGCGCACTGTAAAAATAGAAAAACATCCTGAGTCGTCGGAAGTTCCCGAAAACTTAAGATGCAGAAGGCTCGACCGATCTGCGAGGCGGCCGAGCCTGACATTTGGGAAATGTGCAAATTACTTGATATCGACTTGACCGCCGACTTCTTCGATCTTCTCGCGGATCTGCTCGGCTTCGTCCTTAGCCACGCCTTCCTTAACCGGATTCGGCGCGCCGTCGACGAGTTCTTTGGCTTCTTTCAGACCCAGACCGGTGATTTCACGAACGACCTTGATGACCTGGATTTTCTTGTCACCGGCAGCAGTGAGAATCACATTGAATTCGGTTTGCTCTTCGGCAGCTTCAGCGCCACCGGCAGCCGGCATCATTCCACCTGCCATCATCGGCATGGCGGCGCTGACACCAAACTTATCCTGCAAAGCCGAGGAGAGATCGGAAAGCTCCATTACGGTCAATCCGGCGATCTCATCAACCAGCTTTTCAACTTTCTCAGACACGGTACAAACTCCTTCTTCCTATCCTGCCAGCCATCAGAAGTCCGTCGGCCGCGAGTGCGTAAGAACGGCGCGGCACCTTAGAGCATCATCGGGCACCGTTGGAACGGCTTCCATAAGGCTAACTTCTATAATTGATTAACTCTCTACTTTGTCCTTCATCGCTTCGACAGTGCCGATCAATTCGCGGATGACATTGTCGAAGGTGGTCACCAGTTCGCGCATCGGAGCCATGAGGTATCCGATGATCTGCGCCTGCAGTTGTTCCTTGGTGGGAAGATCTGCAATTTTCTTGGCATCCGGTCCGGCGTAGATTTTGCCTTCAACCAATACCGCCCTGACTTCCGGCCGATCCCGATCGTTGTTTTTGGCAAAGTCAAAGAGGAGCTTTGCCATAGCGCCGGGGTCGTCGGTACCGAAAGCGACGGCGGTTGGGCCTTTCAGGTGGTCGTCGAGACCTTCAATACCGGCTTGCTTGGCAGCGATGCGCAGCAGAGTGTTCTTGGCTACGGTGTAGCCGATGCTCTTGTTGCGCAATTCGGTGCGAAGGTTCGTCACGGCCTCTACAGTAAGACCCTGATAATTGGTAATCGCCAGACTGGGAGCCGACTTGAACTTCTCGACCAGTTCAGATACTGCCTGATCTTTTTCTTCGCGTCGCATTTTATCGTTACTCCCTATCGGTTAAATTTCCAAATCAGTTTGTTAGTCGCCTGTGTCTGAACTCTTGTCCTCAGACCTTGAGCCGTGCGACCAATTCTGTCGTGTTCAGGTGCATGCCGGGACCCATCGTCGAACAGATCGAGGCGTTGCGGAGGTAGGTACCTTTCGCAGACGCCGGACGAGCTTTCATGATGGCATCCATGAATACCAGCACATTCTGCTGAATGCCCTCTTCGGAGAAGGAGACCTTGCCGACCGGGACATTGATATTACCGGTCTTGTCAACCCGGTATTCGATTTTACCGGCTTTGAATTCCTTGACTGCTTTGGCGACATCCTGAGTGACAGTACCGGCTTTCGGGTTCGGCATCAGGCCCTTGGGGCCAAGCACCTTACCGAGCGGGCCGAGTTTCGGCATCATGTCGGGCGTGGCGATAATCATATCGATTTCGGTCCAGCCACCCTTGATCTTCTCCAGATACTCATCGTTACCGGCATGATCTGCACCGGCAGCCCTGGCCTCTTCAAGCTTCTCATCTTTTGCCAGCACCAGGACCGTAATCGACTTACCCGTGCCATTGGGAAGAGCCACTGTACCGCGCACCATCTGATCGGCGTGCTTGGGATCGACACCGAGCCTGACAGCCATTTCGACGGTTTCGTCGAACTTGGCGTAGGCGTTTTCTTTCACCAGCTTGATGGCATCCTCGAGTGAGAGATCGCGGGCGCCTTTCACCTTCTCGATGGCGTTTCTATATTTTTTTCCGTGCCTCATACTGCCTTCTCCACTTCAATGCCCATACTGCGGGCCGTGCCGGCGATCATGCTCATGGCGGCCTCGACGCTGGCGGCGTTGAGGTCTTTCATTTTGATCTCAGCGATCTCCTTGAGCTGCGCCTGGGTTACGCGCGCAACTTTGTCGCGGTTCGGTTCACCGGAGCCCTTCTGCAGTTTCGCAGCTTTCTTGAGCAGCACTGCTGCCGGGGGAGTCTTCGTGATGAACGTGAAGCTCTTGTCGGCATAAACCGTGATAACCACCGGGATAATCAGGCCGCCCTGCTCGGCGGTACGCGCATTAAATGCCTTGCAGAACTCCATGATATTGACGCCCTTCTGGCCCAGAGCCGGACCGACCGGCGGCGCCGGAGTCGCGTTACCGGCTGGAATCTGCAATTTTATGAATCCAGATATTTTCTTCGCCACTCTTACGTTCTCCTAATTATACCGATTCGATCTGCAGGAAATCCAATTCAACCGGCGTTGGCCGTCCGAAGATCGACACCATTACTTTTACTTTCTTCCGTTCCATGTTGATTTCGGAAATGAAGCCGGCAAAGTCGGAGAATGGCCCGTCGATGACCTTCACCTGATCGCCGGTCCGCCATGGAACTTCATCAATTTCAACTTCACGCTCAGAGTCCATTTTGCCCACCATACGCTCAACTTCGTCTTCACGCAGCGGCGTTGGCTTGCCGGCGGCACCGACGAAATTGGTGATGCCGGGGGTCTTTACGATACGCTGCTCCAGGCCTTTGTCGAGGTCCACCTGGATCAACAGGTAGGAAGGGAGGAACTTGCGCGTCGAGGTCGAGCGCTTCCCCATCTTCATCTCGGTGACCTCTTCGGTCGGAATCAGGATCTGACCGAAGCGGTCTTCCAGACCATCGACTTCGATCATCTTCTCCAGGTGACGCTTAGCTTTCTGCTCCTGGCCGGAGTAAGTGTGAACCGCGTACCATCTCTTTGTCATTTTAGCTTGCGTACTTTCCACTTAGCGTATCACTAACACTTTTGTCTTTGCTCATAGTTTACTATGACTAGTTACCGATGACCTGTCCGTTACTCAAATCTGTGGCTTGACCCGGGCCGGGTGAGCCTAGCTCAGCAACCACTGCACCAGCTGATTCAACAGCGAATCGACTCCGAAAATGAATGCGGAGATAATGACAGAGGTCACGACCACCACGATGGTTGAGCCGCGGACTTCTTCCCTAGTTGGCCAGGAGACTTTATCAAGCTCCTGACGGGTTTCTTTCAGGTAAGTAATTACCTTTTCCTTAACACCCATTGCCATCCAAACTACGTTCTAAATGTTCAATGCTTCGCACTCGAAGCTCTTCTCTATCAGCATCCAAAATCAGCATTTCAAAGCAGGCCAGGAGGGATTCGAACCCCCAACATCCGGTTTTGGAGACCGGCGCTCTACCAGTTCGAGCTACTGGCCTACAAAGAATTCCACTGCCAAATGCTCAATCTGCAGGTTGCATGCTATCCGTACCGGGTTGTGAATCGCCATGGTACGGCCGCAGGCGATCCTACTCGATAATTTCCGAGATTACGCCGGCGCCGACGGTGCGGCCACCCTCACGGATGGCAAACCGCAATTCTTTCTCCATCGCGATCGGCATGATCAACTCTACTTCCATCTGCACGTTGTCGCCA
>JBECKX010000027.1:0-24608 GCA_040235515.1 Candidatus Zixiibacteriota bacterium
GCGTATTCGTGACGAAATCGACAAGAAGCGCCCGTTCGGACTGCAGGACCTGGCAGTAAACGGCAATGACCTGAAGCGTGAGTTCGGGTTGCCGGAGAGTCCGGTTGTCGGACAGATCCTCTACCATTTGCTCGAGTGTGTGCTGGATGAACCGGAGCGGAACGAGTATGGGGTGCTTATCAGCGAAGCTAAGAATTTTCTCGATACATTTGATCAGAAAGGCTCTCAAGGAGACTCTTAAGGAGAATTAGATGAAGATCCACGAGTATCAAGCCAAGGAAATATTCGCCTCATTCGGGATCCCGATTCCGCGAGGTAAGATAGCAACCACGCCGGAGGAGGCTCGCTCGATCGCCCAGGAGTATGGCGTGCCTGTGATGGTGAAGTCGCAGGTGCATGTCGGAGGACGTGGCAAGGCCGGCGGTATTAAGTACTGCGCTAACGCCGACGAGGCCTTCGAGAAGGCGCAGGCGATTCTCGGGATGGACATCAAGGGCCTCACCGTTGAAAAGGTGCTTGTGACGGAGGCCGAGGATATCGCGCACGAGGCCTACGTGGGCATCATCGTGGATCGTGCTTCAAAGAAACCTGTGATTATGGTCTCGGCCGAAGGCGGTATCGACATCGAAGAGGTAGCAGCCAAGACTCCCGAGAAAATCCACAAGCTGGCGGTTGACCCGATCATGGGGATTCGCCCGTTCGAAGCGCGCGACCTGGCCTACCGGCTCTATTCGAATCCCGAGACGGCCAGGCAGGCAGCAAAGATTATCCAGCAGCTCTACACCTGCTTCATGAACACAGATTCTTCGCTGGCGGAGATCAACCCACTCGTCACGACACCAGAGGGAAAAGTGATCGCGCTCGACGCCAAGATCAACCTGGATGACAACGGCCTCTACCGGCATCCCGAGTTCGAGAAGCTGCGTGATGTTCCTCCGGGGGAAAGGTCGGAAAATGAAGCGCGCCAGCAGGGCCTCTCTTTTGTCGGACTCGACGGCAACATCGGATGCGTGGTCAACGGCGCCGGATTGGCGATGGCCACGATGGACCTGGTTAAGCACTACGGTGGTCAGCCCGCAAACTTCCTCGATATCGGTGGATCATCCAACCCCGATAAGGTCGTCACCGCTCTGCGGATTATCCTGCGCGACAAGAATGTGAAATCGATTCTCTTCAACATCTTCGGTGGCATCACCCGCTGCGACGACGTGGCCAATGGCATCGTGAAGGCGCTCGGCGAATTCAAGCCCGAGGTGCCGATTGTGGTTCGTCTCACCGGTACCAACGAGAAAGAGGCGCAGGCGATCCTGAAGCAGGCCAACATCGAAAGCGCCGACACGATGGCAGGCGTGGTGCAACGCGCCATCGAACTGGCTTAATGGCACAGTGCAACGCCAATGAAGATGATCTTGACGAGACATTAATGAGACAAGGATTTTGAAGATGGGAATTTTCGTAGATAAGAAGACGAAAGTCGTGGTGCAGGGCATCACCGGCCGCGACGGTTCATTCCATGCGCGTCAGATGCGCGAGTATGGAACTGATGTTGTTGCCGGCGTTACTCCCGGCAAGGGGGGTACCGGATTTGAAGGCATCCCGATTTTCAATACCGTTGCTGAGGCTGTAGAGAAAACCAATGCCAATACCTCCGTCATCTATGTGCCGGCTGCATTCTCGATCGATGCGATTTATGAAGCGGCCGATGCGGGGATCAAGACAATCGTGTGTATTACCGAGGGTGTGCCGGCCAACGACATGCTCAAGGTGTACCACTATCTCAAAGCGAGAAGGATTCGACTGATTGGTCCGAACTGCCCCGGTATCATCTCACCCGGCGTGACCAAGATCGGGATTATGCCCGGGCATATCCATAAGAAGGGCGCAGTCGGCGTCGTGTCGCGTTCCGGAACGCTCACTTATGAGATCGTCCACAATTTGACCATCCGCGACATCGGTCAGTCGACCTGTATCGGCATTGGCGGCGACCCGATCATCGGAACGAATTTTATCGATTGCCTCGAAGCGTTCCAGGCCGATAAGCAGACTAAGGCGATCGTCATGGTCGGCGAGATCGGCGGCAACGACGAAGAGAAGGCTGCCGAGTTTATCAAGAAACATGTCACCAAGCCGGTCGTGAGTTTCATCGCCGGTCGCACTGCTCCTCCCGGAAAACGAATGGGGCACGCCGGTGCGATCATCTCGGGTGGTTCCGGAACCGCCGAAGAGAAGATCAAGGCGCTTGAAGCCGTTGGTGTTCCGGTTGGGACTTCACCGGCCGAGGTCGCTGAACTGATCGCCGAGATCATGTCGAAGACGGCAAAGAGCAAGAAAGCCACGACACCGAAGGCGACAGCTGCCAAGGGGAAGAAAACAGCCGTGAAATCGAAGGCAAAGTCTGCCAAACCTAAGGCTACCAAGACTAAGGCTGCCAAATCCAAGACGACCAAGTCTAAGACAACCAAATCTAAGACAACCAAGTCCAGGACGAGCAAGCCAAAGGCAGCGAAGAAGACGGTTGGCAAGAAGACAGCGTCTAAGAAGACAGCGTCTAAGAAGAGCGCGGTGAAGAAGCCGAAGGCTAAGACTTCCGCCAAGCAGACCAAGGCACGCACGACCTCTGTGACTCCGAAGTCGAAGGCTGCCAGGGCGAAACAGAACGCAACGACAGGCAAGTCAGCCAGGAGCAAGTCGAGCAAGTCAAAATCAACCAAGTCCAAATCAACCAAGTCCAAGTCAACCAAGAGAGCGAAGGGCAACAAGAAGTAGGACCTCGATGTCGTGCTTCGAAGGAGATGATCAAATGTCTGAATCATCGGGAGATGTTGAACAAGTGACGCCGGAGACAGGACAGCCCGAGACCAAAGCAAGAAATGGTCGAATGCCTCTGACGATCTATTTGCACTGGTGCAAAGCATGCGGTATCTGCATCAACTTTTGTCCGCACCAGGTTTTTACCGCCGACCGCGACGGCAAGCCGATAATCGCACAGGGTGAGAAATGCACCCAATGCGCGATCTGCTGGCTGCACTGTCCCGATCTGGCCATCGTTTCCAACGAGAAGTAGGAGAGTATGCGGTTATGGCACCCACTATCAGATTGCTTCAAGGCAATGAAGCCGTAGTTGAGGGGGCGCTCCTGGGAGGAGTGCGTTTCTTCGCCGGCTACCCAATAACACCTTCAACCGAGGTGGCAGAAGGCATGGCGCGCAGGCTGCCGAAGTATGGCGGCAAGTTCATACAGATGGAGGATGAGATCGCTTCGATGGCTGCAATCATCGGCGCCTCGTGTGCAGGCTCCAAGTCGATGACGGCAACCTCCGGTCCCGGATTCTCGCTGATGCAGGAGAACCTCGGATATGCTTTCATCGCCGAGACACCCTGCGTGGTTGTAAATGTGCAGCGCGGCGGTCCCTCGACGGGACTTCCGACGAAAGTGTCGCAGTCGGACACGATGCAGGCTCGCTGGGGCACGCATGGCGACTACGTCGCGATCGCGCTGGCACCGCAGTCGGTTGAGGAGACGGTCCACCTGACGATCAAGGCCGTCAATCTCGCGGAAGAGTATCGCACGCCGGTGATCCTGCTGCTCGACGAAGTTCTGGGTCACATGCGGGAGAAAGTATCGATCCCCGATGAGGCTGATGTCAATATCTTCAACCGCGTCAAGCCGGACGTTCCGGCGCATTGGTACAAGCACTTCGAGATCACTCCCAGCCTCAAGTCGCCGATGGCATCGTTCGGCGAGGGTTATCGTTTCCATGTCACGGGTCTGACTCATAATGAGGAGGGATTCCCGACTGCCGAACCGAAGAAGATTCAGGCGAAGCTCGACAAACTGAGAAACAAGATCATGCGCTACGTCGATGACATCTGCGAAGTGGAACATGACGGTATGGAGGATGCTCACGTCGCCGTCGTCTCGTACGGTTCGGTTGCTCGCGCAACCCGCCAGGCGGTGATGATGGCGCGCCAGAAGCGCATGAAGGTGGGTCAGATCCGGCCGATTACCATCTGGCCGACTCATGACGAGCTTTACCACAAGCTGTTTGAATCGAAGGCGCTGGAAGCGATTATCGTGGCGGAATTGAATATGGGGCAGTTGATCACCGAGATTCAGCGCCTGGCTCCACGCAATGTGAAAGTCGTGGGCCTTAACCGTTACGATTCAGAACTCATCACACCCCAGCAAATCCTTGACAAGATCAGGGAGGTGCGCTAATGCTACAGAAATCATCAGTCATTCATGAATATCTGCGCCCCAAGAAACAGTTTCCGAACGTCTGGTGCCCCGGTTGCGGCATCGGAATCGTCATGGGGTCGCTCGTACGCGCAATCGCAAAACTCGAACTGCAACGAGACGACGTAACTTTAGTCTCGGGAATCGGCTGTTCATCGCGTCTGCCGGTCTACCTGGATTTCAACACCCTGCATACGACCCATGGACGCGCGCTGGCTTTTGCTACCGGAGTGAAACTGGCCAAACCACAGATGAACGTGATCGTAATCACCGGTGACGGTGACGCGCTCGCGATTGGCGGTAATCACTTCATCCATGCCGCCCGCCGCAACATCAATATCACGACGATCCTGATCAACAATCAGATCTATGGTATGACCGGCGGACAGTTCTCGCCGACCACGCCGTCAGATTGTTACGGTACGACAGCGCCGTATGGCAACAAGGAGAACAACTTCGATATCCCGAAACTGGCGATGGCAGCCGGCGCATCGTACGTTGCTCGCGGCACGGTTTATCACGTGGCGCAGCTTGACAAGCTGATCGCTGAGGCAATCGCCAAGCGCGGTTTCTCGGTAGTTGAGGCATTTTCGAACTGCCATACTTATTTCGGACGTCTGAACCGCCAGGGAGATTCGGTCAAGATGATCGAGGATATGAAGAAGAATGTGATCCCGCTCAAGGCTGCGGAGAAGCTGCCACCAGACAAACTGGAAGGGAAGATGCTTACGGGAGTCTTCACCGACGTGGATCGCGAAGAGTATTGCGATCGCTATGAGCAATTGATCGCCAGCCTGAGGGAGAAATAGCGATGCCGACCAAGAAGAAATCAGAAGAACATAAGGATCCCTTCGATCGCTTCGAAATTCGTCTTTCGGGCTCGGGAGGTCAGGGGCTAGTGCTGGGTGGCGTAATGCTTGCCGAGGCACTGGCAACCGTTGATGGCAAGAATGTGGTGCAGACCCAGAGTTACGGCCCGGAGGCGCGCGGTGGTGCATCACGCACAGACCTGGTGGTCTCTTCGGCGGAAATTTATTATCCCAAGCCGATGGGGCTCGATCTGCTGCTGGCGATGACGCAGGAATCGTGTGATCTCTACCTGGACGCCCTCAAGGAGGGTGGTTTGCTGGTCTACGATTCCCACCTGGTGACGCAGGTGCCATACAGCAATGCGGTCGGGGTCGATTTCACCCAGCTGGCTCGCCACGAGATCGGAATTCCGATCATGGCGAATGTCATTGCGCTGGGAGCCATCTGTGCGCTCACCGGAGTGGTCTCGGAGAAGGGGCTGCGCCAGGTTGTGCAGCGCCGTGCCCCCCGCGGCACCGAAGAGAAGAACATGGCTGCGCTTGACCTGGGACTGAAAATCGGAAAACAATCAAAACAAGGAATGAAGGTTTGAAGCAACGTACATTGCTCATGATCAAGCCCGACGCAGTCGAGCGCAACCTGATCGGCAAGATAATCGATCGTCTGGAGACCGCCGGGTTCAAGGTGGTTGAGCTTAAGATGGTTCATCTCACCGAGGAGCGTGCCCGCGAGTTCTATAAGGTGCACGAGGGCAAGCCGTTCCTCGACGAACTCGTTGAGTTCATGAGCTCATCGCCGATTGTCGCGATGGGTCTCGAGAAAGAGAATGCGGTCAATGACCTGCGAGATCTGATCGGCGCGACCGATCCCTCCAAGGCCGCGTGCGGGACAATCCGCCAGAATTTTGCTATCGATATCGGCAAGAACTCGGTGCACGCATCGGACAGCCCCGAGAATGCCGAGATCGAATTGAAGTTTCACTTCGGAAGCTAGACCGCCTCTCCGCCAGGGCAGAGTGCGGTTTTGATATAGGAAAGTCGTTCGATGAAACTCAGCGTCCATTATCACGACGCCAATATCGACCTGCAACTCCCTGATGGGTGGCAGGTCGATGTGTTTGATCCGCCGTTTGCGAACCACCAGCCGATTGACTTCGCGACCGGAGACTTTTCCGAGCTTCGCCTCGCCCTCAGTGACTTTGCCGCGCGGCAGGACAACCTGGTCGTGATCAACGATCAGTTCCGTGCCACTCCCTCCGCAACTTTGCTTGCTAACCTGTTTAGTGTTTCCGACATCCGACGCCTCAAGATTTTGATAGCGACGGGGGTTCATCCCAAACCGGAACGGGAAGTGATAAAGAAGCTGGTGGGGGAACGCGTGTTTGATGGGGCGGAAATCCTGGTTCATTCAGCATTCGATCCTGATGAGATAGTGACGCTCGGAAGTGGTGACCAGAAGGTCGGGCTGAATCGCCATCTGGTCGATGCGGATGCCATTTACGTGATAGGCTCCGTCGAGCCGCACTACTTCGCCGGATTCACCGGTGGTCGCAAAGCCTTCCTCCCGGGCTGTGCTGCGTTTGAGGATATCGAAAAGAATCACGCGTTTGCCGTCTCTGAAACCAGTCAGCCGCTGGCGTCCAGAGGGAACCCGGTGTGGGAGGATATCAAGCAGCGAACCGCGGTGCTCGATGACAAAGAGATTACTTCATCGCAAGTGGTCTGCGATGCCCGAGGCAACGTGTACTTTCACGACTATGGCCCAATTGACTTTGCCTATCAGTCTGCCTGCTGCAGGGTCAGGCGACAAGCTGCAACTGCAATCGGCGAGTGCTACGACCTGGTCATCTCTGTCGTCTACCCGCCTTTCGATCGCAATCTTTACCAGCTGCAGAAATCATACGAGAACGTCAAGAGCGCAGTCGCGGATGGCGGCACCGTGCTGCTCATATCGGCATGCTATGAGGGTATCGGCAACAGCTACTTCATCGAGCTGGCACGCTCCCTCGACGCGGCGGGTGGCGCGAAGGGAGCTGATGGGGGGAAGCCGACTGGTGAGGGTGGTGTTATGGGCACCCACAAGGTGCAACGTACTCAGCGGCTGGCTGAGCGTATCAACCTGGTGCTCTTTGCGGAGTTGAAGCAGGGTGATGTTGACCCGCTGCCGATCAAGATCAGCAACAACCTGGAGCAGACAATAGAAGATTTAATGGAGAAGTATGGCCCCTCATGTCGAGTTGCTGTAGTACTGGACAGCGCCTCGCAAGTTCTTTATTCTGATTGATTGTTGTGACAACAACGTGAGATCGAATCTCACTAATTGAAAACCGGAGGAATTAGATGCGTAAGAAGATTTCTGTTATTGGTGCAGGCAATGTCGGCGCTGCAGTGGCACAATATCTCGCCGAGGATAACGTTGCAGATATTCTGATGCTCGACGTGGTCGAGGGTCTTCCGCAGGGCAAGGCGCTTGATTTGATGCAGGCGGGCCCGGTGCGCGGCTATGATGTCAAGATCGAGGGCAGCAATGATTTCTCTGACCTCAAGGGTTCCGATATCGTCGTGCACACGGCGGGACTTGCCCGCAAGCCCGGGATGTCGCGTGAAGATCTTCTCAACAAGAATGCCGAGATTATCGGCGGTGTGGCCGAGAAGGTAAAGGAGTATGCCTCTCACGCGATGATTATCATGGTGGCCAACCCGCTTGACCTGATGACATATCATGCGTACAAGAAATCTGGTTTCCCGACCAACCGTGTTTTCGGTCAGGCCGGTATTCTCGACTCGATCCGCTTCCGCACCTTCATCGGGATGGAACTGGGTGTTGCCCAGACCGAGACGCAGGCGATGGTGCTGGGTGGTCATGGTGACACTATGGTGCCGCTGCCGCGTTACACCACGGTCGCCGGCGTACCGATTCCGGAGTTGATGAGTGCTGACCGTGTTCAGGCGCTCAGCGATCGCACTGTCAAGGGCGGTGGTGAGATCGTGGCTTTGCTCAAGACCGGTTCGGCGTACTATGCGCCTGCGGCTGCTTCGGTTGAGATGGTGAAAGCTGTGCTGGGTGACACGAAGAAGGTGTTTCCCTGCTCGGCGTATCTGACCGGGCAGTACGGCATCGAGGACATCTACATCGGAGTACCGGTGGTCCTTGGCGCCGGCGGTGTCGAGAGGATCATCGAACTGAAGCTTGAGGATGCTGAATTGAAGGCGCTGCAGAACTCGGCCAACACCTACAAAGAGCATTTGAAGGTGATCGGGTACTAGGTTGCCTGCCAGCCATAGAATCAGAACGTCCGGCTAGAGAGTGTCGATTTAGCCTGGAAATTCAGAAAGCCCGCCGACCTGAGATATCTTCGGCGGGCTTTCTTCATAATTGGGTGGAGTTCCACTCCCGATTTTCTCCTTGACACTCCACAAATACTCCTTTAACTTGCGCCAAATTTTTACGGAAGAATATCTTACGTAAGTGGCTTGCACAAAGCCAGATGCGGCACGTCGAAGATACGGGAAGTGGCGTGTCCGAACCACAGCAGTGGACTCATGGACTCAGTGGGCAGTGGAGAGACCCAACAGGTTTCAAACTTCAGGAGACGGATGAGAGTCGCTAAATTTACAACTCCACTAGCAATAACAGCATTCCTCATGGTTGTCCTGTTTGGCGCGCTTCAAGCCCAGCCGGATGCCATCCAGCGTGACTCGTTGGAAGTCGCGACCGATTCACTCTCGCCGATGCCCGCCGTTGCCCCCCTGGTCAAGCCAGTCAATCCTTCAGCCGAAGACACCCCAAATGATGCCGGAAACAGCATGGATATCGCCTGGGAGCTGGGCAGCGACGATGCGGCCCGGGTGACCAAGTACCAGGTGATGCGCTCTGAGTCTCCCGATGGCCCTTACGAGGTGGTCGGCGAAACCACCCAGGGGCAGTCAAAATTTACAGATAATACGGTAGCGGCAGGGGTTGACTATTACTACAGGATCGTGGCTGTCAGTGATCCGCTGGGAGATGGGGTGACGAACTTCGCCTCGGCGGAATCAGACATTATCGGTCCCGCGGTCTCGACCGGACAATGGTTTAACACTCGTCGCCTCAATGTGCTGCTCTGGACCCTCGTGCTCTCCGGGTCGGTGATCTTCTATATTTACCGAGCCAAGGGTGGCGGAAATCTTTACATCAGGAAGATCGCCGGTATCGATGCCATCGACGAGGCAATCGGTCGTGCAACCGAGATGGGCCGGAAGGTGTTTTACGTACCGGGCATCAACGACATGGATGATGTCCAAACGTTGGCATCTATTGCGATTCTCGGCCGAGTAGCGCGGTTGGCGGCTGAGAGCGATACCTACCTTGAGGTGCCGGTATCAAAATCGCTGGTGCTTATCACGGCACGCGAAACCGTCAAAGAAGCTTATTCCAAGGTCGGGCGACCCGACTCCTTCCGCGAAGAGCAAGTTCACTACGTGACAGATGATCAGTTCGGTTATGCCGCCGCTATCGATGGAATGGTGGTGAGGCAAAAACCGGCCACAATGATATATATGGGTGCCTTCTACGCCGAATCCCTGATTCTGGCGGAGACGGGAAACGCCGCCGGTGCGATTCAGATCGCGGGCACGGCGCAGCCCGCACAGCTGCCGTTCTTTGTGGCGGCCTGCGACTACACCTTGATCGGCGAGGAACTCTTCGCCGCGAGCGCCTATCTTGCCCGTGAACCGATGCTGCTTGGTTCGCTCAAGGGACAAGATATCGGCAAGGCGTTGTTTCTGGCATCAATCGTATTAGGGACCATACTCCAGCTACTGGGATTAGACTTCCAATGGTTGCTGAGGGTCAGTTAACGAGAGGATCAATCCAGGTAAGACTCTGAAGCTATGAAACGAGAAATCCCACTAATAATCACATTCGTCGCCGGCTGCGTGTTTGTAATCCAGTATTTCATTCCGCACTGGCCCTTCAACGAGTTTGAGCAGGTCTTTACCGACTGGTTCTCCATTGTACAGGCCTTTGCTATCTGGCTTGGCGCGCTCAGTCTGCTCAAGTTCTCGATGCTGAAGATTCAGCGTCGCCAAAAAGATTGGTACATGTCGGTGATTATCATCGTTGGGTTTGCGGTGATGGTGGCTTACGGTGCTTACGACGGTTTTGTCGGTATGAATGCAAATCCCGCCTATTCATTCCGCGATCCGGGGACCCACTTCGATTGGTTATACCAAAATATTTACACGCCGCTGACTTCGACGATGTTCGCGTTGCTGGCGTTTTTCGTGGCCTCGGCGTCGTATCGTGCCTTCCGGGCACGTAACTTCCAGGCAACGCTGCTGTTGATCGCCGGCATTCTCGTTATGATCGGCCGCGTGCCTGTGGGTGACTTGATCACGCAGTTTTTGCCGGAATCGTACCGGGCAGCAAATCTGGCGGATTGGATTATGAATCCGCTCAATGCTACGGGGCAGCGCGCGATCATGATCGGAATTGCATTGGGTACAGTGTCGACTTCCCTGCGAATAATACTTGGCATTGAAAGATCGCACCTGGAAGGCTAACGTTGATGGAAGTTCTAGAGGGTAAGCTCGAGTGAAGAAAATAGTCCCGGTTATAGTACTGGCGCTTCTGTTTGCCATCGCGCTTTTCAACGATTCGGCGTTGGAACTGTCGCCGACCTGGTCCTGGGTAGTGACGATACTGCTTGGACTGGCGATGGTGGTGGTTCTTATCCTGTCGATGACAGGCAAGATGATCGAACGCAGAATTGTCTTCCTGTTCGTCGGCATCTCTCTCGTCCTGCCCTTTTTCATGAATTTCACGATGCCGCTGAATGTGTCACCCGTGGTTCAGACACTTTACGATGCTCTGAACAAGCTACCGAAGGGGTCCAAAGTACTGGCGTCCTTCGACTATGATCCGCCATCGGCTCCGGAGCTGCAACCGATGGCCGATGCGTTCGTGAAGTGGGCGTTCAGGAATGATATCAAAGTCATCATCGTCGGTCTCTGGCCGCAGGGTCCCTTGCAGGCAAACCTCTCGGTCGAGGCTGCCATGGCTGATCCTGAGATCGCCGCCAAGAACCCGAAGTATGGTGTTGATTACGTAAACCTGGGATTCCAGACCGGAAATGAGTTCGTGATTCAGGGAATGGGCACGTCATTCAGGGCCAAGTTCCCGACGGATCTCTATAATACACCATATGACAGTATTCCACTGATGCGTGGCGTCGAGAACTTCAGCAACATCGATTTTGTAATGAACCTGTCGTCCGGTTATCCGGGCACGGTTGAATGGGTGCAGATTGCAGTTGACCGATTCGGAGTTCCGGTCGGCGCCGGCAATACGGCCGTTCAGGCGCCGCAGGTATATCCTTACGTTGAGTCTGGACAGCTTACCGGGCTATTGGGGGGGATGTCCGGTGCAGCGGAATTCGAAAAGGCGACCGGTGAGGCAGGCCAGGCCAATACATTTTTGTTGTCTCAGTCATTTGCGCATCTCGTAGTCGTTGGTTTCATATTGATTGGAAACGTGGCCCTCTTCATTGGGCAAAATAGGCGGCGAGCCCCTCTGGTGTAGCCTCGGGAAGATGAACAGTAGCTTGAGAGTGATTTGGTAGAAAGATGCAGTTCGATATAGGTATCTGGATAGCGGCCCTGCTGACGCTGGGGATTATATCGTTCCTCTATAAGGACAACGTCATCTACAAAGTGAGCGAGGCGATCTTTGTGGGTGTTTCTGCCGGCTTCTGGTTTATCTCGCTATTCTGGGATAACATCTACCGCAAGTTCTGGGTAGGTGTGTTTCCAGACCCGACATCGGGCAAAGAGCCGCAATATATCCTTTTCGGTGGTGTGTTGCTTGGCGTGCTGATGCTATCGCGCCTCTTTGGCAACAAAGCCGGCTGGATATCAAGATGGCCGCTGGCCTTCATCGTGGGTGCGACGGCTGGCTTAAAGATGATCACCTTCCTTGCCTCCAATGCGGTTGCCCAGATCAATGCGACCGTAGGGAATTTCGTCGCGGCGGTGGCCGCGCCGACTTTCGCCGGTCTGGTCACGGCCTCGACCGTGACTATCGGGACTTTCTGCGGATTGGTCTACTTCTTCTTCTCTAAGGAGCATAAAGGCTGGTTTGGTGGACTTGCACAAGTCGGTACCTGGGTGCTGATGATCACCTTCGGTGCCTCGTTCGGATATACGGTCATGAGCCGTATGTCACTTCTGCTGGGGCGAATTGATTTCTTATTGTCTGACTGGCTGCATTTGATCAAGTAGTCTGAGCTACTCGATCGGTGTGTAAACACTCAAGCAGGGAGACGCTGCTATCAAGCGACCCGGAATGACAGCAAAGCTCTATACAACGATTACTGCAATAACGATTACTGCACTTTCTTTACTATTACTTCTCATCGCGGCGCCGCATGCGCTCCTCGCGCAATCGGATGCAGTGGCGGAAAGCCCTGATAGCGCTACGACTGCAGTGGCACAAGTCCCCGACCTCGGACCAATCCTGATCACGGTTGAGGATTTCCCCAGTGATGCCGGTGAGGCTTTGATCATTGGCTGGGAGGACCCCGGCTACGTATCGTTGCCCGATTTCATCGAGTACCGCGTGACGCGTTACACGGATGATAGCGACAACGGTATGGTGATCGGAACTTCAGTGCTGAATCCCGAGGTGATCGATGGGGAGGCCTCGCACAGTATCGCCCACAGCTACACCGTAGCTGCGGTGTTTCCGGACCATGAAGTGATCTCAGCCCGCAGCGAGCCGGCCATGGCCGAGATTCAATGGGTTGCGGCGGACAAGTATGCGGTGATAATCATCGGCATCTTCGTCTGTGCCGCCGTGATATTCTTCATCGAGACAGCCAAGCGTGGAAAAACTCTCTTCCTGCGCCGGATCGCCGGTCTTGAAGCGATCGACGAAGCCGTTGGGCGTGCAACCGAAATGGGTCGCCCGATCCTCTTTGTCGCCGGAATTCAGGATATGGATGATGTGCAAACACTGGCGGGGCTGACGATACTGGGTCGTGTCGCGCGCACCGTTGCGCAGTACGACTCAAAGATCAATATGCCGTGTCGCGCTTCACTGGTAATGACCGCCGGGCGCGAAGTGATCAAGGAAGCCTACAATGTCGCCGGTCGTCCCGATGCTTACAGCGACGATATGGTGCACTATGTTACCGACGAGCAGTTCGGGTTCGTGGCAGCGACGAATGGTATTATGGTACGCGAGAAGCCTGCCACTTGCTTTTATCTGGGAGCATTCTTCGCCGAATCACTCATTCTCGCCGAAACCGGAAACTCTATCGAGGCAATTCAGATAGCGGGTACCGCGATGCCCGCGCAGTTGCCGTTCTTTGTGGCGGCATGTGACTACACTTTGATCGGTGAAGAGTTGTTCGCAGCATCAGCCTATCTCTCTGAGGAACCACGTCAGCTTGGTTCGCTCAAGGGGCAGGATGTGGGCAAGGCGCTCGCCATGATCGCGATCGTCGTTGGCGGCATTTCGGTCACACTCGCTCAGGCATGGGATATCGGTTTGTTCCAGGTTATCGAGTCCGCGCTGCGCACAGCATTTAACATCCAGTTGCCGGTGAGATAAGGGTATTACTGCAAGATGAAAAGACAGATACCTCTCATAATCATCATGACCGTCGGCTGGGTACTGATGGTGTCAGTATTCGTTCCACCGTTCGAGAGCTGGGGCGAGGAAGCTTCGCTATTCTTCGACATCATTGCGGTGTTTGCCTTCTTCCTCGGTGGTGGCAACCTGATCAGGGTGCATTTCACCAAGATCAACAGAAAGAGTGAGGGGTGGGGTTTCTCGGTCGTGACGGTAGCGGGGTTTGCGGTGATGCTTATCCTGGGGCTGTTCAAGATCGGTGGCAGCATCTCCGCACCGGTTGACACCGCAGGGACACCGTTCGAATTGATGTTCCGCTATGTGATGTCGCCATTGCAGGCGACGATGTACTCGTTGCTGGCGTTCTACGTGGCCTCGGCATCGTATCGGGCGTTCCGCGCACGCAACATCGAGGCAACCATCCTTCTGATTGCTGCATTCGTGATTCTGCTCGGTCGCACGCCGTTCGGGTTCTATCTCACGGCGTGGATTCCAGAGTCATTCTCAATTCTTGAGATTCCGAATATGGCGGTTTGGATCATGAACTCACCCAATCTGGCGGGCCAGCGTGCGATCATGATCGGTATTGCGCTTGGCGTGATATCGATGTCGCTGCGACTCCTGCTCGGTATCGAACGCAGCTACCTGGGGGGTGACTGATGACTTTCCAACAGTACATTCCGATTATCGTTGTCGGCATCGGGCTGATCTGGATCTTCATCCGTTCATGGCGTGGTCAGGATGTGGACCGCCGCATCGTATTCAGCTTCATCGGCCTGACGGTTGCCCTGGCGCTGATTTTCCAGGTGATGTTTGGTGAGCGCGCTACCGCGATTGTCAGAGCGGCTTATGACAAGATCGAAAATCTTCCTGAGGGGTCACGCATACTCCTCTCATACGACTTTGATCCGGCCATGGCGCCTGAGGTTCACCCGATGGCCAACTCCTTTATCCGCCATGCAATGGCGAAGAATCACAAGCTCTATCTCTATTCGCTGTGGGCGACCGGGCAGACTTTGTTGCAGGAGAGTTTGACTGAGGTACTGGAGCCTGAGTTTCCGGAGAAGGAGTATGGCAAAGACTGGGTCGTCATGGGCTACAAGGCGGGTAACGAGGGTGTGTTGAATGTGATCGTGACAGATATTCGCAAGATGTATCCGACTGATGTCCACAATACATCGCTCGATTCACTGCCAATCTACGATGGTGTAAAATCCCTTAAAGATTTTGATCTGCTGATTTCGGTTGGTGGTGGCAAGCCGGGCGTAAAAGAATGGGTGCTCTTCGCTGGTGACCGGGCAAACGTACCTGTCGCCGGCGGGTCCGCTGCGGTGTCTGCACCGTTGCTTTATCCCTACTATCCCCGCCAGTTGATCGGACTGTTGGGCGGAACCAAGGGAGCCGCTGAATATGAGTCGGAGTTGATCCGTGAATATCCGCGCTTTGCCGATATTGACACACCGGCTTTACGGATGATGGGTCCGCAGACGATGGCGCATGTCGTGATCATTGCGTTCATCCTGATCGGCAACGTCGCGTACTTCCGTGGTAAGCGCAAGAGGAGGTCTGAGGTATAGATGGCCAACTCTAAGAACTTGATGCGCATCATCTCGGCGGCTGTTGCGCTGGCATTTGTCATCAGCTGGATCTTCAAGAGCATGAACGGCATGGAAGACACGACGTGGCTCAATGTCCGCCAGGGCGCGCTGGTGACGATAGCGGCTTTCCTTACGCTGTCGATCTACTCATTCCTGTATGGCGACAATCCGTTCTACCGATTTGCGGAACACCTGTTCGTGGGAGTCTCGGCGGCGTACTGGATGTCGCTCGGATTCTGGAGCACGATTGTAGGAAATCTGGTGCCACGCACGCATCCCGCCATTGCTGATTTCTTCCAGATCGCCTACAGCCAGGATATACCGACTTACCTGCGCCTTATTATGATCATACCGGTGGTGCTGGGCATACTGCTCCTGTTGCGGTTGGTGCCCAAGGTCTCGTGGATATCACGCTGGCCACTGGCTTTCATCATCGGCACAACCGCCGGCCTTAACCTGCCACGTTACCTTCAGTCAGACTTTATCCAACAGATCAACAATACGTTCATCACGATGTTGCCGGCCTGGGAGGGTTTCGGCTCCTTCTTCTCCAACTTCTCGTTCTCCGCGTCGGGACAGTTCGCCATGATTATGTCGAACATCGTCATCTTCGTCGGTGTGGTGTGTGGCCTGGTTTACTTCTTCTTCTCGAAGGAACACCGTGGCTGGTTTGGGGTAGCATCACGCATCGGAATCTGGGTCTTGATGATCACGTTCGGTGCGTCGTTCGGTTACACCGTGATGGGCAGAATTTCACTGCTAGTGGGTAGAATTACCTTTTTATTCCACGACTGGTTGAATATACTTTAGGCCAAAGCCGGCAAAGAGAGTTTAGTCAGGCAGACGATCGCGCACTGAATTTGACTTTGAATTTTATTCTAATATCAGGTAAGAGGTAGCTAGTGCAAAAACTGGTGCAGAGAGCAGCCATTTTCTTTCTAGCGCTCCTGTGTATCGGCATCACTCCGCTGTTGGCGCAGTCGGGTGCTGATACCAGCGGAAGTGCGATGGATGATATGGCGCAGGCGACCATGGCAGATCTGCCCGTGCCTCCCGCTCCACCGACCAACGTTACCGTTCAGGATCGCTCCAACGACAATGGTACGGGAGTGATCGTGCGGTGGACCGCGTCGGCCGATGAGGGAGCCGCAGGCAAGGTCTTGATGTACAAGGTCTATCGCTCGCTGGTGTCCGATGCCCCGTTCGACCAATGGGTGGAGCGTGGCCAGGTGCAGATTAACGGTGGCGAGTATTCCTATGTCGACGAGGGAGCACGAGATAAGGACAAGTCAGATTATTTCCCGAAAGGTGTCGATCTCTTTTACAGGGTCGCGGCGGTAAGCGCCGATACGTTCGGTCTGTCGGCGAGTTCCGATCCGGTGCAGTCGGCCGATGAATGGTACAACACGACGCGAACCACCGTGCTGGTCTTCGTGCTGGTTTTCTTCGGGTTTACCCTCTACTTCATTAACGTAGCCAAAACAGGTAAGAGCCTTTATGTCCGCCCGCTGGCCGGCATTGAGGCGGTAGACGAGGCGATCGGTCGCGCAACCGAGATGGGCAAGCCGATCCTTTATGTGCTGGGTCTCGGAACGGCATCCGACATCGCCACCATCGCATCATTTTCGGTGCTCGGTCGTGTTGCCAAAAAGGTGGCGGAGTATCAGACACCGATTCTGGTGCCGTGCTACGATCCGATCGTGCTGACGGTGGCGGAGGAGACGGTGAAGACCGGTTACTCCGATGCCGGTCGTCCAGACGACTATAAGGATGACTCGGTATACTTCGTGACGCAGTCGCAGTTCGCTTATGTCGCGGCCGTCAACGGCACGATGCTGCGTGAACTCCCCGCGACGAATATCTATCTTGGAAAATTCTACGCCGAATCACTGCTGCTGGCTGAAACGGGAGCGGTGACCGGCTCGATCCAGATCTCCGGTACGGATGAAATCGCGCAGCTGCCGTTCTTCGTGGTGGCGTGCGACTATACCCTGATCGGCGAGGAGCTCTATGCGGCGAGTGTCTACCTGAATCGCGAACCGATCCTGATGGGCACTCTGAAGGCACAGGATTACGCGAAGGCGTTCGTGCTGTTTTCGATAGCTGTCGGGTTGCTTGGACGAGTGGTTGCACCCGATTTACTTCACACAATCTTTAACATCAAGTAACTGGAGGACCGGTAAGTGAAGAGACAGTTTCCACTACTGCTGGTATTCCTCAGCGGTGTTTTCATGGTCATCCAGTACTTCGTGCCTGCCGGGTTTTCGGAAAAGGCATACGAGTTCCTGATTGACTGGACGATCATCATCGGCATCTTCGCGCTCGCGCTCGGGATCTGGTCATTGGTCAGAGTGAGTTATCACAAGATCAAGACAGGGCATCCGGATGCCAAGTACTCTATGGTCACCCTTGCGGGTCTGGCGCTGATGCTCTTTTTTGGGTTTCAGTTCCCCGGCTATGACTACAAAGAGGTGTATCGGGCGTCGCAGGCGAGAGACTACATCGCCACGAACTTCAATAACGCCGGCGCCGCCGCCACGGAGAAGGTGTTCCTGCCGGAGAATGACACACTCTCGATCGATGTGGCCACTCTTCGGGCGGAGTTGCCGCAGTTCGCCGATTCGGTAGAGCACTGGGTCGAGCTGTTTCAGACCTCTGATTGGTTCGAAGGCGCTGATAATGAAGCCGAAGATCTGGCCGCAGTGACTGCTGCCGCAGAAGAGCTGCGAGCCATGGTCGCACAATATGATGGAGTGAGCCGGGCAGATACTGCCACCCTCACCGCCCTCGGTGCGCAGATCTCCGGGATCTCAGAGCGGGGAGCGGAAGCGGCCAACCGCCTGGATGGCATCACCGATGTCTATCCTTTCACCGGTGGGCTTGAAAGCTACATGTTCAGGGCTTTCTTCGAACATATCATGATTCCGATCCAGGCTACGATGTTCAGCTTGCTGGCGTTTTACATCGCTTCAGCGGCATATCGAGCTTTCCGTGCACGCAACCTCCTCTCGACGGTGCTGCTGATTGCGGCATTCATCGTGATGGCGCGCGTGCTCGAGATGGGTCCTTTGACTGATCTGGTGAACAAGCTGTCCGCCTGGGTGCTGCTGGTGCCCAATCTTGCGGCGAAGCGAGCGATCTGGATCGGGGTCGGGCTGGGAATCGTTGCAACTTCACTCAAGGTGATCCTCGGTATCGAGCGGTCATACCTGGGAAGGGACTAGGAGGTCTGTGATGGAAGAAGTGAAGAGGCAAGGTCCGAAGAACTTCAATGAGAAGCTGATGAGCATGGATCGGCGCTGGGTGTTCCTGGTGCTCGGTGTGGTCGTTATTGCCGCGCTGCTTACCGGGATCAAGGCTCCGCTGTCGATTACACAAGAAGTGCGCGACGTCTATAATTTCGTCGAGGGACTCAAAGAAGGTGACAATCTGCTGGTGGCGATCGACTACGATCCGAACGCCAAAGCGGAGTTGCACCCGATGGCCTACGCCATCCTCGAGCAAGCAATGGCGAAGAAGCTGAAAGTGATTACCCTGACGTTGTCTCAGAACGGCGCCGGTATGGCCGAGCAGGTCGTGCGGGATGTCGTTGACTCGGTGTCCACTTATCATGGGTTCAGCCCGGAGTATGGGAAGGACTATGTGTTCCTCGGATACCGTCCCTACTATGCGCTCGTGATTCTCGGCATGGGACAGAACTTCCGGATTCCGTATCCCACCGACTACTACACGACGCCACTTGATTCGCTGCCGATGATGCGGCGCATCCAGAACTACAACCAGGTGACAGGTGTAATTGATATCACCGGCAGCAATGTTGCGGATGCCTGGGTCGCAAATGCAAATGGTCGTTATGGTGTCAAGGTTGCTTTAGGGTTGACCGGAGTCTCGGCCGCGGACTACTATCCCTTCTATCAGTCGAAGCAGATTTTCGGGCTGATGGGTGGAATGAAAGGTGCGGCTGAATATGAAAAACTCACCGATAACCCCGGACTGGCTATGGAGGCAATGGGAGTGCAAACGTACGCACACCTCGTGATTATCGCGTTTATCCTGATTGGTAATATCGGGTTCTTCCTGGATAAGCGTGCACGCAAGCAGAGAGGGGAGGCGGTCTGATGGTTCCCCTTGATCAACTTCTCTGGCAGGCGTTTGCCGTATTCCTGACCTTGTCGGTGTTGTCGTTCCTTTACAAGGACAACGCCTTCTACAAGTTTGCCGAGCATATCGTGGTCGGCGTCTCTGCAGGATACTTCGTTATCATTCTCTATTACAATGGTCTGAGACCGAACCTGTTCGATCACCTTTTCGAGCAAAACACCTGGGACCCGAAGGCGGGGCAGCTCTACTATATCGTTCCGCTCCTGCTGGGCCTGATCATGTGGGCGCGCTTTTCCAAGAAGTGGTCCTGGATCAGCCGCTATCCGATCGCACTCTATATCGGTATCGCGACCGGTGTTTCGATTCCGCTCGAGATGAAGAATCGTGTGATTGAGCAGGTCCGAGGTACGGTTCTTGAAACCGGCTTTGATTTTGGCAAGACCGGGATGCTGGGGCTCCCGAGCGGAGTTTGGGATGTTGTTCTTGTCGTGCTGGTGGTATGCTCCCTGATCTATTTCTTCTTCTCGAAGGAGCACAAGGGCTGGTTTGGCGGGATTGCCAAGGTTGGCATTTACACTCTGATGATTGGCTTCGGAGCGTCGTTCGGTTATACCGTGATGGCGCGTTTGTCGCTGTTCATTGACCGTGTCCAGTTTGTGAAGAACTGGGTTGAGCTACTGATAAAGTAAATAGGGGAGTTAGGAGGTGCACTAAGAACTGTTAGAAGTCCGTTAGAACGTTCTACCGCGTAAGCTTTTGAATGCTTTTAGTTTACAAGGTGTGAAAACTTTTGTCAAAAAAGTGAAATTTGTGTAAAAATCCAGTTGACACGGTAAGTGCAACGCGTTAAATTAGTTGCATGTCGGGCATCGAAAAAAACCGCTAAAAGTCGATCTGTGAGGTCGAGTTTTTTGGGCCGTGTCGTGTAAATCGTTAACTTTTGCCACGGAAGGCGGGGATGGCAAAAATCAATCTTACGAAGACCAGGCGAAGTCGCAAGGAGCCTCTCTCACCTGAGGAGGCTAAGCGGCGGCGGCGGGAGTACCAGCGCCAATACTACTTGGCTCACCGCGAGAAAGCCAAGGAGTATCAACGCCAGTACAACCTGCTGCACAAGAAGAAACAACGTGTACCGGGGGCGAAGGGGAAGAATGCCAAGTCGTATCAGCGGGAGTCTGAGAAGACGACCTACAATACTCACGACCTGATGCATGCTCCCGCCGAGAAGACCCTCAAGATACTTCAGAAGATCATTGCAGGTGAAAAGACATTCACCATGTAGGGGTTTTATCTTAGCATAATTCCAACCGGTGCAAACACTTACTAAAGTGCTGCTGTATAACTCTTGAATCTTAAGATTTTTGCGGCAGCACTTTTGTTTTTGTCTTGGACTTTTGTATATTAGCTCGAAATTTGGAGGCAATTTTGAACGGGGTTGTTAAATGACACCGAAAGCGACCAAGACAAAAGCCAAGAGTAAGAAGGCCCAAGCCAAATCTTCGAGGAAATCCGGCGCCAAGAAGTCGGCCGCGAAGAAACCTACCTCAAAATCTACAAGCAGGAAAACGGCAAAGAAAGTGACAACCAAGGCTAAATCAACCGGTAAAGCCGCCGGGAAATCCACCCGCAAGGCTTCAGCTAAAACCTCAAGCAAGACAAAGACTTCCAGAGAAGACTCAACGATTGCAGCCGCCAAAGCCGCTACCAGGCCACGGCGAATCGGCGTAAAGGCCTCGGCCCCAAGCGACAATCAACCCCAGGAGCATCGGGCCAAACTCGACGATTCCACTAAGTATATCTACTCCTTCGGTGGCGGTAAAGCCGATGGTGAGGGCTCAATGCGTGAACTGCTCGGCGGCAAGGGGGCAGGATTGGCCGAAATGACCAATCTCGGAGTGCCGGTCCCGCCCGGATTCACGATTTCCACCGAGGCCTGTCGGCTCTTCTACGACAACAACCTCGCACTTCCGAAAGAGTTCGAAAAGCATATGCAGGCTGCGATGAAGCAGCTGGAAAAAGAGATGGGATCGAAATTCGGCGATGCGGAAGATCCGCTGCTGGTCTCGGTGCGGTCCGGCGCGAAGTTCTCGATGCCGGGTATGATGGATACGATCCTGAACCTCGGTCTGAACGATGAGTCACTGCAGGGTATCATCAACAAGACCGGCAACGAACGCTTTGCCTACGACAATTACCGCCGCTTCATCGCGATGTTCGGTAATGTCGTACTGGGAATCGACAAGGATGAGTTCGAGGAACTGATCACCAAGAAGAAGAAACAGCGCGCGATCAAGCATGACTCTTCGCTTTCGATCGAAGACCTGAAAGATATCGTTAAGAATTTCAAGAAATTGGTACAAAAGAAGTCTGGTGAGCCGTTCCCGACAGATCCGTGGGACCAGTTGCGGATGGCGCGTGATGCCGTGTTCCGCAGTTGGAATTCTCCGCGCGCGATCACGTACAGGGCCAAGTACGAGATCCCGTCTGACCTGGGCACTGCTGTCAACGTTCAGGCAATGGTGTTCGGCAACATGGGTGAGACTTCCGCCACCGGTGTCGGGTTTACCCGTAATCCGGCTACCGGAGCTAACGAGTTTTACGGAGAGTTTTTGATCAACGCCCAGGGTGAGGATGTGGTGGCGGGTATCCGGACGCCGCAGCCGATCAAGGAGCTGGAGAAGGAAATGCCCAAGGCGTTCGATCAGCTCAAGAAGATCACCGCGAAGTTGGAGCATCATTACCGCGACGTCCAGGACTTCGAGTTCACGATTCAGGAAAACAAGCTTTACATGCTGCAGACCCGCACGGGCAAACGTACCGCGCAGGCGGCAGTGAAGATTGCTGTCGATATGGTGAAGGAGGGTCTGATTACGAAGGAAGAAGCGCTGATGCGTTTAGAACCCTCCGACCTCGATCAGCTTCTCCACCCGCGCATCGACCCCGATGCCGAGACCGAGACGATCGCCAGGGGTCTGGCGGCATCACCCGGTGCGGCTTCCGGTAAGGTAGTCTTCCACGCCGACGAGGCGGTTCGCCTCAACGAGCGGGGCGAGAAGACGATCCTCGTGCGGATGGAGACAAACCCCGATGATATCGCCGGAATGATTGCCTCCGAGGGTATCCTCACTTCGCGCGGCGGTATGACCTCGCACGCTGCAGTTGTGGCACGCGGGATGGGAAAGCCATGCGTCGTGGGTTGTGAAGATATTCGCGTGTACGAGTCGCGCCGCCAGTTTGCGATCGGTACGCTTGTGGTTAAGGATAAGGAGATCATTACGATCAACGGTACGACCGGTGAGGTGATGCTCGGCGAAGTACCCACACTTGAACCAGAGCTCTCGGGTGAGTTCGGTGAGTTTATGGAGTGGGCTGATGAACTGCGTGTTCTCCAGGTGCGCACCAATGCCGACAATCCGGAAGACTCGACGACCGCGCGCCGGTTCGGCGCCCAGGGAATCGGACTTTGTCGTACCGAGCATATGTTCTTCGGAAAGAACCGCCTGCCACATATCCAGGCGATGATCCTGGCGACGACACAATCGGATCGACAGACCGCGCTCGACAAGCTGTTGCCATTCCAGAAGTCAGATTTCAAAGCGATCTTCGAGGCGATGGAGGGTTTGCCGGTTACGATTCGCACGCTCGACCCGCCGCTGCATGAATTCCTCCCGAATGAGGAAGAACTGAAGCAGAAGCTCGCCGAGATCAGTGATGACCCGGACAAGTATGAAGAGGTCGAGAAGATCAAGAAGATGCTCGAACGGATGGAAGAGCTTGAGGAGCAGAATCCGATGCTGGGTCATCGCGGTTGCCGTCTCGGGATAACTTATCCGGAGATCACCGAAATGCAGGTAAAGGCAATCATGATGGCTGCGGCTGATCTGATCAAGCAGGGCAAGGAAGTCTATCCTGAGATTATGATTCCGCTGGTTGGCAATAAGAACGAGTTGGCGCACCAGAAGGAAGTTGTCATGCGCGTCGCTGAGTTCGTCTCGCGCAAGTCGAAAGTTGAGATTCCGTTCCTGGTGGGAACTATGATCGAGATCCCGCGCGCAGCGTTGACCGCCGACGAGATCGCCAATGAAGCGCAATTCTTCAGCTTCGGCACCAACGATCTGACCCAGATGACGATGGGTTTCTCGCGTGATGATGCCGGCAAATTCCTGCGCCACTACTACGAGAAGGAAATCCTCGAAAAGGATCCGTTCGTCACGCTCGATCAGGAGGGTGTTGGTCAACTCGTAAAGATGGGTGCCGAGAAGGGACGTGCTACGCGCCCGGACCTTAAGGTCGGTATCTGCGGCGAGCACGGTGGTGATCCGAAGACGATCGAGTTCTGCCATAAGCTTGGTTTGAATTATGTGTCCTGTTCACCGTTCCGTGTACCGATTGCCCGCCTTGCGGCGGCACAGGCGGTGATACGCGAGAAGTGGGAAGCCGGCGATCGTGAGAAGCCGAGCGGCAAGCCGTCAAAGTCATCCGGCAAATCGTCTTCGAAGTCAAGAAGCAGCAAGGCTGCGGCCAAGCCCAAGAAGGCAGCCAAGGCTGCGACTGCCAAGAAGTCTGCACCTAAGAAGAAGGCGAAGAAGAAGTAGGCTCTGCTTAAACTTGGAACTACTGTGGCCGCCGGACGTTTTCGTTCGGCGGCTTTTTTCTTGATTGCTCCATATGCGGCAGTCGCGGTTGATGCCCCCACCATAAATGGTGGACCGGGTACCCCAGCCCTTGGGCTGGAGAATTCTGAATCCACCTCCCCAACCCAAGGGTTGGGCTACCCCAATGATTGCGTGCGCAGGCAGGCCAAGCTCCGTTGGAACTTGACACTCGCGCTGAACCGTTCGCTAACCTACCGCCTCAAAAAGTCCGGGTACCCCAGCCCTTGGGCTGGGGAATTCTGAATCCACCTCCCCAACCCAAGGGCTGGGCTACCCCAATGATTGCGTGCGCAGGCAGGCCAAGCTCCGTTGGAACTTGACACTCGCGCTGAACCGTTCGCTAACCTACCGCCTCAAAAACTCCGGGTACCCCAGCCCTTGGGCTGGGGAATTCTGAATCCACCTCCCCAACCCAAGGGTTGGGCTACCCCAATGATTGCGTGCGCAGGCAGGTCAAGCACCATTGGAACCTGACGCCCGCGCCGAACCCTTCGCAGCCTATCGCCTCAAAAACTTGAACGGGTACCCTAGCCCTTGGGCTGGGGAATTCTGAATCCACCTCCCCAACCCAAGGGCTGGGCTACCCCAATGATTG